>JBGAIL010000162.1:0-10838 GCA_044225565.1 Steroidobacteraceae bacterium | reverse complement strand
ACGCCCTCGTTCCTGAGGGCCTCGAGACCGGCAAGATCCAGTCCCGCCACCGCAGCCTTCAGATCATCCACGCTGCCGCCGCCGCCCGCCACTTTTACGAGGAAGCGCTCGCCCAGCACCACGCCATATTCGCCGCTGCCGCTGTCCTTGTTCCACTCCTCGTGCACCATGCGCCCGTTCTCCTTGCGCGTGCGCTCGTAGCCGCTGCCAGTCTCGCGCTCCTGCTCGACCATCGCCCAGCTCGCGAGCCCCATGAGGCCCGCGGCACCGCCCGAATCCGTGATCTCGAGGCGCAGGTGGCGGCCGGAGCCGTCGGAATACTGCCCGCTGGCGGTGGCCACCTGGATGCCCATGGCACCGTTTCGCTCTGCGGAAACCTCCGTGCGCGGCAGGCCGCCGAGCGCATCGGGCACGAAGCCCTTCAGACGGTCCGGAGCGAGCGCTTCGGCCGAGCCGGCGCCGAACACGGCGCCCATCATCTGGCCCACGGCCTCGGCCTGTTGCTTCGCGTCGCCGGATTTCTGCGCCGCCTCCAACTGCTTGCTCGCCGCCTCCGCCTTGCGGCCCATGGCCTCGAGCTTGCCGAGCGGGCTGTCGGGATCGAAGCTGCCCTCGGCGGCGGCAGGCGCGGACGCGCCGCGCACGCCGCTGGCCCACATGGCGGAGCCCATCACCCCGGCCGTCACGAGACCGATGATCCAGCTGAGCACGATCGCGACGATGACGGTGACCACCGTGTAGCCTGCCGCCTTGTCGGGAGGCGACTTCATCGTGTGCGGCAGTCCCACGTAGAGCAGATAGATGCTGTAGACCATGCCCGCGATGGCGATGAGGAGGCCGATCCAAGGCAGCAGCATGCCGATGCCGGCGACCCAGGCCGCAGTGTAGGAATACGCCGCGGTCTTCAGCGCCTGGATACGATCCTTCTGCCCGCCGAACGTCGGCGCGAGAGCGTCGATGATGAGCGCCACCACGTAGATGAGCACCAGCGACAGCCCGTAACCCACGATCGCCATGCCGAGGCCGGCGCTCGCGCCGACGCGGAAGGCACCGAGGCCCAGCGGGTCGTAGCCGATGAGCGTGGTCTTGAGGAAATTGCACAGCGGCGGGATGGCGGCGAGCAGCAGGATGTACCCGGTATAGAGACTACCTACCGTCGCCGGCTCCGCAGCGATGACTGGCCATTCGCTCCTGGGTGAGGTCAGCAGCAGCCGCACACGCTCGATCAGCTTGTTGAGATTCACGGGTCGCTCCCCTTCAGGTGTCGGCGCCTGGACGGCGCACTTTTGCGGGCATTGTAGACCCGCAGACCGCGGATTGTCGCAGGGGGGCCTTGCGCCCTACCGGGAAGCCGCGTAGCCCACGAGCTCGACGTAGCCCCGGCCGGTGGCGGCACGGCTTTCCTGGCGCCCGGAGACTTCCACGGCGCCTTCCCAGTATCTCGGGCGGGTCAGCAGCTCCTGGTCGGGCAACAGCGGCTGCACGGTCAGGTCGAGCGCGAGGACCGGCACGTGCAGCCGCCAGCGAGCGGGATACCGGCCGCCTCGCGGGCTCGACCAGTGATCGAGCACCTCGATGTGGACGTCGCTCTCGCCCAGATGGCGGATGGCGCCATCGCGACCCACCCAGGTACCGGCGCTGAAAGGATCGCTCGTGCCGTCCTTGCGGCGCACGGTGTAGAACATGAGATTGCTGCCGTCATCGAGCTGCAGCGCATACCAATCCCAGCCCGCCTGGTTCGCTGCGAGCGAACCGCTTCCCCATTCGCGGTCCAGCCACGCGGCGCCCTGCACGTCGAACGAGGAGCCGTCGCGCGTGAGGCGGCCGCTGGCCGCAATGCGAGGCACGGAATAGTAGTAGCTCGCCGCACCGGCCACTGCGGACTTGCGGCTGAGGCCGGCCTCGCCGTTGAGCACTTCGGCGACCTGCGGCTGCAGGCGCAGGTCCAGGGAGTAGCCCTTCGCGGCGGCGCGCAACGACCAGCCTTCCGGTGCCGCTTCCAGCACCCAGTCGTCGAGCCAGACGCGGAACAGGGACCCCGCGCCGTCCGCGGCCTGCGCGCCCGCAAGCCCGAGCGCTTCCCGCGAAAGGCGTTCGTCGAAGTGAAACTGCCGCCGATCGAGGTCGGTCACCGCGAAATGCGCCATGTACACCTGGTTCGCACGCCATGCGCTCGCGCCTTGCACGGTGGCCTGAGCCGGGGGCGGCGCGAGCGCGTAGCGGAAGAACGTGAGCTCGAAGCCGAAGCGCCGGCCACCGGTGGATTCGAGGTGACCGGTGACGTACCACCACTCGTGGCGGAATTCAGGATGGGGGCCGTGATCGCGCGGAAACGCGAACGTGCGCGGCTCCAGCGCCTGCGCGAATCGCCGCGACTCCGAATCCCCGCGCAGCAGGTCCAGGCGGGTTTGTGCCTCCACTGCGCCGCATGGCGCCCAGGCCAGGCATGCTGCAACGCCGACGAAGAACCCTTTCATTCCTCGCGCATCTCCGAAGCGATGGGCGCGCGGGCCGCCCGCCATGCCGGGAAGAGGCCCGCGAAGGCCGAAGCCGCGAGCGCCAGGGCCAGCGCGTTGACGAATTGCGCGAGCGCCGGGTGAAACTCGATGTGCCAGCCGAATGCGCGCCGGTTGATCACCTCGATGAGCAGCATCGCCGTGAGCAGCCCCGCGGGAATCGCGGCCAGGAACGTGGCCAGGCCCATGAACAGGGTCTGCCCTTCGATGAGAGCGCCTGCGCCGCGCGGCGTCAGCCCCAGCGAACGCAGGATGGCGAGCTCGCGAGCCCGCTCGAGCTGCCAGGCGAGCAGCGCGCTCGTCAGCGCGATCGCCGCCACCCCGGCTGCGAGCCAGTTGAGCACGCGCGTGATGACGAACGTGCGCTCGAAGATGCTCATCGTCAGCGCGCGCAGCTCCTGGTTGCTGCGAATGAGCAGCGCCTGCCGGGAACGCGCCGCCACGCGCAATTCATCACCCACTCGCGCAGCATCCGCCCCGCGTGCCAGGTACAGCCCCAGGGCGGTGATGGCGTCATCACGCCAGGCTTCGCGGTACACGTCGCGGCTCATGAGCGCATTGCCGCGATCGTTGCCATAGTCGCGATACACCCCGGCGATCGGAAACGCCCGCGGGCCTTGGGCCGTCACCAGCGTGAGCCGATCACCTTTGGACAGCGCGAGTCGCCAGGCCAGCGGCTCGGAGATCACGAGCGCGCCGCGCGCCAAGGCCGGCAACACGTCTTTCGCATCGCCCGCGACCAGCTCGAAAGTGGGCGGAACGGAACGCGGAAACTGAACCGCATCCACCACGACGGGGCCACGCTCGGATTCGACGGTGACCCGGCGACTCGCGCCATGGTCCGCTACGCCCGGCACCGCGCGCAGCGCTTCAATGACTGCCGTATCCAGCTGGCGCTCCGGCCGCGCGAAACCCGGACCTGGGGCGCTCACGTAGAAATCCGCACGCAGGCTGCGCTCCAGCCAGCCCCGCAACGATTCGCGGAAGCTGTCCACCATGATGGCGACACCGATCATCGCTGCCACCGCCATGGCGAGCGCGGCAACCGCAACACCGGTGCGGCTGAGCGACTCGGCGATGCCGCGGAGCGCGATGTTCGCTGTCACGCTCGCGCTGCCGAGCCAGCGCGCGGCAAGGCTTGCCGTGACGCGCAGTGCGGCCGGCGCCAGCGCCGCTACGGCCAGCAGCAACATGAGCAACGCCGCGAAGCCGGCAAACAGGCTCCGCTCGGACCACAGCACCGTCGCGACAGCCAGGAAGAACAGCACGACCGCAACGGCCGCCAGCCACCGCGAGAGCCGCACGGCCCGCTGCTCGAGCACCGAGCGCAGCAAGCCGAGCCGAGGCGCGCTGTTCACCACCTCCGCTACCGGCAGAGCCGCGGAGACCAGCGTGATGCCCAGCCCTGCCAGCACGGCCTTGAGCAGCGTCACCGGCGGCAACGCGATCTCGTTGACCGCCACCACGAAGTAGAGATCGTTGATGGTGCGCGACACGAGCGCGACGAGCTCCCGGCCGATGAGCAGCCCGAGCATCATGCCCAGCGCCGTGCCCGCGATACCGAGCGCAGCGGCTTCGATGAGCGCGACCGCAAAAAGATTCCCACGCGTCGCGCCGAGCGCGCGCAGCACCCCGAACACGCCACGCCGCTGCACCATCGCGAAGCTGACGGCGCTGTAGATCAGGAACACGCTGACGAGCAACGCGAGCAGGCTCATCGCCTGAAGGTTGATCGTGAAGGCCCGCGACATGTCGAGGCTTTGCCGCGCCCGGCGCTGGGTCTCTTCCAGATGCACGCCCGGCGGCAACTGGGCGCGCAAGGACTCGAGAGCCACCCTACCGTGCTCGCCCGCCGGCGCGCGCACGTCGATACGTGAAAGCTTGCCGACGAGGCCCAGCCATTCCTGCGCCTGGCCGATGTCGGTGAGCATCAGGGCGTCGAAGCCCGCGCCAAGGGAGTCATCCAGCACACCAAGCAACGTGGCGTGATGGGCGCGGCCGTCGACCGTCAGCTCGAAGGTTCCGCCTGGGGCCACGGTCAGTTCGCTGGCCGTACGACGCGCCAGCAACACGGCGCCCGCCTCGGTGAGCCAGCGCAGCAGATAGCCGCTTTCCGAGGCGTCAGTGTTCTCGCCCACGCTAGTGCCAGAACCCGAATCTACGCCAATGCGCACACCGCTCGCACGCCCGCGCACGCGCTCGTCCACCAGTGGATCGACACCGAGCAACTGCAAAGCGCGACCCCCAACGGTCACGTAACCTTCGACGACCGGCGCGATCTCGAGGCCCAGACGCTGCGCCCGCAAGGCCGCATAGACGCTCTCGTCCACGCCACGCGCTCCGCCGACGATCTGATGTGTCGCCGCACCGTTCGCTGCGTCCAGGGAAAGCTCGAAGGCCCGCCCCGAGCTCGCAATCGCGATGTCCACCGCTGTCAGCGTGCCCACGCCCAATGCGAGGCCGACCAGCGCCAGGGCCAGCTGCGCGGGATGTTGCAGCAGATGCCTCAGGCTGGCGGCGAGCAGCGCGCCCATCAGTCACCCGAATCGACGGAGATCAGCCTTCCTTCGCGAAGCTCCACCACCCGATCCGCGCTCGCAGCGAGAGAGCGATCGTGAGTGGCGAGCAGCAGCGTGGCCCCACGCGTGCGCACGAGATTCATCAGCAGCGGAAGCACCCTCTGTGCCGTCTCGCCGTCGAGATTGCCCGTGGGCTCATCCGCGAGCAGTAAAGAGGGCTCGTGAACCAGAGCACGCGCGATGGCCACGCGCTGCCGTTCCCCGCCCGAAAGCGCATCCACTGCACTGTCGATGCGATCCTCGAGCCCCACTTCACGCAGCATTCCCGCCACACGCCGCCGTGCCTCGTGCCCGCGGATGCCGTTGAGCTCGAGTGGCAGGCGCACGTTCTCGCCGGCATCGAGCGTCGGGACGAGGTTGAAGAACTGGTGGACGAAGCCGATGCGCCGGCGTCTGAAGAGGGTGAGCTGCGGCTCGCGCAACGCAGTGACCTCTTCCGCACCGACGTGGATGGAGCCGGCGTCCGCCTGGTCGAGCCCGCCGATCAGATTGAGGAGGGTCGACTTCCCCGAGCCGCTGCGGCCGATGAGCGCGACGGCCTCGCCGGGTGCGAAGCGCGCATCGAGTCCATCCAGCACGCGATGGACGCGCCCGCCTTCGCGAAAGCTGCGCGACAGCCCCTTGATGACGAGCTCATGCATTGGCCCCGGGATCGTAGCGCATCGCCTTGGCGACGCCCATGCGCGTGAGCTCGTGCCGGAGCGCGTCCGCGAGCTCCTTGTGCAAGGTGCGATCGAAGGCTGGCGCCGCCGACCAGTCGTAGGCCCATGGGTGTGCCACGCGCATGGCTGCGGGCTCATCCACGAAGCGTGGGACCACGTGCGCGTGCAACGCCGGCTCCTGGTTGCCGAAGATGGCGTAATTGATTCGGGCGGCACCCGTGACCTTGAGCAGGGCATCGCCCACGCGCGACATGTCGCTCAGGAACTGGCCACGCTCCTTCGCTCCGAGCGCATTGAGCGTGGGTACCACCGGGTCGGGAAGCAGCAGCGAATAACCCCGCACGAACTGCCTTTCGCCGAACAGCACCCAGCCGGAATAAAGACGGGCCACGACGCGAGGCTCGCGGCCCTCGCGCGCCGCCACCACCTGCGCGTGGATCACCGTCTCGTGGTCGACGGTGGCCTTCTTCATATCGTGGTGACGTGCCCGAGGTCGCCGACCTCGCTGTTCACGGCGACCACGGTGGCCTTGGGAAAGAAATTGAAATCGGAAGCGCTCGCCCACGTGTACGCGCCCATCGCCTTGCCTACGATGAGGTCGCCCGCCTTCAGATGCGGCAGCAACAGGTTCTCGGCGATGACGTCGATGCTGTCGCAGGTGGGCCCTGCGAGCACGGAGGGGAAGCGCTGGGTGCCGCCTCGCAGCGGCTCGACGGGGTAGCGGGCGTGATCGTAGATCTGCCCGCTGTAGGAGCCGTATAACCCGTCGTCCAGGTAGTACCACCAGTGCCCCTCGCGCTGCGCACGACCCATCACCGAAGCAACGCCGATGGCGGCTGGGCCCACGATGAAGCGCCCCGGCTCCGCGATGACGCGGATGCGTTGCGGCAGCTTGCCGAGCGCCGCGCGGATGGGCGCGCAGAAGCGCCGGATGTCGATGGCCGGCTGCAGATAGGCGATGGGGAATCCGCCGCCGATGTCCAGCGTGTCGAACACGCCGAGATGCTCACGGCGCGCTTCGTTGAGCAGCTTGCCGCATGCACCGATGGCTTCCACGTGCTTGGCGGGATCGGGGGTCTGCGAACCCACGTGAAATGAAAGGCCGCGCACTTCGATGCCGAGGTCCTTTGCCACGCGCGCCAGCGCCAGCACCTGCTCGGGGTCGCAGCCGAACTTGCGCGAGAGGTCACATACCGCGCCCGGGCTGCGGAAGGACACTCGCAGCAGCAGCTCCGCCTTGTCCGCATACGGCTTGAACTTGCGCACCTCGTCCGGGTTGTCGGCCACGAACACGCGGACGCCGAAATGCAGCGCGTTGCGGATGTCCGAGTCCCGTTTGATGGGATGCGTGTGCACACAACGCTCCGGCGACACGCCGAGTCGCGAGACCAGCTGCACCTCGCCGGTGGTGGCGAGATCCAGGAAGCCGCCGGCCCCCAGGATGGTCTGCACCACGGCCGCGTGCGGCAGCGGCTTGAGGGCGTAGTGGAGATCGACTCCGGGCAGCGCCTTGTGCAGCTTGCGGTACTGCACACGCACGCGCTCGCAGTCCACGATGAGCAGTGGAGAGCCGAATTCGCGCACGAGGCGGCGGATCTCCTTGTCCAGAAAAGGGTCGATGTAGCGCACCGGCGCGGAACGATTCAGCATGTGTCTATTCTGCCGTGTTACCTCAGAGCAGGCGGGCAAAGTCGCGCCTTTGCCCGCCGGCAACGAAGCTGATGTCCGCAAAAAGCGCCGCAGGCGACTTTATTGCCCATCAAGGAAGCACGGCCATGGAGCCGGTGTCGTCGCCTTCCTCGATGCGGCTTGCGGCGCGCGTGAGCCGGTCGCGGATCGCGTCCCAGCGCTCGTCTTCGGGCACCGCCTGCACGAGGATCTGCTCGCAGCCCGCCTTGTCGAGCGTGCGGAGATTGGCGTAGAGATCGTGGGCATACTGGGCCGGCCTGCGGCCCGCATTGATCCAGGTGACGTGCGTATGGCTCTTCAGCGGCAGCCGCTGCGCGAGCACCGCAATACGACGCCCACCGGCCGAAAGCGCGGCCGCCTGCGAGTCCACCTCGCCTTCGGCGACGATGGTCATCGGTGTGACCGGCGCATAGTGGGAAGGTGTGCTGCCCGGCACGCGCGGCGCCTCCGCGCCGGCATCCGTGTGGACGTCGCCCACCACCGAACGCATCTGCGCGACGGTGATGGCTCCCGGGCGCAGCAGACGCACGCCGGAAGCCGAGTCCACGGAAACGATGGTGGACTCGAGGCCGATCTTGCTCTCGCCTCCGTCCAGCACGACGCGCACGGCATCGCCCAGTTCCTCCCGCACATGCTCCGCACGGGTGGGACTCAAACGCCCGAAGCGGTTCGCTGAAGGCGCGGCGATACCCCCGCCGAACGCCGTAAGGAGCTGTTGCGCCATGGGATGCGAAGGAACGCGCACGGCGACAGTGTCCTGCCCACCCGTGACGAGATCGTGAACGTTGGCGGCGCGCGGCAGCACCATGGTGAGCGGCCCTGGCCAGAACTTTTCCGCCAGCTTCGCGGCAGCATCGGGCACCTCCCGCGCCCAGCGGGGCAGATACCGCGGGCTGTCGAGATGCACGATGACGGGATGCGTGGTGGGCCGGCCCTTCGCCTCGAAGATCTTGCGGACCGCCGCCGGATTCTGCGCGCTCGCGCCCAGCCCATAGACCGTCTCGGTCGGGAACGCCACGAGCTCGCCGTCGCGCAGCGCCTGCACGGCAGCATCCAGCTCAGCCTGACTGGCACGCATCTGAACCATCGAAGAACCCAAGCAACCCCGAGCGACCGGGACGCGAATCTTATCTCGCAGGCTGAAGGAGCGTGGTGCTGAATGCGGCTTCCAGGATCGTGAAAAACAGGACGTTTTTCACGAAGCCCCCATGGACGGGTTCACGGCGGTCCTGGAAGCCGCATTCAGCGCCGCGCTCCCTCGCAGGCGCCGAGCTTTTATGCTATTCCCCACCACGAGCGCTTGACGTAACCTCGTAGCTCCCAGGCAACGCTCACTCCAGCGTCCTGCGCTCCCACCCCCGCTCCGTCCGCCGCAACTCGTAGGCGGGCCAGTAGTGCCTGTCCAGCTTCAGGGTGATGACTTCCGGTGCATTGTTCCAGGTGATCGTGCGCAGTCGCACCGAGGAGCGATCGGGCCGGCCGGTCACTGCCGCCAGGAACGCATCGAGATCGGGCGTCGGCACGCCGTCCACCTCGGTGATGCGCCGGCCCGGATACAGGCCATAGCGCGTAGCAGGCGAGCCGTACGAGAAATAACCTACGTAAACGCCTTCCGGAGGAATGCCGCGCTGCGCGCTCATCGCGCGGTGCGGCGCCTGCAATGTGGCGCCGGCCCATTGCACCAGCCTGTCCACGTCGCCGCCGGTGAGTGCCGCTGTTGCAACGTCCAGCGTCTGCTCACCCTCACCGCGCCAGACGACCACTTTCACGCGCGTCTTGTCCGCCACCGCGCGCTCCACTTCCCGGAAGCGCGTGACCACCTTGTCGTCGATGGAAAGCAGCAGGTCCCCCTGCCGGAACGCCTGCGCCGCAGCCGAGCCGCCCACCATGCGGATCGCGGAAAGCACTTCCCGATCGGAAGGCGCGTGCTGCGCCAGCTTCGCGACCCAGCTGTCCGTGAGGCCGAGATCCCGGGCCGTGGAGAGCGGGATGGGCTCCAGCTCCACTTCCAGGGAATGTAACGGCTGACCGCTCTGCACGCGTCCCAGCATCTCGGCGACGAGATCGATGGATACGCCGCGGTTGTCCTGCACCACCTCACGGCCGCTTTCGAACGAGAAACTGGACCACAGCGCCACCACGCGCCCCGACTTCTCGAGCAGCACGCCGTCGAAATCCGTGGGCGGGTTTACGAGCTGTATGCCTTCGACGTTGCTGTCCCGAAATCGCATTGTGCGAGAGAGAGGAAGCTGCAGAGGCTCGATGTCCGCGATGTCGGTGCTGCGCGAGCGGATGACCCCGTCGCCGCCGAAGCCGACGACCGTCACGGTCTCGCCCGGCGAGAGGTCGCGCACACCGAGCTTCGCCGTGCGCACGGGCGTGGTGCCGATGAGCTTGGGATCGTAAGCGACCACGGCAAGATTGTGTTGAGGATGGATGTAGACCACCCTGCCGGGCACCTCGAGCGTGCCGGCGAACGTGATGTTCACGTCTCCCACGCCGACGGGCACCGTGTTGCGATCCACCACTACGAGGCCGCGCTCCGCGTCCACCACGAGGCCGGTGCCGTGATAGTTGCGCTCCGTGATGCCCGAAACCGAGTAAGGCATGTCGAAGCTGACGAGCACCAGTGAGGGTGCGATGTAGTTGAGCCGCGCGTCGTTGTAGCGTGGGAAGTCCGTACTGCCCGGTTGCAACGGCTTCGGCGCCGCTCCGGTCGACAGCGGCTTGCAGAGCCACAGCCCCTGATTGTCGTCCCGCGTGCAGCGGTTGGAGGGGAACCAGCGCCGGTCCATGCGGACGGCGCGCAACTGGCTGCCGTTGGGATCGTCGATGGTGGAGAAGCGCACGCGTGCCCGCTGGCCGTCGCTGAGGTCGGCGACGGCGGTCTCCAGGTCGTCCACCGTCGCGATGTCCCGCGCATCGAACTTCGTGATGACCGCGCCACGCGGAATGCCGGCGGCGCCGAACACGTAGCCCGGGTTCGCGACATACGCACCCTTGACCGGCAGATTGAAATGCCGTGCCTGCTGGTACGAGAGCGTGTGCACGATCGCTTCCCCGAACTCCAGGTACGAGCTCGGGGTGATGGCGTGCAGATCGCCCACGGCGACCCTGGCCGATACGGGCTGCCCGCCGCGCTCCAATTCGAGCTCCACGGTGCCGCCGACGGCATCGTCGATCACTTCCTCCAGCGGCTCGAACTGAGTCACGTAGCGCTTGTTGAGCTTCACGAGGATGTCGCCCGGCTGCAGAGCTTCTTCGGCCGACGAGCCGGGCAGCACCTCGCTCACCACCAGCATGCCCGTCTGCGCCGGAAAAGCCTTGCGCACCGCGGTCTCGACGCCTGCCGTGAGCCCCAGCCGCTTGAGCTCGTCGAAGGGCGTGTACTC
>JBGAIL010000161.1:0-10867 GCA_044225565.1 Steroidobacteraceae bacterium | reverse complement strand
GGCCGCTCGAGTACCCCGCACCGTGAAGCCGGGGGACAACCGCACGTCCCGCAGCAGCTCGTCAGCACCGCCGAACTGAGTCGGCGAGCCGCGCTCCCGATCATGAAAGATGATCCAGCCGACACCCGCTCCGCTCGCCCCTGCCAGGCAGCTCATGCCGTCCGCGGACAGGCAGACCACGGTCGGCAGGCCACGCAGCAAGGCAGCGCTGCGCGCGTAGTGCAGCGCCCACACCATCTGATTCGCCCCGGTGCTGATGCCGACGGACCGGCGCAGCTCGCCGAAACCCGGCACGGCGAAAGCGGCGAGCACCGCCACCAGCAAAAGGACGATGAGCAATTCGAGCAGCATGAATCCCTGCGATATGGCGCGACACGAGACCATCCCTGGCCCCTCCATGGATGAATGCGACGAGGGCTTCAGAATGCGCTCCCTCCATTCGCAGCAGCCAGCCGCATATCTGCCGGCTTCGCCTCGATTTGCGCATCTGGCGACAGGCGCGTCGGGTGACTGTAGAATCCGCGCCCTCGGAAGGCCGTGCCGGCTTAGCTCAGCTGGTAGAGCACATCATTCGTAATGATGGGGTCCACAGTTCGATTCTGTGAGCCGGCACCATTTCCCCCTTCCCCTTCCCCAGGAACCACTGCCCGCTCAGGGAGTTAGCTCAATGTGGCTTTCCGCGCCCATTTCGCTCGATCCGCTGCCGGCGGTATTCATTGCCAATTCAGGCGGCTCGGCCCAATCTGCAAGCCCCTGACACGAGGAGCCTAGCCTCATGAGCGCCCTGTCCCGCTGGAGCCGAATCGCCGCGATCCTGCCGGTCGTGCTGCTGGCCGGCCGGGGGGCATTCGCGCAGGAAGAGACCGAGGCCGACCCGCCGGACCGGGTCGCGCGCCTGAGTTACGTACAAGGCGACGTCTCCCTGGCGGCCGCGGAGAATGGGGAACGTGAACGGGCCGAGCTCAACCGCCCCCTCACCTCCGGCGATGAGATCGATGTCGGTGACCGTGCCCGCGCGGAGCTGCAGGTCGACGTCGCCAGCCTGCACATCGGTGAGCGCAGCAGTATTTCGCTGCTCGCGCTGGACGACCAGACGCTTGCGCTACGCCTTATCGACGGAGAGACCGTCATCCATGTGCGCGAGCTGCGTGAAGGGGATCGCATCGAAGTCGAGACGGCCAATGCGCGCGTCTCGCTGATGGAGCCCGGCGAATACCGGCTCGCGGTGGAGAACGGCGGCGAGACCACCGTGGTCGGCGTACGAGAAGGTGGCACCGAAATCGAAAGCGGCCAGCAGGTGTTCTCGCTGCACGCGTCGCAGGAAGGCCGCTATACCGGCACTTCGTCGCTGCAGGAGGACGTGCGCTCGCTCGGCCCCCGCAACGAGCTCGAAGCCTGGGCCGAAAGGCGCGAATCCCGCGATTACGAGAGCTCACCCTCCTCGCGCTACGTGTCGCGCGACGTCATCGGGTATAGAGACCTGGACGAGTACGGAGTATGGGAGACCGACTCCTACTACGGTTCCGTGTGGTACCCGAGGCGCAT
Organism: Steroidobacteraceae bacterium; assembly: GCA_044225565.1. Lineage (GTDB taxonomy): Bacteria > Pseudomonadota > Gammaproteobacteria > Steroidobacterales > Steroidobacteraceae > CAVXAE01. The sequence continues at coordinate 9,322 of JBGAIL010000161.1, read as the reverse complement.
CTCGGCGGGCTGGGCACCGTATCGCTTCGGGCAGTGGGCATACATCGGGCCGTGGGGATGGACCTGGATCGACCAGGCGCCTTGGGGCTTCGCGCCGTTCCACTACGGCCGCTGGGCCTACCTGCGCTCGCGGTGGTGCTGGGTGCCGGGGCCGCGCCACGTCCGGCCGGTGTACGCGCCGGCGCTGGTCGGCTGGGTGCCGCGCGGCGGTGGATATGCCTGGTTCCCGCTCGGCCCGCGTGAAGTTTACGTGCCACGCTATCGCGCGAGCGATCGTTACGTGCGGCAGGTGAACGTCACGAATACAACCATCGTGAATGTCGATCACATCACCAACGTGTATCGGGGCCGTGCTCAGCCGGGCCGATACATGAATGAGCGGGCGGCGGATCACGTCGTCGCGCTGCCACGGCAGACATTCACGGCCGCGAAGCCGCCGGCTCCTGCTGCCCGATACATCAGCCGAGGCAATTCTGCGGAGCTGCGCGCAGCGGCACGCCCGACATATCAGCCACCGCGGCTGCAGGCCTCTCCGGATCGAGATGCGGGGTCACGCGTCACGACGCCGCGTACCACGACGATCACTACGAACAGGGAAGCGCTCCGGGAGGCTCGCGAGAGCCGTGAGCGGAACGAGATTTCGCGTCCGTCGATCCCGGCACGGACGGTTCCGAATGGCACGCTGCCCAGCCGCACCATCCCCCGCTACACGCCGCCGAGCAGCAGCTCGCAGTCAGCTGGTCGTACAGTCACGGTTCCGCCTGCTCGAACGGTTTCTCCGCCGCCCACCCGCAGCTACACGCCTCCGGCCCGCGTCATGGAGCGGCAGCCTCCGCGGAGCTCGGCCATCCCCGAGCGGCGGGCCTCACCGCCCTCACCCCCGCCGCAGAGCCAGCGCAATACCACGCGCATAGACCAGAACCGACGCTAGAGGAGATGGCGGGGCGTAGTCGTGAACTCGCCCCGCTCGTTTTTCTCGCCGTTCCCACCCGTTTGGCGATCTGAGGCCGACCCTCGAGGCCGGGAAGCTTGCGGGTGCCATTCGTCCCGGAAAATGAGGGACTTCCTGCATTCTCTTGCGGTAAACCGAGCCCTTGCCCTGACATGAGCAAGGGGGTTAGCCTCCCCGCCCCGAGTCATCCGGCCTGGAAGCCGCCGGCTGCAACAAACTCGCTGCTTCCGGGTAAAGGACCACCGTGGGCACCCGCATTTCATCCCGCTGGATCGTCGCAGCCGCCGCCACCCTCGTCGCGGTGGCCGCCATCGTGTGGGCGCAACGCGCCCCGGACGGGGAGGATGCCGCCAACGGCCCCCAGGAATCCATCCCCCTCGTCACCATCACGGTACCGGGCCTCACGGCCGTCACTTCCACGGTGACGTTCACGGGCGCCCTCGCCGCCCGTTACGACATGCCCATAGGCACCGAAGGCGAAGGCGGCCGCATCGTCGCCGTGCTGGCGGAAGTCTCCGATCACGTGAAGAAGGGCCAGGTGCTGGCCAGGCTGGACGATTCCATCCTGCGCCCCCAGGTGCAGCGCCTGCAGGCGGCGCTGGAAGAGGCGCGCGCCCAGGCCGCGCTCTCCGAAGCGGAGTTCCAGCGTGCCAGGAGCATGGATACCGCCGGCGCGCTCTCCGTCGAGGAGATCGAGCGCCGCCGTGCCGCATCGGTGACGGACGCGGCACGCGTGAAGGTCGCCGCATCGGTGACGGACGCGGCACGCGTGAAGGTCGCGTCCGCGCAGCTCGCCGAAACCCAGGCGCGCCTGCAGAAAACGGAGATCCGTTCGCCGGACGACGGCGTGGTGCTCACCCGCACCGTGGAGGTCGGTCAGATGGCCAACGCCGGCCAGACCCTCTTTCGTGTCGCGGGAGACGGCGAGATCGAAATGCGCGCGCTCATCGCGGAGCGCGACGTCGCCTCGCTCTCCGTGAACCAGACGGCAAACATTTATCTCACCGGCATAGTCGAGCCCTTCCAGGGCAAGGTGCGCCTGCTCGGCGCGGTCATCGATCCACAGACGCGGCAGGGGGAAATCCGCATTGCGCTCGCGCCGAACTCCGCTCTGCGGCCCGGCGCGTTCGCACGCGGTGAAGTCATCGTGAACCACGCGCAGCGGCCGGTGTTACCGCAAACCGCCGTCCTGTCGGACGTACGCGGCGCCTACGTGCTCGTGCTCAACGAAAAGAACGCCGTCGAGCGCCGTCCCGTCCGCATCGCCAACGCCACGCCCGAAGGCATCGTGATCGCCGAAGGCCTTACCGGCACCGAACGCGTGGTCGCCACGGCCGGCGGCTTCCTGCACGAGGGCGAACGCGTAGCCGTCGCGCCCGGCAAGGCCTGAAGAAGGCCCCGTCATGAAGAACATGTCCGCGTGGGCGATCCACCACCCGGTGCTGCCGGTGGTGCTGTTCGTCGTGCTGTTCTTCGTAGGCACGGTCGCGTTCATCCGCATGCCGGTGAACCTGAGCCCGGACGTCTCCTTCCCGCTCATCAACGTGACCGTCGCGCAGCCTGGCGCGGCGCCCACCGAGCTCGAGACGCAGATCACGCAGAAGATCGAAGCCTCCGTCGCCAACATCGGCAACGTCAAGAGCATCACCTCGGTCGCCATGGAAGGCCAGACCTACCTGATGATCGAGTTCCAGATCGGCACGCCGGTCGATCGTGCCGTCACGGACGTGCGCGATGCGGTCTCCAAGGTACGGGCCGACCTGCCCGACGGCATCGAGGAGCCGCAGGTCTCGCGCATCGACATCGAAGGCGGCGCCATCGCGTACTACGCGGTCAGCACCACGAGCATGAGCGAGGAAGAGCTCTCCTGGTTCGTGGACAACAACATCTCCAAGCGCCTGCTCACCGTCTCCGGCGTCGCGCAGGTGCAGCGCGGGGGCGGCGTGAATCGCGAGATCCGGGTGGAGCTCGACCCGGCACGCATGCAGGCGCTCGGCATCACCGCCATCGAAGTGAACCAGCAGCTGCGGCAGCTGAACCTGGATGCGCCGGGCGGGCGCGCGCAGGTGGGCGGCGGCGAGCAATCCATTCGCGTGCTCGGCTCCGCTCGCACGGCCTCGCAGCTCGGCGACACGCAGATCGCGTTGGGCGGCGGGCGCTGGACGCGCCTGCGCGACATCGCGGAAGTCACGGATGGCATAGCCGAGATCCGCACGCTGTCGCGGCTCAACGGGCGCCCGGCGACCACCTTCGGCGTGTTCCGCGCCAAAGGGTCCTCCGACGTCAACGTCCTGGAAGACGTGGAGCGCGAGCTCGCTGCGATCGGCAAGGAGAGCCCGCAGGTGAAGATCAAGATGGTCTTCACGACGGTGGACTACACCAAGCAGATGTTCCACTCCGCCATCAACGCGCTCATCGAAGGCTCGTTGCTCGCAGTGGCGGTGGTGTTCTTCTTCCTGCGCAACTGGCGCGCCACGGCCATCTCGGCGCTCGCCATCCCGCTCTCCGCCATCCCCACCTTCGCGTTCATGCAGTGGATGGACTTCACGCTCAACCAGATCAGCCTGCTCGCGCTCTCGCTGGTCGCCGGCGTGCTGGTGGACGATGCCATCGTCGAGATCGAGAACATCGTGCGCCACATGCGCATGGGCAAGAAGGGCTTCAGGGCGGCGCTGGATGCGGCGGACGAGATCGGCCTCGCGGTGGTCGCCACCTCCGCCACCATCATCGCCGTATTCCTGCCGGTGAGCTTCATGCCGGGCATCACGGGCCAGTATTTCAGACAGTTCGGCCTCACCGTCGCGGCGGCAGTGTTCTTCTCGCTGCTCGTGGCGCGCCTCATCACGCCCGTCATCGCGGCCTTCACGCTGCGGCCGGACAGCATCGCAGCACATGCGGACGGGCCCATCATGCACCGCTACATGCAAGCGCTGCGCTGGTGCGTGCAGCACCGCTGGCTCACGCTCGCAGGCGGAACACTATTCTTTGCGCTCTCCATCGGCGCGCTCGTCGTCATTCCCAAGGCGTTCGTGCCCCAGCCGGACCTTTCCGCCTCGCAGCTCAACATCGAGCTGCCCCCGGGCGTGCGGCTCGAGCAGACCGCGGCGGTCTCGGCACAGGCCTACGAGGTCGTCCGCCGCCAGCCGGAGGTGAAGGACGTCGTCGAATCCATCGGTGGCGACGAATCCGGTGAAGTGCGCACCGCGCAGCAGTTCATCAACCTGGTGCCGCGCGAGGAACGCGAAATCACTCAGGAGCATTGGCAGCAGCGCGTGATGCAGGAGCTGAAGAAGATTCCGGACGCGCGCATCTCCTTTCAGAACCAGTCGGGCACGGGCATGGGCCGCGACGTCACGCTGTTCCTGGCGGGTGACGACCCGGTGGTGCTGGATGCCACCGCGCGCCGCCTGGAAGCGGAGCTGCGCACGCTGAAGGAGCTGCGCGACCCACGCATCAACGGGGACATGCAACGGCCGGAGATCGTGATCAGGCCACGCCTCGACCTCGCGTCCGAACTCGGCGTCACGGTGGCCAGCATCAGCCAGACCATCCGCATCGCCACGCTCGGTGACCTGCCACAGAACGCCGCGAAATTCTCGCTCTCCGACCGGCAGATCCCGATCCGGGTGAGCCTCCTCGAAGGCGCCCGGCGCGACATCGGCACGCTCGAGAACCTCCCCGTACCTACCACCACGGGCCAGACCGTGCCGCTGAAGGCGGTGGCGGACATCAGTTTCGGGCAGGGCCCGACCCGTGTCCGGCGCTACAACCAGAGTCGTCGCGTGGCGATCGACGCGGATCTGGCCGGCGGTGCCGCGCTGGGCACCGCGATGAGCAGGATCAAGGCGCTCCCGACGCTCAGGAACCTGCCGCAGGGCGTGCGCCTGGTGGAGATGGGTGATGCCGAGGTGATGGGCGAGCTCTTCGCAAACTTCGGCATCGCAATGGCCACCGGCGTGCTGATGGTGTTTGCAGTGCTGGTGCTGCTCTTCGCGCGCGTGTTCCAGCCCATCACCATCCTTTCCGCCCTGCCTCTGTCGATCGGCGGCGCCGTCCTCGCGCTCATGATCTTCGGCTTCCCCATGTCCATGCCCGTGGTCATCGGCTTCCTCATGCTCATGGGCATCGTGGCGAAGAATTCCATCCTGCTGGTGGACTTCGCCATCGAGGAGATCCGCGCGGGCAAGGACCGGCTCACGGCCATCCTCGAATCGGGGCACAAGCGGGCGCGCCCGATCGTGATGACCACGGTGGCCATGATCGCCGGCATGATCCCGGTGGTGGTCGGCCTGCACGGCGATGCTTCGTTCCGGGCGCCGATGGCCGTGGCCGTGATGGGCGGCCTCATCACTTCCACGCTGCTCACGCTGGTGGTGGTGCCCGCGGCGTTCACGCTCATCGACGATCTCGAACGCTGGGTCGGCCCGCGCGTCGCGAAGCTCATCACCGCCGAGCCTGTGACTCCGGAAACATCCAGGCCGCAGCACCAGGAGTAGACTCCCCGCCGCCGCCATCCGGGGCGAAGGGAAGCCACGATGAATCCGACGGGCTGGATCGATTCGTTCCTGGCCAGCGAGGGATTGCCGGAGTCCTATCGCAGGACGATCGAGCGCGTGCACGTACCGCTCGCCGAGCGCGTTGCGGCTCAAGCCGCGGCGGCGGGCGGGAAGATGCTCACGATGGGGCTCTGCGGCCCGCAGGGAAGCGGCAAGTCCACGACCGTGGGATCGGTGCGGAAGCTCCTCGAGTGCCTGGGCCTGTCCGTCGCGGCGCTCTCACTGGACGATCTTTATCTGACGCACGCAGAGCGCGCCACGCTCGGCCGGAAGGTGCATCCGTTGTTTCAGACTCGGGGCGTGCCGGGTACGCATGACGTGGCGTTGGGAATCGAGCTGATCGAAGCGCTGCGCTCGCCGGGGCAGGTCGCACTACCTTCGTTCGACAAGGCACGGGATGACCGGCGGCCGCGCGAGGAATGGCCTTCGAAGCAAGGCCCCGTGCACGTGCTCCTGTTCGAGGGCTGGTGCCTGGGAGCCAGGCCTCAGGCTGACGAAGCATTGAGCGCACCGGTGAACGCGCTGGAGCGCGACGAGGATCCCGACGGAACCTGGCGGCGGTACGTGAACACCGCGCTGGCAGGGGAATATCAACGCCTGTTCGGCACGGTGGAGCTGCTTGTGCTGCTCAAGGTGCCGAGCTTCGACGTCGTGTTTCAGTGGCGGATGGAACAGGAACGCAAGCTGCGGGACCGGATGGCCGCATCGGGAACGGATGTCTCGCGCGTAATGAGCGAGGCGCAGATGTCACGGTTCATCAATCACTATCAGCGGCTCACCACGCATATCATCGAGGAGATGCCTGCCCGTGCAGATGTGCTGCTGAACCTCGACGCCCAGCGCGAAATCGCCATCGAAAGGATTTGAGCGCGCCGCGTCATCGCGACGTGTCGCGCGCAAAGGTATCGCCGAAGAAATCGCCGCGGAGCCACGCTGGACGTTCGTCGGCGTTGGCGATATCCGTGAGCAGCTGCCCGTTGATCCGCGCGAACCGTGCGGCCGCCGACCAGTTGAACGGCAACGTGATGTCGTCGGACGGCTGATGGTAGTGCTTCGTCAGGAATGCTTCCCACGCCAGCTTGCCGGCACCGCCCTGCCCGGTGGCGAAAAACACGGCCGGTATGCCCCGCTTGACCAGCGCGTAATGGTCGCTGCGCGTGAAGATTCCCTGCTCGGGCATCGGATCCGGCGACAGCTTCACGCCGTTGGATTGAGCGACCACCACCACCCGTGCTCCCAACGTGGAATGCTCGGCGCCGAAGGCGATGACGTCCACGAAGTCGTAGGTGAGCAACGGCATGTCGAGATTCAGCGCCGCCACGATCCGTTCGAGCGGCACCGTGGGACGGTGCGCGAAGTAGTCTGCACCGATCAGCCCCTTTTCCTCCGCGGTAGTCGCGAAGAAGACGACCGAACGGCGCGGCCTCACGCCTGCCGTCCGCATGGCCCGCGCAACCTCGAGCATCACCGCGACGCCCATCGCATTGTCCTCTGCGCCATTCAGGATGCGGTCAACTGCGCCATCGGCCACGCCTGCATCACGCTCGAGCGGGCGCAAGCCCACATGGTCGAGATGCGCCATCATGAGCACGGCTTCGCCCTGTAGTCGCGGGTCGGTGCCGGGAATGCGGCCGAGCACGTTGAGGCTGTCGAAAGCACGCAACCGGCTGTGCGCTTCCACACGCACTCGGGTGGAAAGCGGGAAACCTCTGGGACGGGCTCCCGTCCGGTCCGCTGTCTCGAGAACCTTGCCGTAAGGCACGCGGGCACCCTCGAAGAGCGCGAGCGTCGTGGTTTCGTCGAGCGCGGCGGCGACGCGAATGCCCGGCGCACGCACGAAAGGATTCCCGCCAGCATCCGCCCACGTGACGGCGGCCAGCGTATCGGTATCCAGACGCCGAACCCACGGAAAGCTCTTGCGGGTCGCCAGTGTCTCCAGCGCCAGCACGCCGAGGGCACCATGTTTCTCCGCCATCCTCTGCTTCTCGGCGACCAGATGAGCCCCGACCTCACTCGGTGTTCCGCGCGGCGCCCCGATGAGATACGCCACGACCTTGCCTCGCACGTCGAGGCCACGGTAGTCGTCGAATCCGTGCTCGGGGGCGTCAAGACCGAAGCCGGCGAAGACCACCGGCGCCTCCACGTTCAACTGGGGCTCGAGAAAACTCGGGGAAATGATGACGTGCGTGCCGTTCGCCCATTGTCGTGCGCGGCTCGCCGGAAGCCTTGCGCCCCTCGCCGGCCCGTGCGCGCCGACGGTGAGTCGCGCAGTGCCATCGACCAGCGAGCTCTCCACCAACGGCACCCGTTGATACCAGCCGCCGCCTTCGCCGGCAGGCTCCAGGCCCAATCCATCGAACCGGGTGGCCACGTAACGCGCGGCGATGTCAAAACCCAGCGTGCCCGGCTCGCGGCCGGCGAGCAGATCGTCGGCGAGGAATTCGACGTGTGCGCGGATATTGGCGGGCGAGAACGAGCTCGCCTCCGCTGGTGCCGCCTCGGCGCCCATCGAGGCGATGGCGGGCGCGTACAGGAAGACGAACGGAGCGAGGAATCGACGCATCGGCGCGCCCTGTGGCAGTCTCGATGCGGGTCAATCTACCGCGCCGCATCTGCGACGAGGTCCCCGAATCGGGTAGGTAGTGCCTGAAGTGAGGGTAGCGCGTCGCTTCCCGCTCACTCCGGCTTCTGGTCGGGCCTGCTACCCACCCGCGCGCCGGGGTTTCGCCGCTCGAGCTCGAGCAGCAGCGCGCTGTGGTCGTACTCCCCGAAACCCGCCGCCAGGCTGGATTCGAACAGCTCCGTGACTCTCGCCGTGATAGGCAGTTCGAGCCCCATCGAGGCAGCCGCTTCGAGGATCGTGCGCAGGTCCTTCACCTGCGTACGCGTGCGGCCACCCGGCAGCCACGCACGGTCCAGCATGCGCTGGCCGTGCTGCTTGAGGATGGTGCTATCCGCGAAGCCACCGCTCAGCGCCTCGCGCACCTTCGCCGGATCCGCCCCGCCCGCTGCGGCCAGCAGCAGGGCCTCGGCGACCGCACCGATGGTTCCCGCCACGATCGTCTGATTCGCCAGCTTGGAGAGTTGCCCCGAGCCCGAAGGGCCGATGAGCGTCGGACGTCCCAGGATCCCCAACACCGGGCGCGCAGCCTCGAAAACCTCCGGCGAACCGCCAGCCATGATCGCCAGCGAGCCGTCGGCTGCCCCTCGCGTGCCTCCCGACACGGGCGCATCGAGATGCCGCACGCCGAGCCCGGCCAGCCGTTTCGCATGCTCGCGTGCCAGCGGCGGCGGGATAGAGCTCATGTCGATGACCACGGCGCCGGGGTTCAGCGCTGCAGCAAGATCTTTCCCGAACAGCACTTCCGTGACCGCGGGTCCGTCGGACAGCATCACGATGACGAACTGCGCGCCGGCGGCCGCTTCGGGAGGCGTAGCCGCGACGCGCGCGCCGCGGGCCCCGAGCGCCTTCGCCTTGTCCGCCGAGCGGTTCCACACCGCCAGTGACAAGCCCGCGTCCAGCAGACGCCCGGCCATCGGCTCGCCCATCTTGCCGAGACCGAAGAACGCCACCCGAAATCTGGAGTCCCCGCTCATGCCTGCTCCGATCCGATACGGCGCGCGCTCGTCGAAGCGCGGTCGCGCAGGTTACGTTGGGAAGACTCGCAACGTCCACCGGCCACGTCAGCGCGTGCGGGCCGGCCTGAACGCCACGCTGAACAGCACGAACACGATGAGCGCCGCCACCGCCGGCACGATCCAGATGGCCCGCCAATCGTGCGCAGCCGCGCCCGCCACCGGCTCCGTGACGACG
>JBGAIL010000160.1:0-11830 GCA_044225565.1 Steroidobacteraceae bacterium | reverse complement strand
GTCGAAAACGAAGAGGACGCCGATCGCCTCGGCGGGCAGCCCGACCGCGGCCAGGATGATGGCGATGCCCACGAGCGAGGCCGCCGGGATGCTGGCGATGCCCATCGAAGTGATGAGCGCGAACAGCACTACCGTGAACTGCACGCCGAAGGAGAGGTGCAGGCCGTAGGCCTGGGCGATGAACATGGCGGCGGCGCACTCGTAGAGCGCGCTGCCGGCGTGATTCACCGAAGTGCCCAGCGGCACGACGAAGCTCGTCACCCGCTCCGACACCTTGGCGCGCTTCTCGACGCATTCCAGGGTGAGAGGCAGCGTCGCAGCCGACGAAGCCGTCGAGAACGCCGTGAGCATGGCTGGCCCGATCGCCGGGAACAGCGGCCAGGGCCGGACGCGACCCACGAAACGGATGAGCAGCGGGATCGCGACGAGCACGTAGATGGCGAGTCCTGCGAGCACGCATGCCACCAGCGCGAGCAACGGCCCGGCTGCGTGGAAGCCGGACTTGGCGACGACCCGCGCAGTGAGCGCGAACACGCCGACGGGCGCGAGCTGCATCACGAAGCCGGTCATGAGCATCATCACGCGGAACACGCCTTGCCAGAAGTCGAGCACCGTCTGGCGGAACGGGCTCTCGATGCGCGCCAGGAAGAAGCCGAACAGGAGACAGAAGAACACCACGCCCAGCAGCTTGCCGCCCGCGGCGGCCTCGATGATGTTCTGCGGCACGATGCTGAGCAGTGTGTCGAATACGCTGGTCGACGCGCGCTCCGCCACCGTCTTCTGCACGGAGGAGGTGTCGGCTTCCAGGGCGAGCAGGTGCCGTGCCGGGGCTCCATCCACGATGCCTGGGTTCACGAGGTGGTTGAGCGCGAGCGCGATGAGCACGGCGATCAAGGTGGTGATCACGTAGAACGCCATCGTCTTCACGCCGAGCCGGCCGATGTCGCGCCCGGAGCCCAGCCCCGCGACGCCGGTGATGATCGATGCGGCGACGAGCGGCACGATCAGCATCTTGAGCAGGTTGATGAAGAGCGAGCCCGCGAAGTCGAACAGCTTCATCACTTCGAAGCTGCCGATGCGCGCGTCGGGGCCGAGCAGCCAGCCGAGCAGGGCGCCGGCGACCATGGCGATCAGGATCGGCGCGACGGGCGTCGGCCGGGATTCGGTTTGCGCTGCCAAGAGGCCCCCCTGCCGGGAATGCGGTGGTGATCGGGTGCGGTGGCGTTATTCGAAGGCTTTGGGATTCTTGGTGACGTCGGCTTTGCGGCGCAGCTCCGCCACGTAGGCGGTGACGTCGCCGGCGCCGTGCCGTGCGGCGGCCTCGCGGCGGCGCTCGTTCAGGCGCTCCGGTGAAGAGCCTTCCGGATCGAGACGTGACGCGGTGATGGCCACCACGGCGGCGGCGCCGTCATCGAGCGCCACGGTGCGATATTCGGCCTTGCCGGCCGGCTTCGGCACCTCGAAGGCGAGCCGGCGTATGGGCGCCGGGGTGGACGGGTCGCGCCGGCCCACGAAATGGGCGGGCTCTGCGGTGGCGCCCTGGCTCTTCGCCACTTCTTCGAACGATGCTCCGGAAAGCAGGCGGGCCCGGGCGGCATCCGCCGCCTTCATGGCGCCCTCGGCACCGCGTTCCTTTCGGATCGCCGCCACGATCTCGTCCCGCACCTCGGCGAGGGGGCGAGGCGCGGGCTTGCGATGCTCCAGCACCTTCACGATGACCAGCCGGTCCTCACCGACGCCGATGGGGCCGCCGATGTGCTTCTCGTCGAGCACAGGCGCGCTGTAGACGAGCTCGCGCAGCTCCGGCGCGGAGCCGAGCGGCGCGCCACCGGTCTCGCGCGTGAACTGCGGCACCTCGCCGGCCTTGAGATGGAATTCCTTCACGAGCGCATCGAAATCCGCGCTCGACTCCTCGAGCTTGCGCACGATCTGCTCCTGCACGTCGCCGAGCTGGTCGGTGGCGCGGTCGCTGCGCAGCTGCGACTCGAGTTCCGGGCGCACTTCCTCGAACGACCGCGACTTCGCCGGCTGGGCTTCCTCGAGCCGGATGACGTGATAACCGTACTGCGTCCGCACCGGGCCGGCGATGTCGCCGGCCTTCATGGCGAACAGGGCGTCCTCGAAGGGCTTCTCGAAGTAGCCGCGCTCGGTCCACCCGAGATCGCCGCCCTGCGCGGCGGAGCCGGTGTCGGTCGAGTACTTCTTCGCCAGCGCGGCGAAGTCCTGGCCGGGCTTGCGGGCTTCGGCGAGCACGCTGGCGGCCGTCTTTTCCGCGTCCGGGCCGTTCGCGATGAGGATGTGCCGCGCGTGACGCTTCTCGGGCTGGCCGTACTTGCCCTTGGCCTTCTCGTAGGCTTCGCGCAGGTCGGCATCGGTGATCGTGATCGCCTGCGCGATCTGGTCCATGCGCAGCTCGCCATAGGCGAGGCGCACGGATTCCTGCGTCATGTAGCTCGCCTGGTGCTTCTCGAGATAGGCCTTCACGGCGGCATCGTCCACGGCGCCGACGTTCGCGAACTTCTCGACCGGGAGGGTGAAGTAGCGCACCTCGCGCTGCTGGTCCTCGAGCGCGTGCAGGCGCTCGAGCTCCACCGGAGTGGCGAAGTCCGAAGCCTGGATGCCCCGTTGCAGCTGCGTGCGCAGGAGGTCGAGCCGCACCTGCCGCTCGAGCTCGTTCACCGACACGCCTGCCTGTGCGAGGCGGGCGAGTGCCGCCTGCGGGTTGTACTTGCCGTCCACCTGGAACGCGGGAATCTCGCGCAGCGCCGCGTGCACCTGCGTGTCCGGAACGCGATAGCCGGCCGCAGAAGCATGCTGGCTGATGACGGAGTTGCGGATGAGCTCCTCGAGCAGCTGGTTCTGGAACTGCTTCCTGAGCGCTTCCGGCAGGTCCATGCCGAACTGCTGGGAGATGCGGGCCTGCTGCTGGCTCCAGGCCGTGCGCGCTTCCTCGAGCGAGATGCGCTCCTTGCCGACCTTGGCGGCGGCGTCGCTGCCGGTCCCGAAGTTCAGGTCGACGATGCCGTAGGCGCCCCAGGCCGCGAACACCAGCGCCAGCGCACCGATGATGCCGATGGCCACCCAGCGCTGGCCTTGCAGCCCGTCTCTGATCTTCTGAAGCATGCAGCCCTACCCACACTGCCGCCGGACCGGCCCCATTTTCCCGGCCGCGGATGGTAGCACGATCAAAACGGCCCGCTGCCGGGTCCGGCTCGCCGGCCGATGCGGGGCACGCGCGGTGCCTGCATTCGAGCGAGAGCAAAGGTGCGAAAATTCGCCCGCCTCTTTGTATTCCCAGCCGCGGCAGGACCCCGGAGCATCCGGGGCGAGCGGGGAGGGCCAGCTACACGACCCCGCGATGCTTACGGGGAGGATTCGATGTCGTCCGGCAGAGCGTTCCGAGCCTTTGCGTTGTCCTGCACCTTCCTTGTCGCGCTGCCGCTGTATGCAGCGCCGCAGTCCACCTGGAACGTGGCCGATCCTCCCGGCGCGCGTACCCAGGTGAGCATCGATACGGACGAGGGGACCTGGATGGACCTCGACGTGAGCCCCGACGGCAGCCACATCCTGTTCGACCTGCTGGGCGATCTGTTCGTGGTGGACATCGCCGGAGGCGAGGCGCGTGCACTGACGGCGGGGATGGCTTTCGACTCCCAGCCGCGTTTCAGCCCGGATGGGCGACAGGTCGCCTTCGTCAGCGATCGCGGCGGCATCGACAACATCTGGATCATGGATGCCGATGGCACGCACGCCCGGCAGGTCACCGACGAGCGGGTCCGCTTCCCGACGGCACCGGCGTGGAGTCCCGACGGCAGGTTCATCGTCGCGCGCAAGCACTACACCGCGGCGCGATCGATCGGCGCGGGCGAGATCTGGATGTTCCCGGTCTCCGGTGGGCCGGGAATGCGCCTCGTCGAGCGCGCGAACACGCAGAAGGACATCAACGAGCCTGTCTACTCTTCCGATGGCACGAAGGTCTACTTCAGCCGCGACGCCTGGCCCGGCGATGCGTTCGAGTACAACCGGGACGTCCACAAGGGCATCTACGAGATCCTCTCGCTGGATCTCGGCAGCGACGCCGTGCAGACCGTGGTGACGGGTTCGGGCGGCGGAGTGAGGCCCACGCCATCTCCAGACGGCAAGTATCTCGCTTACGTGCGGCGGCATGGCGTCGACGCGGAGGGCATGTCGAGCGCGCTCGTGGTGCGGCATCTCGAGAGCGGCATCGAGCGCATCGTGCGGGAGCGACTCGACCAGGACGCGCAGGAGCTGTGGGCCAATTACGGCGTGTATCCCGCATTCGACTGGATGCCCGACGGAAAGTCGCTCGTCTTCTGGGCGGGCGGCAAGATCCGTCGTCTCGCGCTCGAGGGAGGGAAGGAAACGGTGATTCCGTTCCACGTGCGCCGCACGCTCGACGTGTCGAAGCCCTCGGTGCCGACGTTCGCTGCGGCGCCGGCGCGCTTCCCGGTGAGGGCGCTGCGCTGGGTCGTGGTCTCGCCGCGGGGAGATCGCGTCGCCTATCAGGCACTGGGCCACATCTACGTGCGCGACTTGCCAGAGGGCGAGCCTCGCCGGCTCACGAAGCAGGTCGATGATTTCGAGCTCTATCCGTCGTTCTCTCCCGACGGACAGTGGGTCGTCTACAGCACGTGGAACGACGTCACCCGTGGGAGCGTCCGGCGAACTCGGGTAGGCAGTGGCAAGACCGAGATCGTGACTGGCAAGCCAGGTCATTACGTAGAGCCGGCATTCACCGCCGATGGGCGATCGATCCTGTATCGGCGCGTTTCCGGAGGAGAGTTGCTCGGTTCCGCGTGGTCGCAGGCGCCGGGCATCGTCGTGACGCCCATCGCGGCCGGCGGGGAGCGCGCGCTGACGGCCGATGGCGAAGCCGCGCACGCATGCAAGGATGGCCGGGTATATCTGACGCGGCGTTCTCAGCATCCGGACAAGCCACCGGGCGGGTATTGGGCCAACGAGGACAGGACACTGGTGAGCCTCGATCGGCAGGGGCTCGAAGCGCGCGCCCACCTCGTCTCCGGATTCGCGACCGAGCTGCTCGTCTCGCCCGATTGCCGCTGGGTGGCGCGAGTCGAGCGCGGAGAGGTGCTGGTGACGCCGCTCCTGAGCACCGGAGCGGCAGTGAGCGTGGACAACGGAGCCGCACCAGTGCCTCAGTTCCACGCGACCGGCGACGGCGGAGCCTATCTGAGCTGGTCGGCCGACGGCACGCTGCATTGGGCGCTCGGCGCGACCCTTTCCAGCTGGAAGTTCGGCGCCGATGGCCCGCAAGGCATCGTGACCAGCCGGCCGATCGGATTCGAGGCGCAGCAGAGCGTGCCGGCAGGCAGCGTGGCGCTCACGGGTGGACGATTGATCACCATGAGAGGCGACGAGGTGATCGAGAACGGCACCGTGATCATCGAGGGAAACCGGATCACGGGCATCGGCAAGGCGGGCGGCGTCGCCGTGCCGCGCGGCGCGAAGATCATCGATCTCGGCGGCCGCGCCGTGATTCCCGGAATGATCGATTCGCACTGGCACGGCAGCCAGGCCGAGCACGGCATCCATCCGCAGCAGAACTGGCAGAACTTCGCGACGCTCGCGTTCGGCGTGACGACCATGTTCGACCCGGCGCCGGTCACGGAGGAGTATTTCGCCGCCTCCGAGCTCGCGAAGGCCGGCGCGATCACGGCGCCTCGCATCTTCGGCACCGGAACCATCCTCTACGCACCGGACCGCGATTACACCGCCGTGATCGAGAGCTACGAGGATGCGCTCAAGCAGCTGCGGCGGCGGCAGGCCTTCGGCGCCACGGCGGTGAAGGCGTATCTGCAGCCGCGGCGCGAGCAGCGCCAGCAGATCATGGCGGCCGCGCATGAGCTGGGACTGAGAGTGATGTCGGAGCAATCGATGGCGGCGCTGAGCGTGCTGAGCCAGATCATCGACGGCAGCACCTCCATCGAGCACAACTTTCCCGCCATCAATGCCTATCGCGACGTGATCCAGCTCTGGAGCCAGACCGGCGTGGACAGCGTGCCGACGTTCATCGTGCAGATGAACGGCCTTTTCGGGGAACAGTGGTGGTATCAGCAGAGCGACGTGTGGCGTCATCCGCTGCTCTCGCGCTACGTGCCGCCGGACCGGCTGCAGGCGGAATCGATCCGGCGCATGCGCGTGCCGCGCGAGGACATCAGCGCATTCGCGAGCGCGAAGACCGCCAAGAAGCTGCTGGATGCGGGTGTGCGGGTGCTGACCGGTGCCCACGGCATGCGCGAAGGCCTCGGGCTGCACTGGGAGATGTGGTTCATGGTGGAAGGCGGCATGACGCCCATGGAGGCGCTGCGTGCCGCGACGGCCGCGGGGGCGGAGCACATCGGCATGGCGGCCGATCTCGGGACGCTCGAGCCGGGAAAGCTGGCCGACATGGTCGTGCTCGATGCGGATCCTCTCACCGACATCCGCCATTCCGACCGCATCCACACCGTCGTCGCCAACGGACGGGTGCTCGACCCGGCGGCGCTGAGCGCGGCGGATGGCCGGTCGCGGGCGCCTTTCTTCTGGGAGGAATCCTCATTTCCCGCGGCACGCTGAGCTACGATCGGGGCAGCCATGATCCGTGATGAAGACATCGAGGCCTACCAGCGCGACGGCGCGGTCTGCCTGCGTGGTTTGTTGAGTGCGGGGCAGGTGGCATTGCTGCGTGCCGGAATCGACGCGAACCTCGCACACCCGAGCCCGCGCGCCATCGTGGCGAGCCGGCCGGAAGATCCGGGCTGGTTCATCGAGGACTTCTGCAACTGGCCGGACAACCCGGACTATCGGCGTTTCATTTTCGAGTCGCCCATCGCGGAAGCCGCCGGCCGGCTGATGCGCAGCGCAACGGCGCGGCTGCACCACGATCACATGCTCACCAAGGAACCGGGCACGCGTCAGCGCACGCCGTGGCACCAGGACCAGCCCTATTACAACATCGAAGGTCGGCAGAACTGCAGCCTGTGGATCCCGGTCGATCCAGTGGTGCGCGAGTCGACGCTCGAGTTCGTCGCGGGCTCGCACCTGGGCCCCTGGCTGATGCCGCGCTCGTTCATGCAGCAGCAGGCGAAGTGGTTTCCCGACGGGACGCTCGCGGAGATCCCCGACATCGACGGCGAGCCCGGCAAGCACCGCATCGTGGGCTGGGCCGTGGAACCCGGGGATGTGGTGTGCTTCCACATGCTGACGCTTCACGCTGCTGCCGGCGTAGGGGCCGGGCGCCGCCGCAGGGTGTTCTCCGTTCGCTTCATTGGGGACGACGTCCGCCACGCGCCGCGCGCATGGACCACCTCGCCGCCGTTCCCGGGCCTCGAGGCGCGATTGCCCGCCGGCGCGCCGATGGACGATCTGTTGTTCCCCTTGCTGTGGCGGGCGGGCCCGGAAGCAGTCTCGAACCTCCGTGCCGCACGATGACGCCATGATGCTGCCGAAGCATCTGCCTGCATCCGCTCGCGCGGCTGTGCCCTGGAAGAACGGTGGCGGCATCACGCGGGAAGTCGCACGAGACGTCCAGTCTGGAAGCGATGGCACGTTCCGCTGGCGCGTAAGCATTGCCGAGGTCTCGAAGGAAGGGCCGTTCTCCAGATTCCCCGGCTATCGACGCATCATCTCCGTCATCCGTGGGCAGGGAATGGAGCTTCGGGAGGCAGGCCGCGGCGCTACCGTGCTTCAGCCTTTCCACCCGTATGCCTTCGACGGGGATGCCGACGTCTACGGTGCGCTGCCCTCCGGCCCGGTGTCGGACCTGAACGTCATCTTTCAGCCGCGGGCCGTCCGGGCATCGATGCATTTCACGGAGCAAGGAGGAGAGTTCCGGGCGGAGACGGACAGCACGATGCTGATCCTCAACATGGATCCGCGAGCCCTGGAATGCAGCGCGGGCGGGCAGTGCATGTTTCTCGCTGGCTGGGATGCCGTGCTGGCAACGTCTGGTATGGCACTGAGTTTCCCTGCGGGCGTGCGCTGCGCAGTGATCACGCTGGGATCCCGCTCCTGACGGGCGCGCTCGTCATCCTCGCTTACCCGAAATTCTTTCTTCGTTACCCCTCGACGCCGTAGCGGGGCCGGTGCCGGAGTGGCGACAATCGAGGCGCCTTCCCGTCGAAGGTGAAGATGGAAGCGAGGATGCGATGAGGCCGTTGATCCTGCTCGCTGCATTGATCGCTCCCGCGATCGCCCAGGTTCCGCCCGCGGTGAAGGACGATGGAAAGCCGTGGCCCGAGGCGCAGTTCGAGGTCTTCCGGCTGGCGCCCGGCAAGCACGAGGCCTTCATCCGCAAGCTGGCGCAGTGGGACCAGGTTTCGGCGGCAGGCGGCCAGCCCGCGACACAGATGTTCATTCACGAGGACGGTGAGGACTGGGACGTGCTCCTCTTCAAGCCGTTCCCGAAGACGCCCATCACGCCGGCGCAGCAGGCTGCGATGGACGCAAAGGCCGAGGCGCTCCACCTGAAGACCGGTCCGGCCTTCTTCCTCGAGATGCGGGAGAATGTCGCGTCCCACACCGAAACGAAGGCCTTGGGCCCGCTTTCAGCCGCACAGTGGCTCGCGCGGCTGGATGCATGGCGTGCGGCGCATCCCGAGGCCGCGAAGGGCGAATGATGAATACAGTGCGGAAGCAGCTGGCCTCGATCTTTGCGCTGGCCCTGGCTTTGCCCGTGCTGACGGCGGCAGCCGAACAGAAGGGTCCCGCCGCGTCCGGGCCGTCCGCTGCGCAGGGCTACACCATGCCCTCCACGCAGATGTGGGACATGGCTGCCGACAGCGGCGAGATTTATCGCATCTTCGTGTCGTATCCCGCGGTCGAGGCGCCCAAGGGAGGGTTTCCGGTCCTCTACGTTCTCGATGGCAATGCGCTGTTCGCGGGATTCGCGGAGACGCGGCGGATCCAGGAATTCGCGGATGCCGATGTCGGCAAGTCGATCGTCGTCGGCGTCGGCTATCCGACCGACAAGGCGTACGACGACCGCCGGCTGTACGATCTGACCGGCCCGGCTCCCGTGCCGGCACCCTGGCGGGATGAGCTCGGCAAGCTGCGCAGCGGCGGATGGGACCGGTTCCTCGATTTCCTCACAGGGCCGCTGCGCACGGAGATCGGCAAGCGCTACCGGATCGACCTCGACCGGCAGGCGCTGTTCGGCCACTCGCTGGGCGGGTTGTTCGCGGTGCATGCGCTCTTCTCGCGGCCCGACGCCTTCCACGCCATCGTCGCCGCCAGCCCGTCGCTCTTCTGGCACCAGCAGGAGATGCTGCGGGAAGAGAGGGATTTCGCCGCACGCCTGCGGGAAGGGAAGATTCCAAAGGTCGGCCGGCTGATGGTGGTGGCGGGAGAGCGCGAGGAGACCGCCCTCGAACGATGGGATCCCGAGGCGTTCGTGAAGCGCATCGAGCCGCTGTCCGCCTATGGCCTGCGCAGCAGATCCGAGATCTATGCGGGCGAGGGGCACATGACCGTCCCCATCCGCGCCGTCGCGGAAACCCTGCGTTTCGCCTTCGGCTGGCCCTGACGACCGTCATTCACGAAGGACCACGCCATGAACCGGAAACAGGACGGTAAGGCCTCCCCGTCGAAGCTCAGTCGGCGCGGCGCGATCGCCTCTGCGGGTGCCTGCTTCGCCATGTTGAACCGGGAGGCGCTCGCTGCCGCCGGCCCGCAGATGGCTGGCGTCGCACAACCCGCTGCTCCCGGGAAAGCGGCTTTCACGAAGGATACGGAAGCGATCGACATGGTCGAGATCGCGGGCATCCATGAAGGCAAAGGCACGGGCAAGGCCAAGTTCTTCCGCTTCGCCGGCACGCCTGCACCCGCGCATTTCCTGATCTATGACCTCCCGCCCGGCGCGAGCGAGGGCGTGCACGTCCATTTCCTCGACAACCGCAATCAGGAGGGCTCGTTCGACGAGTATTACTACATCATCAGCGGGCAGGGGCAGATGGAGATCGACGGCGAGATCGTCCCCGTGTCGAAGGGCGACCACGTGCACACTCCCCTGGAAGTGGCGCACGGCGTCGAGAACACGCATCCGACGGAGAATCTGCGGGTGTTCCTCACCTTCATCAAGCGGGGCGGGGAGCCCGATTTCCCGGCATCGACCGGAGACCCGGTCGCTCAGGACTCGGCGACCTAGCGAAAAGCATTTTCGGATGCCGGGGAGGACGGCCGCATTCACGCCGGGAGGTCGGCGGCCCGCGAACAGTCACCTTCGCGTCATGCCGCAGTGCGCCCCATGGCCTGGACTCGTGCCAGCCACCGGCCGCGATAGACGTTGCTCCGGCTCTCGACCATGCCGATCAAAGACTCACGTATCGGCGATATCCCGCCCAGGCCCAGCACGCCGCGCTTCAGCGCCTTGGTGCCGTGTGCTCCAAAGTAGAGCCGAAAGAACGTCGCCGGCATGCCCATGGTCACGATCACCCGGGCGGACCGCCCTTTGAGGAGCCGTGTCCAGCCCCGGCCATTCGGGTTCGTGCGCATCGCGAAATTGTTGCGGAAGACCTGCTCGAAGAATGCCCGCAACAGCGCGGGCTGCGCCCCCAGCCAGAGCGGATAGACGATCACCAGGTGATTGGCCCAGGCTATCGTCTCCCGTGCGCCCTGGATGTCCGGCGGCGGCGAGCCTTCCACGAACTCGGTTTGCGTATGCAGCAGGGGGAAGTCCAGACGGGCCACTTCGATGCGACGCACCTCATGGCCGCCCTGCCGGGCGCCGGCCTCATAGGCCTCGGCCAGTGCGTGGCAAAAGCGGTCCTGACGCGTGTCCGGATGTCCCTGGATGATCGCCACTCTCATGGGCGGGCCTTCTCGTGTGTGCAGCGGATTCCTGGCGGGTTGCTCAGGCGGGTCAATGTTCCGTCCCGGCCGCTCCGGTGGCTCTACGTACAATGCCGGAGCTGTCCGCAAATCCTACGCAAGGCCTGGCCTGCCTTGCCCCGAAGAGCGGGAGACGCTCGTTACGGGCGCGACGGATCAGCGAGGTCTGGCGGATTCGGAGGACAAATCGGGGCTGACTCGCGACAGGTAATCCGCCACGCCCCGCATCTGCTCCGGGGTAAGGCCGCGTATCCGTTCGACGTGCATGCGGTCCATTCCCGGCCGGTAACCAGCTGCAGTGTCCGTCAGTTGACGCAGGAGGTAGTCGTAGTGCTGGCCCGCAAGCCGGGGCCGCAGGCGCAAGCCATCACCCTGACCCAACGGCCCGTGGCAGGCCTCGCAAAGACGGAAGTACACCCTGGCGCCCTCATGCAACAGCGCGCCATCGTCAGCGGGTCTGGCATTGGTGGGGAAGCGAGGGAGGCTGGCGACGAATGCGGCGACATCCGTGAGGTCCTGCGCGGTTGGCAGCCGGTGCCAGTCCACCGTCTGCTGCATGCGGGAGTTCCATCGTTGCTCGTTCCGGAAGTCGACCAGTTGCTTCAGCAGCACGGACCCGTGTTGGCCGGCAATGGCAGGTACGCTGCCGTCCGGGGCGCCAAGGCCGTCCTGTCCATGGCATGCCGTGCAGGCGGCAAAGCGCTGAGCGCCACGGTTCCTGTCGGGCGTCAGCCGTGCCGCATCGAGAAACTCTCTGCGGGCCTCGATGGCAGGATCGACGCTGCTGTGGGCGGCATGGGCACCGAGGACGACGCCGAGAAACGCGGCGGCGGCCCACAGGTACGCAATGCCGGGTGTTTTCATCATGCGCAGGCCACTCCCGAAGCGGGTGATCGGACACCGCAGCTTCAACAGGGCCGGAATGTACCCCCGTGCACCGGAACCGGCCAGTGTCCTGCCGGTTTCGTTCGGGGTCAGTTGC
>JBGAIL010000159.1:0-11379 GCA_044225565.1 Steroidobacteraceae bacterium | reverse complement strand
CTCATCGAACGGCCGCTGCAGGATCCCGAGCAGGCGGTGCAGCGGCTCGAGGTCCCCTTCGGAAGCTGCATTCAAGACAGCCTCGACACGATGGTTCCGCGGAATGAACGCGGGGCTCGCACGCCTCATGGCAGCCACACGCTCCGTGCCACTCCATGTCTCCTGCTCGAGGCGTCGCCGCCAGTCCGCCAGCCAACCTTCGATGGCCGTGGGTTCGGCGAACATCGCGCGCAGTTCCGTTTCGTCGCCTTCGGCCGCAGTGGCCAGCGCACGAAACGTCAGCGTGAAATCCGCGCTCGCCGCATCCATTGCAGCCAGCAACCGCTTCACGAGCCCGGCATCGCCTTCCCGGCTTTGCGCGATGCCGATCTTGCGGCACATCCCCTCGATGAAATGCGACTCGAACCGCGAGATGAACGGCTGCACCACCTCGATGGCCCGCGCCACCGCCTTGTCGGCATCCGCATCGATGAGAGGCAACAGCGTCTCCGCCAGCCTCGCCAGATTCCACTGCGCGATCACAGGCTGGTTCGCGTAGGCATAGCGGCCCTGATGATCGATCGAGCTGTAGACGGTGTCCGGGTGGTACTCGTCCATGAATGCGCAGGGGCCATAGTCGATCGTCTCGCCGGAGATCGCCATGTTGTCCGTATTCATGACGCCGTGGATGAAGCCCACCTGGAGCCATTGCGCGATGAGCACCGCCTGACGGTCCGCCACGGCCTGCAACACCGCGAGCGCCGGCACTTCCGCATCGCGCGCCTCGGGATAGTGGCGAGCGATCACGTAGTGCAGCAGATCGCGAACCGCATCCTGATCCTCGCGCGCCGCGAAATACTGGAACGTTCCGACGCGGACGTGGCTTTGCGCCACGCGCGTCAGCACCGCGCCCGGCAGCATCAACAAGGAAACACGTGCTCCCGGTGGCCGTGAGAGGGAGCGTGTAGTGGGAATGCCGAATGCGCACATCGCCTCGCTGATGATGTATTCCCTCAGCATCGGCCCGATCGCAGCACGACCGTCACCGCCACGCGAGAAAGGCGTGAGTCCGGACCCCTTGAGCTGCACGTCGCGCAAAATGCCGTCGCGTCCCCGGATCTCACCGAGCAGGATCGCCCTGCCATCGCCGAGCTGGGGCACGAACTGACCGAACTGATGGCCGGCGTAGGCCATGGCGATCGGCATGGAATCCTCCGCGAGCCGGTTGCCCGAAAGGAGTGCGGCGGCCGCGCCCTCGAGGCGCTCCACGTCCAGCCCCAACTCCGCGGCGAGAGGCCGATTGAAGACCACGAGCTTTGGATCGGCCGCCGCCGTCGACTCGACGCGCGCGTAGAACCTTGGTGGCAGGCCGGCGTAGCTGTGTTCGAAGCCCAGGCGCATGCAGGGATCGTAGCAGCGAAACGCGGCGGCGGCGCTTCATGGCGCCGTGGTTGCGCAGCTCGTCCGGCCGGCACACCTGTGGTGTACCCGCCGGACATCGCCTGAACGGGCGTTCAGCAACGGGCACCCAAACCCGTTGGCAACCCGCGGCGCATCGGATAGTCTCCGGTGGTCGACGATGCGGGGGATCTCGATGAATCACCGTCGCACATCCGGCACGAGGCCAGTCTCACGACAACGGCTCACGGCACGGCCCTGGTTCCCGACGCGGGCGCGGCCTGCGTCGCCGCTCGCACTGGCAGTCGCCGCTGCGCTCTACCCTGCCGCTGCCGCCTTCGCGCAGGCCGCGAAGGCCGACGATTCCCGCTCCGATGAGCTGCAGGAGATCGTCGTCACCGCCACGCGCCGCGAGCTCAACCTGCAGGACGTCGCCCAGAGCATCACTGCCTTCTCCTCGACGGACATCCAGAAGTACGCCATCCAGGACCTCGAGGACGTGGTCGGCGCCCTGCCGAGCCTAACGCTCGTCAACAGCATGCCGGGGCGTAACGCGATCGTCATGCGCGGCATCTCCACGGGCACCTCGGAATACCGCACGGACAGCCAGGTCGCGGTGTACCTGGACGACCAGCCGCTCACCTCCATCTCGCAGCAGGTGGACATCCGGCCCATCGACATCGAGCGCATCGAGTCGCTGCCGGGCCCGCAGGGCACCCTCTTCGGCTCGAGCTCGCAGGCCGGCACGCTGCGCTACATCACGAACAAGCCCGACCCGTCGCGCTTCTCCAGCCAGCTCGACCTCGAGGCCGGCAAGATCAAGGGTGGCGAGGGAAACTACGACGCGAGCGGTTACCTCAACATCCCCGTCGCGGACACCGTGGCCATCCGTGCGGTGGGCTTCTACTCGCACGAGGGCGGGTACATCGACAACGTGCTCGGCGGCACGCTGCGCGATCCCGACGTCACCAACGCCGACGTCGTCGAGAAGAACTGGAACGGCTACGACACCTACGGCGGCCGCGTGGCGGCGCGCTGGCAGGTCACGCCGGATTGGGAGACCACGCTCAGCGTCATCGCCCAGCAGAGCTCGGCGAAGGGCAACTGGGAGTCGGATCCCGCCCTCGGCGACTACAGGATCGCCCGCTTCTTCGACGAGTACCGCGACGACGACTGGCTGCAGTACTCGCTCAACTTCAAGGGCAACCTCGGCTTCGCGGAGCTCTCGGTCACCGGCTCGTACTTCGACCGCAACATCCAGTACGAGTGGGACAACATGACGTACGACCAGTGGCGGTCCACGTACTACGAGAGCTCGGCGCCGCTCTTCAACACCGGCGACTTCTTCGGCACCGTCTACAACAGCCAGCGCCAGAACCGCAGCGCCTACGAGGTGCGCCTCACCTCGCTCGGCGACAGCCGCTTCCAGTGGATGGCCGGCGCGTTCCACGAGAAAGTGGACGACTGGTGGGACACCGGCTCGAAGAACCCGGGCCTCACGCAGTCGCCCGCCTGGCAGGTCGCGCAGGACTACGCCTGTTACGCCGCCTACAACGGCTACGACGTGACCTGCCCGCTGGCCCCCACCGACAAGTTCTACTCGAACATCTTCGACAAGAGCGTCCGGCAGGACGCGATATTCGGCGAACTCACCTACAAGCTCACGGACCGGTGGTCCGTGACCGGCGGCCTGCGCTGGTTCGAGTACAAGCGGCGCGAGCTCGACACCTACATGGTGCCGCTCGGCCTGCCGGCCTCGGGCAGCGCGGACACCGGCGGCAGCACCCTGACGAGCGGCAAGTCCAGCGACGTGGTGCGCAAGCTCGGCACGGAGTTCCACATCGACGACAAGCGCATGGTGTACGCGCTCTACAGCGAAGGGTTCCGGCTCGGCGGCAGCAACAGCCAGCGCGCCGCCGACACCGGCCTCTACCCGCTCCAGTACGACCCGGACAAGCTGAAGAACTACGAGATCGGCCTCAAGAGCCAGTGGCTCGACAACTCGCTGCAGGTCAACGTCTCGGCGTTCCTCATGAAGTGGGACGACATCCAGGTCAACCTCGGGAACAACGACCCCTGGTGGCTGACCGGCACCGTCAACGGCGGCAAGGCGGAGCAGAAGGGCGTCGAGATCAACGGCAACTGGAACCTCACGCAGCGCTTCAGCGTCGAGGCCAGCGCCTTCCTCGCGGACCCCGAGTTCACCGAGGGCACGGTGCTCCCGGACGGCGGCGAGCTCGAGAAAGGCTTGCCGATGCCGGCCTCACCGAAGCGCAAGTACTGGGTGTCCACGGAATACACCGTGCCGGGGCTGTTCGGGCTGAACGGCGATTCCTGGATCCGCTGGTCCTACAACTGGCAGTCGAAGACCTGGAAGGACCTCGACACGATCATCGCGCAGGATCGGGACTTCTACATCGGGCCCTGGTCCACCAGCACGCTGCAGCTCGGCTTCAGCCACGAGAGCCGCTGGGACCTCTCGCTGATCGTGCGCAACCTCTTCGACAAGAAGAGCATCAACTGGCAGAGCGACACCAACTACGGCGAGTTGTTCGGGGACTCGCGGTATCGCTACGTGCGCACGCTGCAGGAGCCGCGCACCATCAGCCTGGCGCTCAGCAGGAAGTGGTGATCCGCGCGCGTGGCAGGCGCGCACGGGCCCGCCACGCGCAGAACCCAGGCACCCGCGCTCCTTGAAGCTGGTCACGACATCCGTCGTCCGCGGCAGCCACCAGGGCGAAAGCCATGGTGGCGTGTATCTCATCGACCTCGAGCAGCAGACCGTGCGCCAGCTGCTCGACTGGGACAAGGCCGACATCGACTGGCACGGGCGCGGCTGGGACCGCGGCCTGCGCGGCATCGCCTTCGACGGCGAGACGGTGTACGTCGCAGCGAGCGACGAGCTCTTCGCCTACACGCCGGACTTCCAGCTCCTGGGCTCGTGGCGCAATCCATACCTCAGGCACTGTCACGAGATCGACGTCCACGAGCGCACGCTGTTCCTGACGTCCACCGGGTTCGACTGCATCCTCGGCTTCGATCTCGATGCGCGCGAGTTCGGCTGGGCGATGCATCTGTCGACCGAGCAGTTCCGTTTCAGCGGCAACGTGTTCGACCCGCGCGGCGACGACGGCCCCTTGATGCTCGACAAGCTGCATCTGAACAGCGTGTACTGCGCCCAGGGAGGCCTGTACGTCACGGGACTGAAGACCGGCGGCATGCTCCTCTTCAACGGCAAGAGCGTGCAGATGTCCGCCGAGCTGCCACCGGGGTCGCACAACGCGCAGCCGTTCCGGGACGGCGTGCTTTTCAATGACACGGAAGCGAACGCTTTGCGCTACAGCGGGCGCGGCGAAGGCCGCGAGGACCGCGCCATGCCCGTGCCGCGCTATCGGCCAGAGGATCTGCTGCACGTGGACCTGGACCAGACGAACGTCGCGCGCCAGGCTTTCGCGCGCGGCCTCTGCGTGCTCTCCGATCACGTCGTCGCGGGCGGCTCCTCCCCTTCGACGGTGACCCTCTACGACCTCGCCGCCAACCGGCGCCTGCTCTCCGTCAATCTCACGATGGACGTCCGCAACGCCATCCACGGCCTCGAAGTCTGGCCTTACGGCTGATCCGCCCGACCCGTGCGCTCATGCGCTTGCGCAAGTGCCGGACACCGGGTCAGCAGCCGGCATCGCGTACGGTCGGCGGGAGAGTCTCGATGATGTCGGCGAGCTCTTCCTGCCACACGCCCAGGTGCTTCTCGTAGCGGCGCCAGTAACCCAGCGCACTCGAGTAGAGCGGCCGACGCACCTGCTCCGAGCTCGCGGTGCGCACGGCGCGCTGCGTCTCGTGGAACCGCAGGCAGGCGTCTTCGAACGGCAGGCCGCAATGCGCGAGGATGCGGCGCACCTGCGTCTCGAGATCGGTCACGGTCTCTTCGTAGTGCACGTCGAGAACCTTTCCCGGCAGCACGCGATGCCAGTGCTGCATCGTCTCCATGTACTTGCGGTAGTAGGCCGCGAGATCGGCCATGTCGTACGTGAAGTTCTGCCCCGTGCCGAAGAGTTGCTTGTAGCCGCCCAGGCAGCTGTCGAACGGATGGCGTCGCGCGTTGATGATCACCGCGTGCGGCAGGACCAGGTGGATGAGCCCGACGTGCGAGAAATTGTTCGGCAGCTTGTCCGTGAAGCGCGGGCGGCCCGTGGAGCGGAAAGCCCGCGATTCATCGATGTACTGCTTCCCGTAGGCGCGAAGATCCTTCCCGCGCAGGTCGCGCACGGTGTGCGGATATTCCTCCCGCCCGCTCCGGTAGCGGCCGATCGACGAGGCGATGCGGTTGAGGACGGGCAGCTCCGCGGTGCCCTCCACCTGGCTGTGGCTCGCGAGTATCTGCTCGATGAGCGTCGAGCCCGAGCGCGGCAGCCCCACGATGAAGACGGGCGCGGCGGACTCGAAGCCCTCGCCGGCGTGCTTCGCCAGGAATTCCGCGCTGAACACCTCGGCGATCTCCTCGTGGCGCAGCTCCATTGCCACCGGGTCGTGGAACACCTTCCTGCGCTGGCGCTGGTTGCCCGTGTGGTAGTAGCTCCAGGCGGTGTCGTAATCCCCCTGGTCCTCGTACGCCTTGCCCAGCGCGAAGCGGAAATGGATGTCCGCGCTCTCGGACAGATCGTGACGCGCGACCTGCGCTTCCATCGCCGCGACCTCGGCTTCCTCGAACCGGAAGGTCTTGAGGTTGGCCATGCTCCAGTAGACCTCGCCGAAGTCCGGCCTGGCCTCGATGGCCGCGCGGTAGGCGCGCAGCGCGCCCGCCTGGTCCCCCACGGTCTTCAGCACGTGCCCCAGCCCCATCTGTGCGTTCGACGCTGCAGGGTTGAGCTCGGTGGCCTTCCGGTACGCGGCGATCGCCGCCTGCGAATCGCCCACGTGGGCACAGCTGTTGCCGAGACCGCTCCAGGCGGAAACGTCTTCGGGCGCGACGGCGAGGACGCGCCGGAAGCATTCGAGCGCCTCCTTGTGCCGCCCGGCATCGTGCAGCAGGGCGCCGAGCATCATCCACGCCGCCGTGAAATCCGGCGCGATCTGCGTGGCCCGGCGCAACAGCGCTTCCGCGTCGCCGACGTTCTGGTCGCGCCAGTAGATGCCCGCGAGGCACCGCATGGCATCGACATCCTCAGGGCTCTGACGGAGCGTGCTGCGCAGGGCGTCCACGGCTTCCGCCTTGCGCCCGGCACGCAGGTGATCCATGGCGACGGCCACCTGCCCTTTCACCGGCGCCTGCTCGAAATATTCTTCGAAGGACTGGTCCGCTTCGCGCCCGCGCCCCAGCGCGGCGAGCGCCTGCCCCAGCTTCTTGTGGGCGAGCGGGAGGCGCGGCTCCAGGCGGATCGCCTCCTCGAAGCACGGCACGGCCTCGGCGAAGCGCTGCTGGATCGAAAGGATGCTGCCGAGGTCCTCGTGCAGGTGCGGAAAATCCGGCTTCAGCGAGACCGCGAGGCGCGCCGTGCGCTCCGCCTCCGCAAGGCGCCCCTGCTTCATGAGCGCGTGCCCGAGCAGCCTCAAATGCTGCACGCAGCCGGGATTGCCGTCGAGATAGCCGCGGCAGATCTCTTCTGCGCGCAGCGGGCGGCTGGCCCGCAGCGCATCGAGAGCGGCGGCGATGCTCGCTTCCTGAGTGGCCATCGATTCCGGGGAAGGCGGCGCCATGCCTGCGCTCAACGATGCTCCGGGGATGCAGGCTGACTCACCGGGCGCATCAGGTTCCGGCGTCGCCCAGCAGCCGCTCCACGTTCTGCGGCGGCCGCCCGATCGCGGCGCCCCGTGCGGTGACGACGATCGGCCGTTCGATGAGGATGGGGTCGGCGACCATCGCCTCGATCCACTGTCCCTCGCTCAACGCGCGGCCCGCGTACTTCTCCTTGAACACAGCCTCACCCTTGCGCACCAGCTGCTCCGCCGGAATGCCCAGCCTGGCCAGGATGGCACGCAGCTCTGCGGCCGTCGGCGGCGCCTTCAGGTACTCCACCACGCAGGGCTGCGCGCCGCGCGACTCGAGCAGTGCCAGCGTCTCCCGGCTCTTGCTGCACCTGGGGTTGTGATAGATGGTGATCATGCGATGCCCTTTCGCGGCCATCATCGCACGAACCTGGATGCCGCGGCATTCGGCGCCACGCGGCTATACTCGCTGCCAACCGTGATCGTCCCCAAGCTGCACATCACTCCCGATCGCATCCGGGGCTGCACCCCGTGGCTCGCACGAGCGCTCACGCTGAATTTCTCGTCGCGCTGCATCGCCGTGAACCGCCGCCTGAGGCACGTCATCGTCGATTCCCGCAGCTTCTGGCTGAGCCGCCGCTCCCGCGTGATCGGCTTCGACGGCATCTCGCGCATCGTCTTCAATGCCCAGCCGGTGCCGGTCCTGTCGCCGTGGCGATACCTGTCGCTGAGCGAGTCCGGGCATTCCGATTCCACGCTGTTCAACCTCTCGCTGGTGCTGAAGAGCGGGCAGCAGCTCCACCTCTTCACCATCTGGGAGCGGCAGCCGCGCGAGCCCGACTGGATCGACCGGCTGGCCGATATCGAAGAGGAAGCCCGCATCGGCGATGAAGCGGCCCACCGGGTCGCGATGCTCCTGAAGGAGTATCTCGAGGTACCGCTGACGCGCTATTGATTCGCCGGCGAGCGCCGCCACACCAGCGTGCGGTTGTTCGCAGGCATGGCGACATCCGCCACGAGCGAGAGCCCTGCGCTCCGCGCCAGCCCGTCCACCGCCTCGAAGTCGCGGATGCCCATGTGAGCGCCGCGCGACTTCAGGGAAACGTCGAACGCGGCATTGCTCTCGCTGGTGAACCGTCCGCCGTAGCTGAAGGGGCCATACACCGCGAGCGTGAGATCCTTTGCGGGCGCCGTCTCCAGGCCAGCGAAGAACCTGACCACCTCCGGCCAGCCCATGATGTGCAGCGTGTTGGCCGAGAACACCGCATCGAAATCGCCCGGCGGCCACGCGCCGCTCACATCCAGCACGAGCGGTGGCGGCGTGTTCGGCAACCCGGCCTCGTCGAGCCACGCGCGGATGCCCGGAAGGTGCTCCGCCACGTCGGACGTCTGCCAGGTGAGGTGGGCGAGCGCCTTCGCGAAGTGCACGGCGTGCTGGCCCGTGCCACTGCCCACTTCGAGCACGTGGCGGCGGTCGGAAAAGTGCTCGCGCAGCACCGCGAGTATCGGCTCGCGGTTGCGGTCGCAGGCTGGCGCGTAGGGCTTGTCCATCGGCCTTATCCTCGCGCCTGATGCCCGAGTGCCGCAAGGCCGCAGCCTTGCCTTATCCTCGCGAGGTGGCCACCGATCCGCTACGCGATTTCATCCTGGGCCATCGCCGCCTCTTCGTGCTCACCGGCGCCGGCTGCAGCACGGACTCCGGCATCCCGGACTACCGGGACGCCGATGGCGCCTGGAAGCGCAAGCCTCCGGTGATGTTCCGCGCTTTCATGGATGATCTCGCGACCCGCAAACGCTACTGGGCCCGCAGCCTCATCGGCTGGCGCCATTTCCGGCACGCCGCGCCGAACGAAGCGCATCGCGCGCTCGCACGACTCGAGCAGCGGGGGCGCATCGAGCTCCTCGTCACGCAGAACGTGGATGGCCTGCACCAGGCCGCCGGCAGCCAGGCCGTCGTCGACCTCCACGGCCGGGTGGATCGGATTCGGTGCATGCGCTGCGAAGTCCGTTCGCCGCGCTCCACGATGCAAGCCGCCCTGCTGAGCCGGAACCCCGGATGGGAGACGCTGGATGCGCGCATCGCCCCCGACGGCGACGCGGACCTCGAGAGCGTGGACTTCTCCGCCTTCGAGGTTCCGGATTGTCCGCACTGCGGCGGCATCCTGAAGCCGGACGTGGTGTTCTTCGGCGAGAGCGTGCCCCACGAGCGGGTCGAGGCCGCGATGGCCGCGCTCGCGCGTTGCGACGCGATGCTGATCGTCGGGTCTTCGCTGATGGTGTATTCCGGTTACCGCTTCGCACACGCCGCGGCGGAACGGGGCAAGTCGATCGCCGCCGTGAATCTGGGCAGGACGCGTGCGGACGACCTGCTCACACTCAAGGTTGCGCAGCCGTGCTCGGCGGCCCTTGCAGGCTTGGGAACATTGCCCGCCTAGCCGGATCGCCTCCTAGCGGGAGCGGATGCGGATCGCCTCACCCTGCCGTTCCACCGCCAGGCTCACCTCCCGCGACAGCAGCTGCGCGAGCGAATCCGGATCGTCCGCATCGAAGATGCCGGAGAACCGGCGCGAGCCCGCCGCCGCATCCTGCACCAGCACCTGCCTGTGGTTGTAGCGGTTGAACTCGAGAGCGATGTTCGAAAGCGTCTCTTCGTCGAAGACCAGCCGCCGCTGCTGCCATGCGATCGCCTGCGCAGCGTTCACCTGCAGGCGATGGCTCACCTTGCCATCGCTCGCGATCTCGATGCCCTCGCCCGCCGAGAGCATTGCGGGCGCAGCGCCCTCTTCCACGGGCACCCGCACACGCCCTTCGAGCACCGACACCGTGGTGCCGCCCGATCGGCTATACACGTTGAACTGAGTGCCGACGGCCTGGATCACCGTATTGGGTGTGCGCACGCGAAACGGCCGTGCGCCGTCGCGCTGCACCTTGAACAACGCTTCGCCTTCCAGCAGCTCCAGCTCGCGCGCCTCATTCGTGATTCGAACGCGCAACCTCGAGCTGGTGTTCAGGTTGACCACCGAGCCATCCTGCAGCTGCACGGTGCGCTGCTCTCCTGCCCGGTGATGAAGTCCTGCGTGCTCGCAGGCTTCAGCAACAGCCAGGCGCCGGCCAGCGCGATCGCCGCCACACCGGCGGCCACGGCGAGCTGCCACCGCGCACGATGCCGTCGAGGCCATTGCAGGCTATCGCCGACCGTGAGCGGCACGACATTCTCCGTCTCGGCCACCCCGGCCTTCGCGAGAATCTCGCGCCATTGGCCGGCGGGAACCTGTGCGATGCGCTGCTGGAGCGTCAACGCCTGCAGGAACACCTCCACGTGCCGCGGCGATTCGGTGAGCCAGTCGAACAGCGCCTCGGGATCCTCGTCGCCCTCGCGGCAGCGCTCCACCCACTCGACCGCGCGATCGATCAGCTCCGTCGTCGGCCCCGTTTTCATCGCTCCGTCCTCGTCATGCCCACTCCGATTTCCACAGGGTCTTGATGGCGCGGAAGTAGTAACGCCGCGCCGTCCCTTCCGAGAAGCCCGTCTTCTGCGCAATCTCCCCGAACGAGCGGCTCTCGCACAGCCGCATCCACACGATCTGCCGGTAGGCCGGCGACAGGGCCGCCAGGGCCGTGAGCAGATCCCGCTGGGCCTGCGCGCGCTCGGCCATCTCGTCCGGAGCGCCGAAGGCGCCTTCCGGGCTGCGCCCGCCGCTGCCGACATCGAGCGCCAGCGGATCGCGCCGTCGCCGCAACAGGAACTCCGCGAGCACGTTCGCAGCAGTGCGGTACACGTAAGCCATGGGCTCTCGCAGACGCTCCCTGTCCGTCACCCGGCACAGGCGCAGCCACACTTCCTGCGTGAGCTCGCGCACGTCCTGCCGATTGGCCAGGCGGCGGGAGAAATAGCGCTGCAGGTCGTGGTCGCACTGCTCGAAGGGCAGCCCGACGGGAGCGGCGGAAGGCCTGGATTCGCTGCGGGTCATCCCCTCACCTGTTCGGGCTCGTGATGTCTATGACCGTCGCAGAGGGCTCGCAGTGAACGCCGAAAGGAAATATTTTCGGGACGTTCACTCGAGGCGCCGCGGGCCCGTCATATACCGGCGTCGACATTATCTCGGGAAGGGGCGGGTCATGAGGTTCTTCAGCTCGATGGTGCGTGGATGCGGCCTGGCGCTGGCATGGGGACTCTGCACGGCCTCCCCGCCCACGGCGGAAGCGGCATCTCCCGTGGAATTCCGCATCGATGCCCGGTCCATGAAGAGCGCGCTCACCCAGTTCGGGGAGCAGACCGGCCTGCAGATCATCTTCTCG
>JBGAIL010000158.1:0-11370 GCA_044225565.1 Steroidobacteraceae bacterium | reverse complement strand
ATACCAGCGCGGAAACGACGGGAAAGTCAGGCCCTTTCGGACGAACGGCGCAGCTCGCGGGGCAGGCCGAACACCACGTTCTCTTCGCGACCGACCACTTCCCTGGGCGCGACACCACCCCAGTCCTTGAGGCGCTGCACCACCTGCTGCACCAGCAGCTCGGGCGCCGAAGCGCCGGCGGTGACCCCGACGGCAGCCTTCCCCACGAACCATTCCTTGCGCAGGTCGTCGGGCCCGTCGATGAGATAGCCCGGAAGGCCCGCCCGGTCCGCCAGCTCGCGCAGCCGGTTCGAGTTCGAGCTGGTGCGCGATCCCACCACCAGCAGCACGTCGCACTGCTCGAGCAGCTTCTTCACCGCATCCTGCCGGTTCTGGGTGGCATAGCAGATATCTTCCTTGCGCGGCGTCGCGAGCGTCGGAAACCGCTTGCGCAGGGCGCCGACGATCTCCGCGGTGTCATCCACCGAAAGCGTCGTTTGCGTGACGAACGCCAGCCGCTCCGCATCGCGCACCTGCAGCGCCGCCACATCCGAAACGCTCTCGATGAGATGGATACGCCCGCCGAAGGAGGCATCGAACCGCCCCATCGTGCCTTCCACCTCGGGATGCCCCTGATGGCCGACGAGGATCACGTCCCGGCCCTCGCGCGCGTATTTCTGCACTTCCATGTGCACCTTGGTGACCAGCGGGCAGGTGGCGTCGAATACGTTGAGCCCTCGCTGCGCCGCCTCTTCCACCACTGCGCTCGAAACGCCGTGCGCCGAGAAGATGACCGTCGCGCCCGTCGGCACCTCAGCCAGCTCGTCGACGAACACGGCGCCCATCGAGCGCAGCCGGTCCACCACGTAGCGATTGTGCACGACCTCGTGCCGCACGAAGATCGGCGGGCCGAAGAGCTCGATCGCCCGCTCGACGATGTCGATGGCCCGGTCGACGCCGGCGCAGAAGCCGCGCGGGTTAGCCAGCAGGATCTGCATCTGCCTGCTTCTTGCGGCGGCCTTCGAGGAACGCGTCGATCAGCAACAGGATCGCGCCGACGGTGATGGCCGAATCCGCCACGTTGAATGCGGGGAAATAGGCATTGCCCCAGTGGGCGTGGATGAAGTCCACCACGTGCCCATGCCGGATGCGGTCCGTGACGTTGCCCACTGCGCCCGCCAGCACCAGCGACAGCCCGCATGCGACGATCCACTGCGAGCGCGCCTTGAGCTGGCGCAGCCACACGAGGATGGCCACCGCGATACCGATGGCCAGCGCAGTGAACAGCCATCGCTGCCAACCGCTGCCGTCGGCAAGGAAGCTGAACGCTGCGCCCGTGTTGTACATGAGCGTGATATTCAGCACCGGCAGCACCCGGATGCTCTCGTGCAGCACGAGGCTATCGAGCACGGCTTCCTTGGTGAGCTGATCCAGCAGCACCACCACGGCGGTGAGATAGAGCCAGCGCCAACCGTTCGGTTCGGTCATGCGAACTTCCTCTGCTCGCCGGGCTCCTCGAGATTGCCGACACAACGCGAGCACAGCTCCGGATGCTCCGTATTCGAGCCCACGTCCTCACGGCGATGCCAGCAGCGCACGCACTTCGTCGCGCCGACCGGCTTCACCGCGATCCATACGCCACCGTGCGTCGCGCCAACGGCATTCTCCGGCGCGCGCTCCACCCGATGCACCTTCGCCTCGGACGTGATGAACAGGAACCGCAGCTCATCGCGCAAGGCATCGAACCGTGCATGCTCGGCCGGCAGACAATGGATATCCACGGCGGCATCGAGCGGGGCACCGATGGTGCCCGCCACGCGGAGCTTCTCGAGCTCGCGCTGCACGTCGCTGCGCAGCTCGATCAAGGCATCCCAATCGACGGCATCCTTCGGCACCTCGGGAATCGCATGCCACGTCGAAAGGAACACCGACTCCGCGCGCCGGCCGGGCATGTATTCCCAGATCTCCTCCGCCGTGAACGACAGGATGGGCGCGAGCCACCGCACCATCGCCTCCGCAATGTGATACATCGCCGTCTGCGCGGAACGCCGTGCCACGCTCTCGCGCGGCGTGGTGTACAACCGGTCCTTCAGCACGTCGAGATAGAACCCGCCCATATCCACCACGCAGAAGTTGTGCACCTTCTGGTAGATGAGGTGGTATTCGTAACGACGGTACGCCGCATCCACTTCCTCGTGGAGCGCGCGCGTGCGCGCGAGCGCCCAGCGATCCAGCGCGACCATCTTCGCGACATCGAGCGAGTGCCTCGAAGGATCGAAACCGTGCAGGTTGCCGAGCAGGAACCGCACCGTGTTACGCATGCGGCGATACGATTCCGCCATGCGCTTCAGGATCTCGTCGGACACGCTGATCTCGTTGGCGTAGTCCGTGGCCGCGACCCACAGCCGCAGCACGTCCGCGCCGAGCGTGCTCATCACCTTCTGAGGCGCAATGACGTTGCCGAGCGACTTCGACATCTTGCGGCCCTTTTCATCCACGGTGAACCCGTGGGTGAGCACGCCGCGGTAAGGCGCGCGCTCGTAGATGGCCTCCGACATGAGCAGCGAGCTGTGGAACCAGCCGCGATGCTGGTCCGAGCCTTCGAGATACAGATCTACGGGCGCCCGCACCTCGTCCGGACGCTGCGCACCGACGCACTCGAACGAGAGGCCGGAGTCGGCCCATACGTCCATCACGTCGTTCACCTTGTCGTACTGATCCGCCTCGGCACCCAGCAGCTCCACGGGGTCAAGCGCAAACCACGCCTCGATGCCGCCCTTCTCCACCCGGGCAGCCACGGCCTGCAGCAATTCCTGCGTGCGCGGATGCAGCTCACCGCTGACCTTGTGCACGAACAGCGCAATCGGCACGCCCCAGGTGCGCTGGCGCGAGATGCACCAGTCCGGCCGGCCTTCGATCATGCCGGTGATGCGCTGCTCGCCCCAGGCGGGCGTCCACTTCACCTTCCTGATGTCGCGCAGCGCATTGGCCCGCAGGCCCTGCTTGTCCATGCTGATGAACCACTGCGGCGTGGTACGGAATACGAGCGGCGTCTTGTGCCGCCAGCAATGCGGGTAGCTGTGGCGGATGGTCTCGTGATGCAGCAGCCGGCCGCCCGACTTCAGCTCCGCGATGATGGCGGTGCCGCCTTCGTCCAGCTTCATGCCGCCGACCAGCGGCGTGCCCGGGAGGAAGCGGCCGTCGCCGCCGACGGGATTGAGCGGCTCGATCTTGTAGCGCTTGCCGACCGCGAAGTCTTCCTGACCATGTGCGGGCGCGGTGTGGACGGCACCCGTGCCGGCTTCCACCGTGACGTGCTCACCCAGGATCACCGGTGACTTGCGATCGTAAAACGGATGTTTGAGCTGCACGTGCTCCAGCACGCTGCCCTTGATGACGTCCCCACGCGTCGCGCCGGCGGGGTCCACGGTCTCGGCGAGGCCGAAGAAGCGCTTGCCGCATTCGGCCCGCAACGCGTCCGCCACGACGAGCAGCTGGGCACGCCCGTCGCTCGCGCGCGGCGGGCCTTCCATCAGCACGTAGTCCAGATCTGCGTTGAGCGCCACCGCGAGGTTCGCCGGCAGCGTCCACGGAGTGGTCGTCCAGATGGGGATGCCGACCACGGCATCGCCCGGATCCACACCGAACTTCTGCGCGAGCGCAGCCGGATCGACGGCTTCGAACAACACGTCCACCGCGTGCGAAGTCTTCTCCTCGTACTCCACCTCCGCTTCCGCGAGCGCGGAGCGGCAGTCGAAGCACCAGTGCACCGGCTTCACGCCCTTGTAGAGGTGCCCCTTCTCGATGATCTTGCCGAAGGCGCGGATCTGCTGCGCTTCGTAGAACGGATCCATGGTGCGATAGGGATCATCCCAGTCGCCGAGCACGCCGAGGCGTTTGAAATCCTTGCGCTGCTGGTCGATCTGCGCCTGGGCGTAGGCGCGACACGCCGCACGGAAGGCGTTCACGTCCAGCTT
The DNA here is from genome assembly GCA_044225565.1 of Steroidobacteraceae bacterium. GTDB lineage: Bacteria > Pseudomonadota > Gammaproteobacteria > Steroidobacterales > Steroidobacteraceae > CAVXAE01. Next base: position 7,414 of record JBGAIL010000158.1, on the reverse strand, counting down.
CTGGCCGGGGCGGCCGTGCTTCTTCTCCACCTGCAGCTCGATGGGCAGGCCGTGGCAGTCCCAGCCGGGGATGTACGGCGAATCGAAGCCCGCGAGCGAGTAGGATTTGACCACCACGTCCTTCAGGATCTTGTTGACCGCATGGCCGATGTGGATGTCGCCGTTCGCGTAAGGCGGGCCGTCGTGCAGCACGAAGCGGGGCCGGCCCCGCGCCACGTCGCGCAGTTTCCGGTAGATACCGCGCTCTTCCCAGCGCTTCTGCATGGCGGGCTCGCGCTGCGCGAGGTCCGCCTTCATCGGGAACTTGGTCTCGGGAAGATTGATGGTGTGTTTGTAATCGGCCACGCGAGTCCTCAGCTCAGAACGCGCCGCGCTTCGGCGGCATCGAGATTCATCTGCTCCACGAGCGCATCGAGCGTCGCGAAGTGCCGCTCGTCACGCAGCTTCGCCACGAATTCCACCGCGATCTCGCGGCCGTACAGGTCGCCGTCGAAATCGAATACGTGCGCCTCGAGCAGCGGCACGGTGCCGCCGACCGTGGGGCGCGTGCCCAGACTCGCGACGCCGGGCATGGCCGGGCCATCACTCACACGCACCCGCACCGCGAAAATCCCCTCCACCGGCGAACGCCGCCGGTCGATGCGCAGGTTCGCCGTGGGATATCCCAGCGTGCGACCCAGCTGGTCGCCCTTGAGCACCCGCCCGATCATCGTGTACGGCCGGCCGAGGTAGCGCGCCGCCGTCCCGAAATCCCCCGCCGCCAGCGCTTCGCGGATGCCGCTGCTGCTCACCCGCACGCCTTCCACCACGACGGGCTCGAGCACTTCCACGTCGTATCCCAGCTGCGCGCCGGCGCCCAGCAGCTCCTGCGTGGTGGCCTGGTAGTTCCGGCCGAACCGGAAGTCGTGCCCCACCACCACCGCTGCCGCATTCAGCTCGCGGCCCAGCAGGTGCGCGAACTCGTCTCCCGGCATGTTGCGCAACCGGCTGTCGAAGCGCAGCAGCCAGATGGCATCCAGGCCCGAGCCCTGCAGCACGCGCCACCGCTCGCGCAGCGATGTGAGCCGCGCCGGCGGGTTCTCGGGCGCAAGGAACTCCCGCGGCATCGGCTCGAACGTCAGCATCATCGCAGGCCGGCCGAGGTGCCGGGCCCGTTCGCACACCCGCCGGATCAGCGTCTGGTGACCGAGATGGATCCCGTCATACGTGCCGATGGTGACGACGGCACCCCGATGAGCCTGGCGCAGGTTGCGAAGTCCGCGAATCAGCTCCATATGCGCCTGAACCCAAAGGGATTCAAGTATAGGGGCCGCCCGTCTGAGCCGCGAGGCCAACGGCTCGGGTCATCAGGCCCGCGCCGCGAAATCCCGCGGCCGGGCACCCAGCGCGAGCAGCACGGCGAAGTACGCCCCCATGCCCGCGCCGACGCACAAGGCGCAGCGCAGCGCCCGCTCGATCGTGGTGAGGCTCATCCAGCTGCGTACGTCCCCCGCCAGCCACCACAACACCGCTGCCATCGCCAGGTTCGCGACGAAAATGCGGGTGAGCAACGCGCCCCACCCCGGTGACGGCACGAACACCTGCTGACGGCGCAAGCCGCGATACAGGGTCCACGCGTTCACCATGGCACCGATGCCGTTGGTCGCCGCCAGCACGACGTGCAACCCCGGCCGTTGCAGCATGTCCAGGTGCCACGCCACGCCCAGGAACAGCAGATTGAGCCCGATGGTGACGGCCAGCGATTGAATCGCCGACCGCATTGGCGTCCTGGTGTCCTGCCGCGCGAAGAACCCCGGCGCGAGCACCTTCACCAGGCTCCACCCGAGCAACGCCACCGCGTACGCGAGCAGCGCGGCCTGCGTCATCTGCACGTCCGTCTCGGTGAAGTGCCCGTAGTGGAAGATCACCACGGTCAACGGTCCAGCCAGCACGGCCAACGCCACGGATGCAGGCACGACTACCAACAGTAGCAGCCGCAGCGCGCGATCCATGGTGGCCGCGAAGCGTTGCGGCGATGCCTCCGCGTGATGTGCCGAAAGACTCGGCAGAATCACCGTGGCAAGCGCTATGCTGAACACGCCCAGCGGAAACTCCACCAGCCGGTCCGCGTAGTAGAGCCACGCCACGCTGCCAGTCGCCAGCAAAGTGGCGATGGACGAACTGATCAACACGCTGACCTGCCCCATGGAGGAGCCAAGGATCGCTGGCAGCATCAGCTTCCCGATGCGCCGCACGCCTTCGTGCCCGAAATTCCACAGCGGCTGCCGCAGCAGGCGCAACTTGAGCAGCGGCGGGATCTGCATCGCCAGCTGGATGGCTCCGGCGACGAACACACCGATGGCCAGCGTGACGCCGGGATTCGCCGTGTGCGGTGCGATCCACGCTGCGAACACGATGGCGGTGAGGTTGAGCGCCACCGACGTCATCGCCGGAAGCGCGAACCGGCCGTAGCTGTTCAGCACGCCCCCCGCCAGCGCCGTCAGCGAGATGAAGAAGAGATAAGGGAACGTCCAGCGGAGCATCTCCACCGCGAGATCGAACGTGCCGCGCTCCTTGAAGCAGCGAGACCACGAACACCACGAGACCCAGCGTGCCGGCGGTGCTGTCCACCAGCTCCCGCACCTCCTCCTGCCCCCGCTTCACCTTGTACTCCGCCACCACCGGGACGAAGGCCTGCGAGAACGCGCCCTCGGCGAACAGCCGGCGCAGGGTGTTGGGGATCTGGTAGGCGACCAGGAAGGCGTCCATGAGGCCGGTGCCCGTGGGAAACATGCGCGCGTAGACCATGTCGCGCAGGAGGCCGGTGATCCGGGAAAGGAGCGTGGTCACGCCGACGACGCTGGTGCTGCGGAAAAGGGCGCGACTCATCCCAGGTGACTTAAGGCGGGGCCGGAAGGACGGGGCTGCGACTATACCGGAGCGACCCGCACGGCTGTGCGCCGGCGGACCCTTCGCCGTTGACAATGGCCGGGCCGGGTCCGCAGAATGCCGGGCTCTTCAAACTAGCCCGGTTGAGTTCTCGTGGCCAATACTCCGTCCGCCGAAAAAGCAGCCCGCCAGGCTGTGAAACACCGCTCCCGCAACGTCGCGCTGCGCTCGCAGATGCGCTCGGCCATCCGCGGCGTCACCGCGGCCATCGAGGGGGGCAACAGGGAGACGGCGCAGAAGAGCTACCAGGACGCCGTGCCGGTGATCGATTCCCTGGTGAACAAGCAGATCGTTCACCGCAACAAGGCGGCCCGGCACAAGAGCCGGCTCGCCGCCAGCCTCCGGAAGATGCAGTAAGACCGAGTCGCTGGGGTCAGGCCTTGCCATACCCCAGCCGCCCCAAGGAGAGGCTCATGAACGGCAAAGCGGGTTACTCGCGCCGTCCCGGCGCGCCGGCCACCACGCTCACTTCCGCGGCCGCGCGGAGGCTTTTCGTGCTGCGGATGCAGCGGAATCGGGCGCAGGCTCTCCATCAGCAGCGGGCCGCCGCTGCTCCTCCAAAAACCTCATAACCTCCGCGCAGAGCTCCTTCGTGCCCAGGCCCGTGGCGCCTGAGACGAGGAACCATTTGCCCTTGTAGCGCAGGCGGCGAAGGATGTCCTTCGCCCGCTTCTCGGCGTCCCGGGGCGGCAGCAGGTCCTGCTTGTTGAGCACCAGCCAGCGCGGCTTGGCAGCGAGGCCGGCGTCGAACTTCTTCAGCTCCGCAACGATCGCCCGCGCGTCCTTCACAGGGTCCGCATCCGGGTCCGGCGGGGCGATATCCACCAGGTGCAAGAGCACGCGGGTGCGCTGCAGGTGGCGCAGGAACTGGATGCCCAGGCCGGCACCCTCGGCCGCACCTTCGATGAGGCCGGGGATGTCCGCCATGACGAAGCTGCGGTGCTCGCCCACGGACACCACACCCAGGTTGGGGTGCAACGTGGTGAAAGGATAGTCCGCCACTTTGGGCTTCGCGGCGGAGACGGCCCGGATCAGCGTGGACTTGCCCGCGTTCGGCAGGCCCAGCAGGCCGACGTCCGCGATCAACTTCAGTTCCAGCTCGAGCATGCGCTTCTCGCCCGGCAGGCCGGGGCCGAACTGGCGCGGCGCACGGTTGGTGCTGGACTTGAACCGGGTGTTGCCCCAACCGCCCTTTCCACCGCGCGCGACGAGCAGGCTATCGCCCTCTTTCACGAGATCGCCAAGCTCTTCACCGGTTTCCGCTTCGCGGACCACCGTGCCGATGGGCACGGGTACGTAGAGGTCGTCACCGCCGCGGCCGGTGCAGCCGTTGCCGGAGCCGCCTTCGCCATGTCGAGCCTTGTAGGTGCGCTCGATTCTGAAGTCCGCGAGCGTGTTGATGCCCGGCGCGGCGCGCAGATAGACGCTGCCGCCATCCCCGCCGTCGCCGCCGTCCGGGCCGCCGAAGGGCACGAACTTCTCGCGCCGGAAGCTGGTGCTGCCGCGCCCGCCGTTCCCGGCCTGCACCCTCAACCTCGCTTCATCGACGAATTTCATGACTTCCGTTCCAAACGAAAACCCCGGCAGGGGCCGGGGTTCGTACGATTCGATCGACAGCCCGGAGGCTGGATCTCAGTTCACGGTCTCGGGGAGCACGCTCACGTACACACGCTGCTCGGCGCCCTTGCGCTTGAATGCGACGCGGCCGGCCACCTTGGCGAACAGCGTATGGTCCACGCCGATGCCGACGTTCTCGCCCGCGCGCATCTGAGTGCCGCGCTGACGCACGATGATGTTCCCCGCCAGCACCTGCTCGCCGCCGAAGCGCTTCACGCCGAGGCGCTTGCTGTGGGAGTCGCGGCCGTTCTTGGTGCTGCCGCCTGCCTTTTTGTGTGCCATGAGCCTGATCCTGTCTTGAAGAGGGCTTTAACCGGCGCTGATGCCGGTGACCTTCACTTCCGTGAATTGCTGACGATGCGTCTTCTGCCGCAGGTAGTGCTTGCGGCGACGGAATTTGACGATGGAGACCTTGTCCCCCTGCCCGTGGCGCACGACCGTGGCCGTGACCTTGCCGCCCTTCAGCAGCGGGGCACCGAGCTTCACGTCCGCGCCCTGGCCGACCAGCAGCACCTCGCCGAATTCCACGGTGGCACCCGGCTCGGCGTCGAGCTTCTCGACGCGCAGGGTGGCGTCTTTGCTGACGCGATATTGCTTGCCGCCGGTGGCGATGACTGCGTACATGATGGGCGATCCGGGTGATGAGGCCCGGGCGCTGCCCAGGCTGGTGAAAGGCCGCGCATTCTAGCGGCCGACCCCCAAAGGGTCAAACCCGTTTTGCCCCCGTTTCCGAAGGCTGGACAGAGACTTACGGCGCCGCCGCCCGGTCCGGCCGGCCGCCGCGCGGAACTGCGGCAAACTCATGCCGGCCTCCCAGATAAGGCGATACAGCCCGCGCCCTGCTCAGCTAGGATGCGCCGCCGTGAAGCTCGAACAGATCCGCGACCTCGTCCGCCCCGACCTCGCCGCCCTCGACGCGGTGGTCCGGGCACGCCTGAAAAGCCGCGTGGCACTCGTGGACCAGGTGGCCGAGCACATCATCGCCGGCGGCGGCAAGCGCCTGCGGCCTCTTCTCGTCCTGCTGGCCGGCCGCGCCTGTGGGGGGCAGGGCCAGGCCCATGTCGAAGCGGCTGCGTTCATCGAGTTCATCCACACGGCCACCCTGCTCCACGACGACGTGGTGGATGGCTCTTCCAAGCGCCGCGGCCGCGACACCGCCAACGAGGTGTACGGCAACCCGGCGAGCGTGCTCGTGGGGGATTTCGTTTATTCCCGCGCCTTCCAGATGATGGCCGCTCTCGCCTCCCAGCGGGTCATGGAGATCATGTCCGAGGCGACCAACACCATCGCCGAGGGCGAGGTGCTGCAGCTGATGAACGCGCACGATCCGGACACCACCGAGCAGCGTTACCTCGAGGTGATCCACCGCAAGACCGCCCGCCTGTTCGAGGCCGGTGCGCAGGTCGCGGCCGTGCTCGCCGGCAGCCCGCCGAACATCCAGGCGGCGCTGGCGGACTACGGCCGTCACCTCGGCACCGCCTATCAGCTGGTGGACGACGTGCTCGACTACCGCTCGAACCCCGAAGAGCGCGGCAAGAACCTGGGCGACGACCTGGCCGAGGGCAAGCCCACGCTGCCGCTCATCCATGCTCTGAAGAACGGCACGCCGGCACAGCAGCAGGCCATTCGCCAGGCCATCGAAAATGGCGGGCTCGAGCGGATGGAGCCGGTGCTGACTGCGATAGAATCCACGGGCGGACTCGATTACACCGCCCGGGTGGCGGGTGAGGAGTCCGCCAAAGCGATCGCGGCCCTGGCGCCGCTGCCGGACACGGAATACAAGAAAGGTCTCGAAGCCCTCAGCCGCTTTGCGGTCGAGCACACCACCTGAGCGGCGTTGCCGCGGGGGATCGAGATGCATCGAATCGGGTTACTGGCTGGAATCCTGGGGCTTTGCACTGCCCTGCCCGCCCTTGGCGAAGAACCTCACCCTTCCGGCGGCGCCGTCTCCGTGAAGAGCGGTGAGCGCGTGCAGGACGTCTCCACCGTGAATGGCAGCATCCATGTGGCGGAAAATGCCGCGGTGCGGAGCGCGCAGACGGTGAATGGAGCCATCGAGCTCGAGCCCAGCGCCACTGCGAAATCCCTGCAGAGCGTGAACGGTGGCATCTCCGTGGGCGAGAACGCGCGGGTCTCGAGCAACGTTTCCACGGTGAACGGCGGCGTGGCGCTGGGAAAGGCGGCTCGCGTGGCCGGCAGCATTTCCGCCGTGAACGGCACCGTCGTGCTGGATCGAGACACCGAAGTGGCCGGCCGGGTAGCAAGCGTGAACGGGCGAATCCACCTCGCAGCGGCGCACGTGGGGGGCGGACTCCGGACGGAGACCGGTGACATCGTGATCGAGGCGGATTCGCGAGTGGAAGGCGGGATTCTCGTGAAGGGGGCCAGCGTGGCCGCCAGCGAGGGTCGCAGGCCTTTGCCCAAGGTGGTGATCGGTCCCGGCGCGGTCGTCGAGGGGCCCATGCGGTTCGAGCGCGAAGTGAAGCTTTATGTCAGCGAGACCGCGCGGATCGGACCCGTGGAAGGTGCCACGGTGATGATGTTTGCGGGAGCGCACCCGCCCGGCTGAGGGCACGCCGAGCGCACATCGCGGCTGCGCGCGCCTGCCTGGCATCCGCCGAGCTGCCCGCGCCGCACGGCCGCGCAACTTTCAGCGTGCGGGCGGGATATAGGCTTACCCACTCTGCTGGAGGCCGCGCCATGACCCGTATTTCCCTGTTCGCTCTGCTCGTCGCGTTCGCGGCCCTGCCCGCGTGCAGTTACGACGGGCACAACCGCGTGAACGGCTCCGTGTCCGTGCGCAGCGGCGAGACCGCCGACAAGGTCTCCACCGTGAACGGCGCGATCGACATCGCAGACCACGCCACGG
>JBGAIL010000157.1:0-11548 GCA_044225565.1 Steroidobacteraceae bacterium | reverse complement strand
TCGCGCTCGATCCAGGGGAAGGCGTTCTCCTGGCCGATGGCGAGGATCACGTCGTCCGCGGGGATGAATTCCTCGCCCACGATGCGCTCGGCGGTGATGCGACCGCGCGCGTCGATGTCGTACTCCATCTGGTCGAACGTCATGCCGGTGAGCTTGCCGTTCTCGACGACGAAGGCCTTCGGCGAGCGGTTGATGACGATCTCGACGCTTTCCTCCTCCGCGTCGTCGAGCTCCCACGCGGAGGCTTTGAAGAACGCGCGCGGCTTGCGCGCCATCACCTTTACATTCTTCGCGCCGAGGCGCAGCGAGGTGCGGCAGCAGTCCATCGCCGTGTTGCCCACGCCGATGATGAGCACGCGCTCGCCGATCTTCTCCACGTGCCCGAACGCCACGGACTCGAGCCACGAGATGCCGATGTGGATGTTGGCCGCGCCTTCCTGCCGGCCGGGAAGGCTCAACTCCTTTCCTTTCGGCGCGCCTGAGCCGACGAACACGGCATCGAAGCCGCTTTCACCGACCAACTTACGCAGGCTGTCGATGGGATGGTTGAGCTTGAGGTCCACGCCCATGCCCACGATCATGCCGATCTCCTCGTTCAGCACCGTGTGCGGCAGCCGGAACGAGGGGATGTTGGTGCGCATGAGGCCGCCCGGCTCGCCGAACTGCTCGAAGATCGTGACTTCGTAGCCGAGCGGCAGAAGATCGTTGGCGACGGTGAGCGAAGCGCAGCCCGCGCCGATGCAGGCGACGCGCTTGCCGTTCTTGAGCTTCGGGATCTTCGGCAGGCGCCCGCTCACGTCCTCGCGGTGATCCGCGGCGACGCGCTTCAGGCGGCAGATGGCGACCGGCTTGGCTTCGACGCGCTCGCGGCGGCAAGCGGGCTCGCAGGGCCGGTCGCAGACGCGACCGAGGATGCCGGGGAAGACGTTGGAATGGCGGTTCACCATGTAGGCATCGGTGAAGCGCCCTTGCGCGATCAGCCGGATGTATTCAGGCACGTCCGTGTGTGCTGGGCAGGCCCACTGGCAGTCCACGACCTTGTGATAGTGGTCGGGATGCGAGGTATCGGTAGGTTGCATTGATGCCGCGGCGCGGTGCCCTCTTGCTCCGAAAGGGAGCTGAGTATACTGCCGGCGCATGGCCGAGCCCACACCGCTAGAGATCAAGCTCCGCACGCGCTCGCGCCTGCTGGAAGTGGCGTTCGACGACGGGTCGCGGTACGAGCTGCCCTTCGAGTACCTGCGGGTGCACTCGCCTTCCGCGGAGGTGAAGGGGCACGGGCCTGGGCAAGAGGTGCTGGTGCTCGGCAAGGAGAACGTAGGCGTGAAGGCGGTCGAGCCCGTCGGGCAGTACGCGGTGAAGCTTGTCTTCGATGATGGGCACGACAGTGGGCTGTACACCTGGAAGTACCTGCACGAGCTGGGGCGCGACCAGGCTTCGAACTGGGCGAAGTATCTGAAGCGAAGGGCTGAGTCCCCCATGGGTCAGCCGGTGAGGACAGTCGCGGGCGGATCGGCCTGCGCGCGGGGCGGCGCTTCGACAAACGGGCAGGGACCGGCCGTAAGACCCTCCCTGGGGGCCTTGTCGAAATACGTCCCTGTATTTCGACATCCGTCTTCGGCCGCTCTGTCGAGCACCACCCCGCCGATACGCCTCGAGCGTTCTGCGCACACCCGGGGCACGATAGCGGGCTCTACACCTGGAAGTACCTGCACGAGCTGGGCCGGGACCAGGCTTCGAACTGGGCGAAGTACCTGAAGCGCAAGGCGGACTCGCCTTTGGGTCAGCCGGTGAGGACGGTCGCGGGCGGGTCGGCCTGCGCCGGCGGGGCAGCGCTCCACAAGCAGCCGGGCCGAGACCGGCCGTAGGACCCCATTCCTGCCCCTCGTCGGCTCGCCCGCCGCTTGCGATGTCCCCAAACGCCCAGCCTCCCAGCCATTTAGAATGTCGCGCCTCCCAACAGCCCACGCACATGTCCGACGACACCACCGACTTCGGCTACGAAAAAGTCCCGCTCGGCGACAAAGCCCGCCGCGTTCGCGGCGTGTTCGACTCCGTTGCCGGCAATTACGACCTGATGAACGACCTGATGTCGGCAGGCGTGCACCGGCTCTGGAAGCATTTCACCCTCGGCCTCGCCAACCTCCGCCCAGGACAGAAGGCTCTGGACGTGGCGGGCGGCACCGGCGACCTGAGCGCGGGGCTCGCCAGGCAGGTGGGGTCCCGCGGGCTCGTGGTGCTCACGGACATCAACGGCGAGATGCTCGCGCGCGGCCGCGACCGCATGCTGGATGAAGGCAGGGTGGGCACCGTCTCCTGCGCGCAGGCAAACGCCGAGAAGCTGCCCTTTGCGGACGCTACGTTCGATTGCGTGACCATCGGCTTCGGCCTGCGAAACGTCACCGACAAGAGTGCGGCGCTGCGCTCGATGCGACGCGTGCTGAAACCGGGAGGCCAGCTGCTGGTGCTCGAGTTCTCGAAGCCGGCGGCACCGGGCCTGAAGCCGCTCTACGACACTTACTCGTTCCGCGTGCTGCCGTGGCTGGGGCGGGTGGTGGCGGGAGACGAGGCGAGCTATCGCTATCTCGCCGAATCGATCCGCATGCATCCGGACCAGGAGACGCTGCTCGGCATGATGCGGGAGGCGGGGCTCGAGAACTGCCGCTATCACAACCTGAGCGGCGGCATCGTGGCCGTGCATCGCGGGTACCGGCTTGATTGAGTCGTTCGTCGAGAACCTGCTGAACCGGGGACTGCCGCGCTCGCCGCGCGCACGCGAGTTGTGCCGCGAGCTCTCCGGCAAGCGCGTCGGCGTCAGCGTGCCGGGCTTCACCCGCCGCGTGCTCGAATCCACGGGTGACACATTGCGCATCTCGAAAGACGCTGCGGCGTCGATCGATGCCGAGATCAGCGGAGGCGCCGTGATCACCGGCGACGCGGAGCTCGCGCAGCGGTTTCGGGAGCTCGCGTCGTTGCTGCGCCCGGATCTCGAAGAGGAGCTTTCGGTCTTCGTGGGCGACGCGCCTGCTCATCAGCTCGGGAATCTCGCGCGCGCCATGGCGGGTTGGGGCAAGCGCGCAGCCGACACGACGATGCGGAACGCCGCGGAATTCCTGGCGCACGAGAAACAGGACCTGGTGCCACGCGCCGAAGGAGACCAGTTCCTGAAAGGCGTCGACGCGTTGCGCGAAGACGTGGATCGGCTCGAGGCGCGCCGCGGCCGGATCGATCGGCGAGGCACCGAATGAATCCGCGCGTCGACCACGGCCCGCTCGACGAAGCCCGGGGCGCATCGTGAAACCGCGGGTGCTCGCGCGCCTCGTCGAGATCCAGCGCGTGCTGTTGAAGCATGGGCTCGACGACTACGTGCGCGCCACGCACCTGTACCGGCCGCTGCGCTTTCTCTTCTATCTCTCGCCCGGAGTCTGGTTCGAGCGGCGCCGCAAGGCGAGCCGGGGCGTACGGCTGCGGCTCGCGCTCGAGGAGCTGGGCCCCATCTTCGTGAAGTTCGGCCAGGCCGTCTCCACGCGACGCGATCTGCTGCCGAACGACGTCGCCGAAGAGCTGGCGAAACTGCAGGATCGCGTGCCCCCCTTTCCCGGCAGCATCGCGCGCGAAATCGTGGAACGCGCCTACGGCAAGCGGGTCGACGAAGTCTTCGCGTCTTTCGATGAAACGCCTCTCGCTGCAGCCTCCATCGCGCAGGTGCATGTCGCGCGCCTCTACACCGCACCCACTGTCGCAACACCAGCCGCTGCTGCCACACAACACGCCACGACCGATCCGGACGCGAATGCGGGCGCCCTTGAAGGCAAGGAAGTCATCGTGAAGGTGCTCCGCCCGGGCATGCGCGAGGTGATCCAGCGCGATCTCGAGGTGCTCTATGCGCTCGCAGGCCTGGCGGACCGCTACTGGAGCGAAGGCAGGCGCCTGCGCCCGCTCGAGGTGGTGGCCGAGTACGAGAAGACGATCCTCGACGAGCTCGACCTGATGCGCGAAGCCGCCAATGCCGCGCAGCTCAAACGAAATTTCGCAGGCTCGCCGCTGCTCTACGTGCCCGACGTGTACTGGGACTACTGCCGCATCGACGTGATGGTGATGGAGCGCATCCACGGGGTGCCGATCAGCGACATGGCGCGGCTGCGCGAGGCCGGCACGGACATCCCCAGGCTCGCGCGCAACGGTGTGGAGATCTTCTTCACGCAGGTATTCCGCCACAACTTCTTCCATGCGGACATGCATCCCGGGAACATCTTCGTGCTCATCGACGATCCGAAGAGCCCGCGCTACGCCGCCATCGACTTCGGCATCGTCGGCTCGCTGGATCCGCGCGACCAGCATTACCTCGCAGAGAATTTCCTGGCGGTGTTCAACCGCGATTACCGCCGCGTCGCGACGCTGCACCTCGAGTCAGGCTGGGTCCCGCCGGGCACGCGCGTGGACGAGATGGAATCCGCGGTGCGCACCGTCTGCGAGCCCATCTTCGACAAGCCGCTCAAGGACATCTCCTTCGGCGTGATCCTGCTGCGGCTGTTCGAGATCTCGCGACGCTTCAACATGCCGATCCAGCCGCAGCTGATCCTGCTGCAGAAGACGCTGCTCAACATCGAAGGCCTGGGCCGCGACCTCTATCCCGATCTCGACATCTGGCAGACCGCCACGCCGATCCTGCGGGACTGGATGAGCGAGCGCACGAGCCTGCGCAGTGTCCTCAAAAGCCTGCGCGGGCAGTGGCCACAGCTGGTGGAGGCGGCGAAGAACCTGCCTGCCGCGCTCGCGACGATCACTCAACGCGCGCAGAGCGGCGAGCTCAACGTGCGAGTGGACGCACCGCAGGTGGAAGCGCTGCAAGCCGCGGACCTCGTGGCGCGGCGCCGGCGCGACTGGATGATCGCGGGCGCGGCACTGGTGCTCGGCGCGATGCTCGGAGTAGTGATCGCGTTGATGGCCTAGTGGGCCCGATCGAGCCCCGCGCCAGGACCGTCGATGCAACGGCGGCGAGTCGCTCGCCGTGCGAGCGGGCTCTGTCCGCCTACCACCTCAGATCGTCGGGAACCTGGAAGTCCTTGTACGGATCGTCCGCAGCGGCGGAGGCCGTGACATCGGGAAGCTTGATGATGGCGTTGGCATCCCGCTCACGAATGCGAGCAGCGGCCTCCGCGGGCACGATCTCGTAGCGCGAGCCGCTGCGCGCGATGGCAAGCTCCCCGCGGTTCAACCGCTCCCGCAACACGGCATCCACCAGCACATAGTGGATCTTGCGCTCGTCGACGAAGTTGAAGCGGTCCTCGCTCTCCACGCGGGGGAGCTTGGCCTGCTCGACGAGCTGGCGCACCTCGGCACGACGCGCCTTCTTCTCCGCCTTGATCTGTTGCTGGCGGTTCAGCTCCTGATCACGGGCAGCCTTCTGGGCCTGCGCCTGCCGGGCGGCGTCCTTCTGATGGGGATGCGTCGTCGCCGCGGGCCTGCGCCCACCCTCGCCCCGCGGCCGTTGCTGCTGCTCGATCTGCCGGGCCCGCTTCTCGGTGGCGAGACCGGCCTGGATCAGCTGATCGCGGAGTGAAGAGCTCACGGAACGTCCTCGGATGCCGACGAGACCAAAGGGATGCGCATCTTACACAAGGCTGTCGGCAGGGCTGCGCACGATACTTGCTGGAAAGCCGGTCGATGGGCGGAGATCCGCCTCTTACGCACGAGGAGCCGGTATGAAAGTCAGCGAGGTCATGACACAGGACGTGGAGACGGTTGCTCCGGAGGCTTCCCTCCAGGAGGCGGCTCAGACTATGAGCCGCACGGACGTCGGCGTGCTTCCCGCCATCGACGAAGGCAACCGCGTGATCGGCGTGATCACGGATCGCGACATAGCGGTGCGCGCCGTGGCACGGGGACTCGATCCAGGCAGCACGCACGTGCGCGAGGCCATGAGCCCCGGCGTCAAATATGTCCACGACTACGACGACGTGGACGACGTCGCCGATACCATGGCGGACCTGCAGATCCGCCGCCTGCCGGTGGTCGACCGCGAGGAGCGCCTGGTCGGTATCGTCTCGCTGGCGGACATCGCCCGGGATCGTCGGCCACGCACGGCGGGCGAGGCCCTTCAGGCGATCTCGCGCCCAGGCGGTCAACATAACGCCTGAGCACACGGTAAGGTTGGAAAGCGCGAGGAAAGAGTTTCAGAGCGCCCACGGACTCGGCGCAGGCTGGCGCGACCGTGGGCGTGGGGCATCGGAGGGCGGGCTTGCCCGAATCCGGCTCACTTGAACAGGCTCGGATCCTTGAGCTCGATCCAGGTGGCTTGCGCGCGCCCGCACAGCTCGCCGTCGTAATCAAACAGCGCGGTTCCCGCCAGATGCCGGCGTCCCTGGGTCGAGATGTGCCAGCCGATGACGACGCAGGGCTCGCCGATGCGCGCGCAGCGATCGATGTGCGCGGTGATCTCCCCCAGCAGCATCGGCGCCCCGCGATTGACGGCGGCGTAGCCGGGACAATCCAGCGCCGCGGTCATGAACTCCGGCTTCACCTTGCCGTCGCCCCGGTCGAGGAAAGGCTCGGGCAGCCAGGGTGCGGCGACCAGGCCCTTCTCGCCGACGGCGCCCGCGAAGATGCGCAAGCCGTCGCCGCGCTCCCGGGCGGTGCCGCACACGAAGCAGCTCGGAAAAGCGTGCTCCTTGAACCCGTAGTAGTGCCGCGAGCCTTCCACGGCTTCGACATAAGCCGGGGGCGCCGGCACGATGAGATCGAGCTCCGCGGGACGGCCTTGCGCGACGACCTCTCCCTCATGCCGCACTTCCAGCGAGCCGTCGCTCAGCTCCGCCACCTCCAACTCCGTCTCGAGCGGAGGCGGCTTGTTGAGTCTCACCGTGAGCATGCGCGAAGAAAGATTGCTGACGCGTCCCGCAAAGTAGCCCCCGTTGGCCGATGACGGCGGGCCACAGAAGCAGCGGGCGATGCTGATGACGCTCATGGGAGCGTCAATCTAACCCCGGCGGGCCGCGAGGCGCCAGCATCCGAACGCGAGCAACGCCAGCGTGAAGGCACCGGCCGCGAGCAGCGCGAACGAATGGCTGAGCATCGGGACCACCATGCCCATGACCAGGCTGGAGAACACCAGCGAGACGAAGGATTGCGCCGAGGAGACCGAGCCCCGGTGATGGGGGAAGAGGTCCAGGATGCGCAAGGTCAGCACCGGGAAGACGAGCTGCACGCCGGTCGCGAGCAGCACGATGGCGAAGTGCTGCAGGAGCAGCGGCGGCCGGGGCATCGAAACATGCAATGCGAGCAGCAGGCCCGTGCCGGCGAGCAGGAATGCGAAGCCCGCCTCCACCTGCCTGGCGGGCGCGACCCGTCCCGCCAGCCGGCCGGAAGCGCCGGCGCCCAGCGTGAAGCCGATGATGAGCGGCACGAAGAGGTACGCGAACTGCGTCTCCTTCAGATGCCAGTGATCCAGCACGATGGCGGGCGCGGCGCCGACCAGCACCAGCATCGTCGCGAAATTGATGCCGCTCGCCAGCGCCAGCAGCTGGAAATGCCGGTCCGAGAGGATGCGCCACGACGTCGCGGCGAGCCGGCGCAGATCGAACGGCACGCGGCGCGAATGCGGGTGTGTCTCCGGCAGGCGCACCCAGCTCGCGAGCATGAGCGCGAGGCCGAGCAGCACCATGAAGCCGAACACGCTGCGCCAGCCGAGGGCCACGTGGATCCAGCCACCGATCACGGGCGCGATCGCGGGAGCGATACCGAAGATCATGGTGATCGTGGCCATCAGTCGTTGCGCCTGCGGGCCTTCGTGCAGATCGCGGATCACGGCGCGGCCGACCACGAGGCCCGCGCCTGCCGTCATTCCCTGGACGGCGCGACAGACCAGCAACACCGTGAAGCTCGGCGCGAAGGCGCACACGGCGGACGAAAGCGCATAGAGGAAGATGCCGACGATCACGACGGGGCGCCGCCCGATCGCATCGGAGATGGGGCCGTGCACCAGCGCCATCACGGCGTAGGGCAGCATGTAGACCGTGATGGTCTGCTGGATCTGCCAGTCCGTGAGGTGGAACTCCGCGGAGATGGCGCGGAACGAGGGAAAGAACGTATCGATGGAGAAGGGACTGACCATCGCCAGGCCCGCGATCAGCGCCGCGAGCGTCCATTTTCCACGAGTGCCGAGCCGACGATCACGCCATCCACGTGGCCGCTGAGTCGCGCCACCTGCTCACGGCTTCGAATGCCGAAACCGGCGCATACCGGCACCGTGGACAGCTTGCGCACCTGGCCGAAATAGTCGAGCGCCTCCTGAGGCACGGCGACGTTCTTGCCCGTGGTGCCCGTCATCGTCACCGCATAGATGAAGCCCTGCCCCGCCGCGCAGAGCTTTTTCATGCGCTCGACGGGCGTGACCGGCGTGACGAACTGAACGAGCACCACGTCGCGCGCGTTCAGCGCATCGCGCAGCTCTGCGCATTCCTCGTAAGGCAGGTCAGGAACGATGAAGCCGCTGATGCCGGCGCGCGCCGCATCCTCGGGCAGCCGGTCGAGACCGTACGCGAGCAGCGGGTTGAGATAGCTCATGAGCAGCAGGGGCGCCGCGGGTCGGCGCGCCCCGAGGGAGGCGAGTTGCTCCAGGATCCATCGTAGCGACACACCTTGCGCCAGTGCCTCGCGACTCGAGCGCTGGATGGTGGTGCCGTCCGCCATGGGATCGCTGAACGGCACGCCGATCTCGATGACGTCGGCCGCCTCGCCCACCTTCGCCAGCTGCTCGAGGAATCCCGCTTTCGTCGGAAAGCCGGCGGTGACGTACGCGACGATCGCCGGGCCGCCCCGCTTCGCGGCGCCACGGATCGCATTGGAGATGAGTTCGGTGGAGCTCATTGCGGCCTCCCGCCCGTCGCGCCGGCGGATGCGCCGGAGTGCGCCGCATCCGTGTCGGCCAGCAGCGTACGCTGCAAAGTCGGCATGTCCTTGTCACCTCGTCCGGAAAGTCCCACGAGGATGAGCGCGCCTGGATGTTCCTTCGCGTAGCGCTTCGCGCCCGCGAGCGCATGCGCCGACTCGATCGCCGGCAGGATGCCTTCCGCCGCGCAGCATTCGGCGATGGCCGCGAGCGCAGTATCGTCGTCGATGGCGTCGTAGTGCACGCGCCCCGTGGCGTGGAGCAGCGCATGCTCCGGCCCGACCCCGGGATAGTCGAGACCCGCGGACACCGAATGCGTCTCCTGGATCTGCCCGTCATCGTCCTGAAGCAGCAGCGAGTAGCAGCCCTGCAGCACGCCGGGCCGCCCGTAGGTCAGCGAGGCGGCATTCTCGCCGAGCCCGCCGCCGCGGCCGCCCGCCTCGAAGCCGAGCAGCTTCACCTGCTCGTCCGGTACGAATGCGTGATAGAGCCCGATGGCGTTCGAGCCGCCACCGACGCAGGCGATGGCGACGTCCGGGAGCTTTCCGCTGACCGCGAGCATCTGTTCGCGTGCCTCGCGCCCGATGACTGCCTGCAGCTCACGCACCAGATAGGGGTAAGGATGCGGGCCGATCGAGGAGCCCAGGCAGTAGTACGTGCCGTTCGGGTCCGATACCCAGTCGCGCAAGGCTTCGTCCACCGCGGCGCGCAGAGTCTTGTCGCCGCTCGTCACCGGCACCACCGTCGCGCCGAGCAGCTTCATTCGCCCGACGTTCGGCGCCTGGCGCTCCATGTCCACGGAGCCCATGTACACGGTGCACGGCATGCCGAGGCGCGCACAGGCCGCCGCGGATGCGACGCCATGCTGGCCCGCGCCCGTCTCCGCAATGACGCGCTTCGCGCCGAGTTTCTTCGCGAGCAGCACCTGGCCCAGCGAGTTGTTGATCTTGTGCGCGCCGGTATGCGCCATGTCCTCGCGCTTGAGCCACACCTGCGCGCCCCACCGACGTGACAACTCGTGAGCGTGGGTCAGCGGCGTCGGCCGGCCGACCCAGGATTTCAGCTCGGTGTTGAATTCCTCGAGGAAGGCCGGATCGTGCAGATGGCGATCGACGCCGGCCTGCAGGCGGTCGAGCGCCGGCACGAGCGTTTCCGGCACGTAGCGGCCGCCAAACGGGCCGAAGCGCCCGCGGGCGTCGGGCAAACGGCCCGCCACCTCGTCGGCGAGCAGGCGTTTCTGGTCGATGTCGAGTGTTGCGATCATGGGATGGTGTCCTGTCGGGAGGCCCTGACGGCCCGTACGAATCGAGCGATCTTTTCGGGTGACTTGATGCCGCGTCGCTGCTCCACGCCGCTCGAGACATCCACGCCGAAGGGATGGATGCCGGCGATGGCGCCGCCGACGTTGTCCGGATTCAGGCCGCCGGCGAGCACGAGCTGCGTGCGGTGTGCGACGTCGCGGGCGGCGCTCCAGTCGAATGGCACGCCAGTGCCGCTGGCCTGGCCTTCATATAAAAGCCTCTCGGGAAACCGGGGAGGCAGCGGATTGCCTTCGCGAACGACGGGAAGCAGGCCGAGCGTCCGTGGCAGCCGCAGCTGCGCAAGGTCTTCGATGTCCGTCTGCAAGGCATCCGGCTTGAAGGCGCTCACGATCTCATCCACCGACGACTGCGTAGGATGGCGAGTGACGGCGATGCATTGAACGCGGCCGCGCGCCGGCGCAGCAAGCTCCACCGCCCTCGCGGCCGTGACCTGTCGCGGTGATTCGGCGAAGACGAAGCCGATGGCGTCGACCTTCTGCGCGAGCGCTTCGGCGACGGCTTCGGGCGTCGTCATGCCGCATATCTTGATCCACAGCGCGCTCACGGCTTGCGTCCCGCTTCGAGCATGGCCCTGGCGAGCACCGCGGGATCGCCGGCCTTCATCAACGCGCTGCCGACCAGCGCCATGTCGTAGCCGGCCATCGAGGCGCTGCGGGCATCTGCCGCAGTGCCCACTCCGCTCTCGGCCACCCGCGGCACGCTGGTGGGCAGCAATGAAGCGAGCTGCTCCAGACGGCCCGGCACCACCTGCAGCGTGACGAGATCACGGCAGTTCACCCCGACCAGCAGGCCTTCACCGCCCTGGGCCTCGAGCAGGCGATGCGAGAGCTCGATGTCCGTCTCGTCGAACGCTTCGAGCAGCGCGAACAGCTTCAACCGGCGTGCAGCCGCGATCAGCGCTTCGAGCTGCGGTCGCGCGAGCATGCGCAGGATGATCAGCACGCCGCCGGCGCCAGCCAGCCGCGCTTCCGCGACCTGATAGGGATCGACGAGGAAATCCTTGCGCATCGCCGGCACCTTTGCAGGCGCGAGCGCGCGGACCGCGGACTCGAGATGCGCCATCGAGCCGTCGAAGCGGCTGGGCTCCGTCAATACGGACACCGCCGCCGCGCCGGCCGCCGCGTAAGCCGCAGCGCGCACATCGATACTCTCATCCACAGACTTGAGCGCCCCTACTGCCGGCGAGCGCAGCTTGATCTCCGCGATGAGGTCGAAGCCGCGGCCGGTGCGCCGCAGGCGCGGCGGCTCTGGAGTCTGTAATGCCCGGGCGACCAGTTGTGCCTCGGGAAGGTTTCGTCTCGCTTCTTCGGCGCGCGCGCGGCTGCGTTCAGCCATC
>JBGAIL010000156.1:0-11441 GCA_044225565.1 Steroidobacteraceae bacterium | reverse complement strand
CTGCGAAAATCCAGCGTCGGCGTCGGCTCGCGCCTGCGAGAGTCGGCTCGCACATCGGCTGCACGGGCCGAGTCGTCCTCGGCCCTGCGGCGCAGCAGCACCAGCTCACCGTGCCCGATGCGGGTCGATTTGAGCCGCGGATGCGCGGGCGCCGAGAAGCCGATGGCGATGTCGGCTTCGCGCTCATACAGGCAACGCAGGATGTCCACGTGATCCAGCGTCTGCACGTCGAACGTCACGTCCGGATGGCTCTCGCGAAACTTCGCGATGGCCTGCGGCGCGACGCCCAGGCCCAGCGCCGGCAGCACCGCGATTCGAAGGTGCGCCGCACCGCCCGCCCGCAGGTTGCTGACGGCGAGCTTCAGCGAGCCGATGCGCTGATACACGTCGTCCACCTCGCGGAACAGCAGGTGCGCCTCTTCAGTGGGGATGAGCCGCCCCTTCACCCGGCGGAACAGCTGGAACCCCAGCCGGCTCTCCGCATGCTGCAGGATCTTGCTGATCGAAGGCTGCGAGACGTGCAGCGTGCGCGAAGCGGCCGTGATGGAGCCGCTCACGTAGATGGCGTGGAAGACTTCGATCTGGCGGAAGTTCATGGTGAGGCGCGACGGCTCCCGGCTCAGTAGCTGCTGGCGACCCTCACGCGGTGCGGATGGTACGGCAGCACCTCGATCATCTCCTCCGCCGCGAGCTTCTCCTGCACGTGCCGCCAGAAATCGGCGGTGAGGATCTCGCCGTGCACTTTCATGAACGTGGCGCGCTGCGAGTCGTCGAAGGCCAGGAAGTTGATGAACGTCTCGGGGAACACGTCGTTCTCGGCGACGTAGAACCAGGTCTCCCCGCGCATCTCGTCCTCGGGGTTGGT
Source organism: Steroidobacteraceae bacterium (assembly GCA_044225565.1). Classification (GTDB taxonomy): domain Bacteria; phylum Pseudomonadota; class Gammaproteobacteria; order Steroidobacterales; family Steroidobacteraceae; genus CAVXAE01. The sequence continues at coordinate 10,576 of JBGAIL010000156.1, read as the reverse complement.
CGCCTCGGGCATGTCGCGGAAGCGGCATTCGGTCACCTGGCAGAGCTCGTCGTAGTCGTAGAAGATCACGCGCCCGTGCCGGGTGACGCCGAAGTTCTTGAGCAGCAGGTCGCCGGCGAAGATGTTCGTGTAGGCGAGATCGCGGATGCACTGTCCGTAATCCAGCACGGCATTCTCCATGGCCTGCGGCGGAGCGGTGCGCAGGAAAAGATTGAGCGGCGTCATGCGCCGCTCGATGTAGACGTGGTCGAACACCAGATCGTCGCCGGCTTCGTGCACCGTGTTGGCCGTCTCGGTGAGCAGCTCCTCCAGCAGCTCCGGCGAGAACGAGGAGCGGGGGAAGCGCAGCATGCGGAACTCCTGCGCATCCACCAGCCGTCCGGCGCGGTCGTGTTTGAAGACCAGCTGGTATTTGGCCTTCACCTCTTCGCGCTGGATGTTCTTCGGATACGGGAAGCGGTCCCGGATCACCTTGAACACCACGTCGAAGGAGGGCAGGGTGAAGCACACCATCACCAGGCCACGGTCGCCCGGCGCGTGCACGAAGATGTCCGGCGTGTGCGCGAGGTGCTTCATGAGCTCGCGATAGCGCTCCGTCTTGCCTTGCTTGGCGCGGCCCAGCACGGTGAAGAGCTCGCTCACGGGCTTGCGCGGCAGCAGCGACTTCAGGAACACCACGGCTTCGCCGACGCGCTCGAGATCCACGTGAAAGTACGAGCGCGTGAAGCCGAAGAGGATGCTGACGTCGCCTTCGGCCAGCATCACCGCATCCACCAGGATGCCGCGATCCGTATTCTTGAGCGCGATGGCGAGCGGCGCGATGAAGTCGCGCCCGATGATCTTGCCCACCACGTACGCGCGCGTCACCTGGTAGAAGACGGGCCGGATGATCTCGATCTTCTGCACGGCGCGCCGCTCGCCGGAGGCGTTCAGGTGCTCGGTGATCTCCGCGGTGACGTGCTCGACGCTCTTGTCGAAGCCCTTCCATGGCGAACGGAAGGGGAGATCGCTGAGCACGTCCTCCAGCAGCAGCTGCAGGGAGCCGCGGTTGGTGTAGGTGTTCGTCTCGACGTGGCTCGTGATGCTGGCGAGGGGGTCGAGCTCCGTCGCGACGAACTCGATGTCCTCCGCCACGCCCACCGTGCCGAAGGAGCGGCGCGTCACCGAGCTGAAGAAGGTCTTGGTGAATTCCCTGTCGGGCAGCGCTTCGATCTGCTCCGCGAAGCTGTTGCGGATGAGCACCCAAAGCGCGCGCTCCTGCGCACGCGCGCCGAGCTGCAGGCGCACTTCCGCCACCGTCTGGTTCACGTAGCGGTCGTAGAGCTCGATGCGCTCCACCGCGTCCCGCTGGCTGCCTTTCCAGTCGCAGTCGTCGAACCGTTCCGGCGCCCTGCGGGTGATTGCCCGGAACTCCGCGTTGTAGTTTGCGAAGGCCTCCGCGATGCGCTGGGCGCTGTCGTGGGCGAGCTGCGTATCCATGGGCGGCAGTTTACGGCACCCGCCGGTACCGGACACCGCAGTATCGGCATTAGTGGCATAGGTGCCGGACACCGGGGATTGCAGTACCTTCCGGGGCATGGAAGCGGCGGCACTGTGGGTTCTCGCCATCGCGCTGATCGGGGTCGGCGCGGCGGGGATCGTGCTGCCGGCGCTGCCGGGTGTGCCGCTGATGCTCGCGGGCATGGTAGTGGCCGCCGCCGTCGACGACTTCCAGCGCATCGGCTGGCTCACGCTGGCGGTGCTCGGTGTGCTCACCCTGCTGGCCGTGCTAGTGGACTTCCTGGCCTCGGTGATGGGCGTGAAATACGCGGGCGCGAGCCGGCGCGCCGTCTGGGGCGCGCTCATCGGCACCATCGTGGGGCTGTTCTTCGGCCTGGCGGGTCTGATCTTCGGGCCGTTCGTCGGGGCGCTGGTGGGAGAACTCTCCGTGCACGGCCGGCTGGATCAGGCCGGCCGGGTTGGTATCGCGACGTGGGTGGGGCTCATCCTCGGCACGCTGCTCAAGCTCGCTATCGGCTTCGCCATGATCGGGGTGTTCATCGGGGCTTATCTGATGGGGTGAGCGCGGGGAAAGGGGCGGTGCGGCTGGTTCCGGAACCGAGTCGTTGTGCGGGCCACAGCAGCATGCGCCTTCGCTGACGACGCGCAATTTTCCAAGACTGGTATCCAGCTCCGTCGCGGCGGCTCGCGTAGCGGGCAATCTGCAAGCGGCGTCTGCCGTTCGGCCAAGAGGCAACGGGCGCAGGGTCTGGTTATGAATCTGAATTGCCGTTAACGGCAATTCAGATTCACAACACGCCACGCGGAAAGCAGGGGGTTTGCGGAGCCTGCCGGAGTTGCAGGAGCGGATAAAGCTCGATGAGCTGTCAGACAACGGACAGTTTCCGGCGGCAACGAGATTCTCGAGCCATTCCAGGCCGAATACGCTCGCTTCCCAGCGGGCCGCACGGTCGGCTGCCGATGAGGCAGCGTCGATTCTGAAAACGGAAACGGTCCATCCGAGCATGGTCGGGATCCTGCATCAGCGATGATGCAAATCTGGCGAAACACGACAGATATGCGCCTGTACTCCCCAGCCTGCATCCCGCAAAGTCGCACTGCGGGATCTCCCGCATCCGAGAGGATTTCCGTATCCATCAATGTCGAAGGCGGCGCCCGCCGGCGTAGTGAGCACCGACGAGCGCCTGACCAAAGCCAACCTACAGGAGAGATTGACCATGGCTGAGACGAAGTGTACCGCCTCGGAAGAGGCGCTCCGCAAGCCGCTCGAGCAGATTCTTCAGCAACTGCAGGTCGTGCAGTCCGGACTCATCACCGTGGCTTGCGCGCTGCGGTATCAGAGTTGCGAGCGGGACGAGGACATCGCCTGCACCTTGCTGCATGCCGTCGGGGATCGGCTCGAGGTGCAGATGGAGCACATCGCAGAGCTGATTGCGACGGTGTATCCGTTCGAGGTGCATCCGGATGAGGTTGCGGCGGGGGTGCGGCACTGAAGGCATGGGAAGGCGGCTCGGTCGGGGTGGTCGGGCCGCTTTTCCTATCGCGTCGCGCCTGCGGGGTCGCGGCTGAGTTTTCTTCCGATATGGCTTTGACGCCATATGTTTTCACAGTCATGATACCCATGACATGGATCGGGTCGCAGGCAACAAGGCCGGTGGCGGCGAGAGGCGGTTCTATCGAACGCTGATCGATACGGCGGATCGGCGATTCGATGCGCATCTGAGACTGATCGACCCCGTAAGCTGAGGTAGCCGACATGGCTCGCACACTCAACCAGAAAATCGCACAGTTGCCCGCCCGTCGCCGGGCGCGCGTCAAAGCCCGTGCGGCCGAGCTCATCGCCGAAGAACTGTCTTTGCAGGATCTGCGCAAGGCTTTGAATCGAACCCAGGCCGAACTCGCTCGTTCGCTCAACGTTGGTCAGGACACCGTCTCCCGCTATGAGCAGCGCACTGACATGCTGCTGTCCACGTTGCAAGGCTACGTGCAAGCCATGGGCGGTGAGCTCGATCTCGTGGCCCGGTTTCCGCATCGCAAGCCGGTAAGGATCAAGGCGCTAGGCGATCTAGCGCCTGAGCATCGGGGGCGACGTACGAACTAACGGGATTGTCGAAGAAAAGCGTTTCCGCGTCTCATCGAAACGCTGCTGAGTAAAGCCTCGGTTGCGGAGGCCAGCTCCCCTCAGCCTTCCACCGTCTCCCGGCTCGGCCTGAACACGCAGTCGTCCCAGGAGACCACCGGCTCGCGCTTCGCATCCGGCGGCACTTCCGGCCCCGGCTTCTTCTTCAGCTGATGCGGCTCCGCCGCGTAGCGGATCTCGTCGCCGGCGAAGGTGACGCGATAGAACACGCCTTCGCGCCAGGTCATCGTGGCGTCGTCCACGATGCGCCCGGGCTGCAGCCTTTCCACCACGCAGCACTCTTCGAGATGCCGCGGGCTCGAGGGATTGCAGAAGATGGCGATCTCGCCGATTTCAAAACGATCCACGGAATCCAGACTCCGGATTCGCCGGGCGCGTCCGCGTTCGCGCGGGCGCCCGGCACACGAGGCTTACAGGTTGCGGATCAGCGCATCCCCGAACCCGCTGGTGGACACTTCCTTCGCGCCATCCATCATGCGCGCGAAGTCGTACGTGACGGTCTTCTGCCCGATGGTCCTGTCCATCGCGGCAATGATCGCGTCTGCGGCCTCCACCCAGCCCATGTAGCGCAGCATCATCTCGCCGGAGAGCAGCACCGAGCCCGGGTTCACCTTGTCCAGGTTCGCGTACTTCGGGGCCGTGCCGTGCGTGGCCTCGAACACCGCGTGCCCGGTCTTGTAGTTGATGTTGCCGCCCGGCGCGATGCCGATGCCGCCCACCTGCGCGGCGAGCGCATCCGAAAGATAGTCGCCGTTGAGATTGAGCGTGGCGATGACGTCGAACTCTTCCGGCCGCGTGAGCACCTGCTGCAGCGTGATGTCCGCGATGGCGTCCTTGATGATGACCTTCCCGGCCTTCTTCGCCGCATCCATCTCCGCGTTCGCTTCCTTCTCGCCCTTCGCCGCCTTGGTGCGCTCCCACTGGTCCCACGTGTAGGTCTGCGCCGCGAACTCCTTCTCCGCGAGCTGGTAGCCCCAGTTGCGGAACGCGCCCTCGGTGAACTTCTGGATGTTCCCCTTGTGCACGATGGTGACGCTCTTGCGCTGGTTGGCGATGGCGTACTCGATGGCGGAGCGGATCAGGCGCTCCGAGCCTTCCTTCGAGACGGGCTTGATGCCGATGCCGGAAGTCTCCGGGAAGCGGATCTTGCCGTAGGCCTTGGGGAAGTTCTGCTTGAAGAGCTCGAGGAACTTCCGGTTCTCCGGCGTGCCCATCTCGAATTCGATGCCGGCGTAGATGTCCTCCGTGTTCTCGCGGAAGATCACCATGTCCACCTTCTCCGGGTGCTTCACCGGTGAAGGCACGCCCTTGAACCAGCGCACCGGGCGCAGGCACACGTAGAGGTCCAGCATCTGGCGCAGCGCCACGTTCAGCGAGCGGATGCCGCCGCCGACGGGCGTGGTGAGCGGGCCCTTGATGGAGACCAGGTACTCGCGGCAGGCCGCGACGCTCTCATCCGGCAGCCAGTTGGCGAACAGCTTGTTCGACTTCTCCCCGGCGTACACCTCCATCCAGTGGATCTTGCGTTTGCCGCCGTAAGCCTTCTGCACGGCGGCGTCCATCACGCGCACCGCGGAGCGCCAGATGTCCGGCCCGGTGCCGTCGCCTTCGATGAACGGGATGATGGGGTTGTCCGGCACGACGAGCTTGCCGTCGCGGATCGAGATCTTCGCCCCCTGGGCGGGCGGGGTGATTTTCGGCGCTGCAGCCGTGGCCATGATGCTTCTCCTGCTAGTCCGCGGGCGCCTCGCCGGCGGGCCCGCAATGCTAGCATGCACGCCCTCATGAGCCGCACGCTGAAATCCACTCCCGCCGCGGATGGCTTGCGCATGCCGGCCGAGTTCGAGCCGCACGCCGGCACCTGGATGCTGTGGCCCGAGCGCCCGGACAACTGGCGTGAGAACGCCGAGCCGGCGCAGCGGGCTTTCGCCACACTGGCCGCCGCCATCGCCCGGCTCGAGCCATTGACCATCGGCGTCTCGCCGGCGCATTTCCCGAAAGCGCGGCGCATGCTCCCCGAATCGGTGCGCCTCGTGGACATGACCCACGACGACTGCTGGATGCGCGACGTCGGCCCCACCTGCGTGGTGGACGGCAAGGGCCGCGTCCGCGGCATCGACTGGCGCTTCAACGCCTGGGGCGGCGCGCTCGGCGGTCTCTATTCCCCCTGGGACCAGGACGAGCTGGTCGCCCGCAAGGTACTCGAGATCGAGCGCCTGGACCGCTATCCCGCTCCCATGGTCAACGAGGGTGGCGCCATCCACGTGGACGGGCAGGGCACCGCCCTGGTCACCGAGGAGTGCCTGCTCAACCGGAACCGCAATCCCGGCATGAGCCGGGCGCAGATCGAGCGGGCACTTCAGACCTGGCTGGGCGTCAGCCGCATCGTCTGGCTCGGCAAGGGCGTGTTCAACGACGAGACCGACGGTCACGTCGACAACCTGGCCTGCTTCGTGCGCCCCGGCGAGGTCTGCCTCACCTGGACGGACGACCGCCGCGATCCCCAGCACGCCATCTCCCGGGATGCCTGGGAGCGCCTGCACGACGCCCGGGACGCGCGCGGCCGGCGCCTGAAGGTGCACAGGATGCCCATGCCCGGCCCGCTCCACATGACGGCGAAAGAGGCCCGCGGCATCGCCCGCCGGCCGGGCACCAAGCCCCGCAAGGCCGGGGAGCGCCTGGCGGCGAGCTACGTGAACTTCTACGTCGCCAACGGCGGCGTGCTGATGCCGAAATTGAACGCCCGTTCAGATGCTGCGGCTATGCGCTTGTTGCGCAAGCTCTTCCCGCGCCGCCGCATCATCGGCATTCCGGCCCGGGAGATCCTCCTCGGCGGCGGCAACATCCACTGCATCACGCAACAGCTGCCTGCGCCGGCGAAACCGGCCGCGCAAAAATAGCTTCGCAGGCCTGCTGAGGGAGGCGCCGGCTGAAGTAGTATTCGGCTCTTCCGCCGGAGTGATCCATGCGCTTCTCGAAGCCTTACGGCACCGCTCTCCTCGGGTTCGTCCTCGCCTGCCTCTTCCTGGCTCCCGTGCTCGCCACGCTCTACACGGACTGGCTGTGGTTCGAGGAAGTGAGGCTCCAGGAGGTCTTCCTGAGGCGCATCACTGCGCAGGCCTGGCTCGGCATTGCCGTGTTCGCCGTCGTCTTCGCCGTGCTGTTCGCCAATTTCCGGCTCGCGCGGCGCGGCCTCAAGGCGCGCTCGATCACGCTTTACGGCCCCGAGGGCCCGCGCATCGTCTCGCTGGACATGTCGCGGCTCGCGCCGCTGTTCACTCTCGGTGCGGTCGCCGGCGCCGCGCTGGTCGCGCTCTATGCGTCGCGCAAATGGGAGCTGTGGCTGATGGCGCGCCACGCGGTTCCCTTCGGCACCGTCGATCCCATCCTGGGCCACGACATCGGCTTCTACGTCTTCCAGCTGCCGTTCCTGCACTTCCTGCACGGGCTCGCGCTTTCCACCGTGGTGCTCGCCGCCATCGGCTCGGGCATCGCGTACTTCGCCGGGCAGAGCCTCATGTTCGATCCGCAGCGCGGCTTGTTGCTGAGCAGCGGGGCGCGCCGGCACCTGAGCGTGCTCGCGGCCGTGCTGCTCGTGCTGCTGGCCTGCAAGGCCTGGCTGGGCGTTCCGGAGCTGCTCACCACTCCGTCCGGCGCCGTGCATGGCGCGTCGTACGTGGATGTGTACGCGCGCATCCCCACCCAGTGGGTGCTCGTCGTCGTCGCGCTGGCCGGTGCGGGCCTCGCGCTCTATCAGATCAAGGAAACCCGCCTGTGGCCCGTGATGGCTGCGGTGGGCGCGTACTTCGGCGTCGGCCTGCTGGGCCTCCTCTATGCGATGGCGCTGCAGCGGTTCGTGGTGGCGCCGAACGAGCAGGTGCGCGAAACGCCTTACATCGCGCACTCCATCAAGGCCACGCGCGCGGGCTTCGCGCTGGACCAGGTGGTGGAGCGCGAGCTTTCGGGTGAAGCCTCGCTGACGCGCGCCGACATCGAGCGCAACGCCGCGACGCTGGACAACGTGCCGCTGTGGAACGAGCAGCCGCTGCTCGACGCGTTCGGGCAGATCCAGGAGATCCGCACGTACTACGATTTCGTCTCCGTGCACAACGACCGCTACGTGATCGACGGCCAGTACCGCCAGATCATGCTCTCGGCGCGCGAGATGAACTCCGCCTCGCTGCCGAGCGCCTCGTGGATCAACGAGCGCCTCACGTTCACGCACGGCTACGGCATCACGCTCGGGCCGGTCAACGAGGTCACGCCGGAAGGGCTGCCGCTGCTCTTCATCAAGGACCTGCCGATCAAGTCTTCCGTGGACCTCAAGGTGAAGCAGCCGGCCATCTACTTCGGCGAGCTCTCCAACGACCACGTGTTCGTGAAGACGGCCACCGCCGAATTCGACTTCCCGCGCGGGGACGACAACGTCTTCGGCACGTACGCGGGCAAAGGGGGCGTCCAGCTCGACAGCCTGCTGCGCCGCCTGATGTTCGCCGTGCGCTTCGCCTCGCCGGACACGTTCTTTTCCCCGAACATCACCGAGCAGAGCCGCGTGCTCATGTACCGGCGCGTGCCGGAGCGCGTGAAGCGCATCGCGCCGTTCCTGGTCTACGACAGCGCGCCATATCTCGCCATCTCGGAGGGGCGGCTGGTATGGGTGCAGGACGCGTACACCACCAGCAGCCGCTATCCGTATTCGAAGCCGGCTGGCGGCATCAACTACATCCGCAACTCCGTGAAGGTGACCGTGGATGCCTACGACGGCACCGTCACCTTCCACGTGCTCGACACGGAAGATCCCGTCGTCGCCACGCTCGCTCGCATCTTCCCGACGCTCTTCAAGCCGCTGTCCCACATGCCGGAGGATCTGCGCGGACGCTTGCGTTACCCGCAGGGCATCTTCGCGCTGCAGGCCGCGGTGTTCGCCACGTTCCACATGACGAACCCGGCCACGTTCTATAACGGCGAAGACCAGTGGGACATTCCGAGCCTGGACCAGGGCGCGCAGGCGCGGCCGATGTCGCCTTACTACACCGTGATGAAGCTGCCGGGGGAGGCGGGCGCGGAGTACATCCAGATGCTGCCGTATACACCGCGGCAGAAGGACAATCTCGCGGCCTGGATGGTCGCGCGCAGCGACGGCGAGAATTACGGGAAGCTCGTGGTCTTCCAGTTGCCGAAGCAGACCGTCATCTTCGGGCCGCGGCAGATCGCCGCCCGCATCAGTCAGGACCAGGTGATCGCGCCGCAGATCACGCTGTGGAACCAGCAGGGCTCGGAAGTGATCCAGGGCAATCTGCTCGTGATCCCCATCGAGGAGTCGCTGCTCTACATCCGGCCGATGTATCTGCGCGCGGCGAACGGGCGCATCCCCGAGCTGAAGCGCGTGATCGTCGCGTACCAGAACCGCATCGTGATGGAGAACACGCTGGATGCCGCCCTGGAGCGGCTGTTCCCCGGTGGCGGTGCAGCCATCGCAACCCGTGTGCAGCCCACTCGGCCGCTGAAACCGGAGCCCGAGACCCAGAGTGCACCGAACGTCTCGTCGGTCGCCGCGCAGGCGCAGCAAGCCTATCAACGTGCGCTGCAGGCGCAACGCGAGGGCAACTGGGCGCAGTACGGCGAGGAGATCCGCCAGCTCGGCGAGCTGTTGCAACGCATGAACCAGCGGCCTGCAGTGCCGGTGGGAGAGCCCCTCTGATGCCTGGCGAGCGCGACGTCGTCCTGCACAGCTGGTGCGTGCAGGCAGACTGGAATGCGCCGACGGTGGTCGGCGGCCAGGGCGCGCGCTTGCAGCTGGAAGACGGGCGCGAGGTGCTGGACATGAGCAGCCTCGCCGAATGCAGCAATCTCGGCCATCAACATCCCCGCATCGTCGCTGCAATCCGCGCCCAGGCCGAGCGACTGTGCCGCTCAGCGGCGCGGACGCGAACGAGAGTGCGGTGAAGATATCGAGACTGGCGGCAAGGAAACCGCAAGGGCTCGTCATCACGCGCGACCGCTCGTATCACGGCGCCAGCTACATGGCGATGGCGCTGTCCGGAGATAGCCGCACCAGGCAGCAGGTGGCTGGCGAAAGCTGGGGCGTGCGCCACGTGCCGCCGCCTTACGCCTATCGCTGTCCCTTCCGCAGTGTGGATGCCGAAGAGTGCGGGCGCCTCGCCGCAAGCGCCGTGGCGGAATGCATCGATTCCGAGGGCGCGAGACAGGTTGCGGCCGTGCTCATGGAAGCCAATGCGGGCACCAACGGCATCGTCGCGCCGGACAGCTACTGGCCCGCGCTGCGCCGTGCGACGGCCGATCGCGACGTCTGGCTCATCGCCGACGAAGTGATGAGCGGGTTCGGCCGCTGCGGCGAGTGGTTCGCATGGCAGCGCCATGGTGAAGCCGGCCGGCCGGATCTCATGACGCTCGCGAAAGGCCTTACCAGCGGCGCGCTTCCGCTCGCCGCCGTGGTGCTGGGCGCGAAGGTGGCCGCGCGCATCGAGAACGAGATGCTCTACACCGGCCTGACGTATTGCGGGCATCCACTGGCCTGCGCGGCGGGAGTCGCGGCACTGGACGCTTACCGGGACGAGAATCTGATCCAGCGCTCGCGCACGCTCGGCGCACAGATGTTCCAGCAGCTGAAAGCGCTGCAGGCGCGCCACGAGGTCATCGGCGACGTGCGCGGCGGGCATGGCCTGTTCGCGGTCGTCGAGCTGGTCGCGGACCGAAAGACGCGAGAGCCGCTCGCGGCCTGGCCCGCCACCCCCGCGCCGCTCGCAGCGCTCATCAAGGCTGCGATGCAGGAGGGCGTCTCCTTCGCGAGCCGCGGCAATCTGCTGATCCTCGCGCCGCCGCTCGTCATCGGCGAGCGGGAGCTCGCCGATGCGCTCCACGGGCTCGATACCTTGTTCGGGCGCTTCTTCCCGTCGCCTCCCAGGAGCTGAGCAT
>JBGAIL010000155.1:0-11458 GCA_044225565.1 Steroidobacteraceae bacterium | reverse complement strand
ATGGCCACGCTCACCCTGCGCCGCATGGGGGAAGGCGGGCTGAACGACCAGCTCGCCGGAGGCTTCAGCCGCTACTCCGTCGATGCGTACTGGATGATCCCCCACTTCGAGAAGATGCTGCACGACAACGGCGACCTGCTCGCGGCGTACGCACAAGCGGCCGTGGCGACCGGCGACGCTTTCTACCGCCACGTAGCCGAAGAGACCGCGCACTGGGCCATGCGCGAGATGCGCGACCCCCACGGCGGCTTCTACTCCAGCTTCGACGCGGACTCGGAAGGCCACGAAGGCAGGTTCTACGTGTGGGATCGTGACGAGCCGCTCCGCATCCTGAACGCGGAAGAGCACGCAGTGTTCGCCGCACGCTTCGGCCTGGACCGCGAGCCCAATTTCGAGGGCCACTGGCATCTGCACGCGTATCGCGGGCTCGAAGACATCGCCACGGAGACGGGGCGCTCGACCGAGGACGTCGCCCGCCTCATCGATTCGGCGCGCCGCAAGCTGCTCGCAGTGCGCAGCAAGCGCATCTGGCCTGCACGGGACGAGAAGATCCTCACGTCGTGGAATGCGCTGATGATCCGCGGCCTCGCGATTGCGGCGCGGGCGCTGGCACGGGAGGACCTGGCGCAGGCCGCCACGCAGGCGCTCGATTTCCTGCGCGCGAACCATTGGCGCGGCGGAAGGCTGCTCGCCACTTCGAAGGACGGCCGCGCACATCTCAATGCCTATCTCGACGACTACGTGTACCTCGCCGACGCCATCCTCGAGCTGCAACAGGTGCGCTTCCGCGCGGACGAGCTGGCATTCGCCCGGGAGCTGCTGGAAGTGACACTCGCGCGGTTCGCCGATCCGGCCGCCGGCGGGTTCTTCTTCACCTCGGACGATCACGAGCAGCTGATCCACCGCCCGAAATCCTTCAGCGACGACGCGACGCCCTCCGGAAACGGCGTGGCGGCGTTCGTCCTTCAACGCATGGGATTCCTGCTCGGTGAGCCTCGGTACCTCGAAGCCGCCGAAAGCACGCTGCGGGCCTGCCGGCTTTCCTCGCCGCCAAGAGGCCTGAAGGAAGCGCGGTGGCTTACGTGTGCCGTGGCATGGCCTGCTCGGCCCCGGCCACCACTCTGAGCGAGTTGATCGCGCGGCTGCGTTAGGGAACGCCCGGCAAAGCCGGCTCAGGCGAGCAGCTCCACATTGCCTCCGATGGCGACCGTGTTCACGGTAAGCGTGCGCTCGGTGGCGAACCGCAGCAGATAGTGCGGCCCACCCGCCTTCGGGCCGGTGCCGGACAGCCCGCAGCCGCCGAAAGGCTGCACGCCGACCACCGCGCCGATCATGTTGCGATTCACATAGGTGTTGCCCACCCGCACGTTGCGGAACACGTGGTCCGCGACGCCCTCGATTCGCGTGTGGATGCCGAGCGTGAGACCGAAGCCCGTGGAGCGGATCGCCTCGATCACCTTCGGCAGGTCTTCGGACCTGTAGCGCGCCACGTGCAGGATGGGGCCGAACTCCTCGGTCTTCAGCTGATCGAGCGTGCGCAGCTCGAAGAGCTGCGGTGGGAAGAAATGCCCCGCGGGAGCGCTCCCAGGCAGCTCGCAGGCGTAGAGCAGCTTCGCCTCGTTGCGCATGCGTGCCGCATGAGCCTGCAGACCGGCTTGCGCGGCCCGCGAGATGACCGGGCCGACGTCGGTCGCAGGATCGGCCGGATCGCCGATGCGCAGTTCCTTCATTGCGCCGATGAGCATCTCGATGACGGGGTCCGCGATCTCGTCCTGCAGATACAGCACGCGCAGCGCCGAGCAACGCTGCCCCGCGCTCGTGAACGCGGATGAGACCACATCGTCCACCACCTGCTCGGCGAGCGCGGTGGCGTCTACGACCATCGCGTTGAGTCCGCCGGTTTCCGCTATGAGCGTCACCAGCGGCCCTTCGCGATCCGCCAGCGTCCGATTGATGGCCGTGGCGGTTGCCGTCGATCCCGTGAGCACGACGCCCGCGATGGCGGGATGCCGGAAGGCGATCTCGCTGAACTTCGATCCGCCGGCCAGCGGCGTCAGATGCAGCACCTCTCCAGGCACGCCGGCTTCGTGCAGCACGCGCACCATCGCATGCGCGATGAGCGGCGTGGTGAGCGCAGGCTTGCAGATGACCGAGTTGCCCGCCATGAGTGCAGCCGTGACCTGCCCGCCGAAGATGGCGAGCGGGAAATTCCATGGGCTGATGCAGACGAACACACCGCGTCCGTGCAGGGAAAGGAGATTCCGCTCGCCGGTGGGCCCGGGCATCCGCTGCGGCTCACCGAACAGCTCGCGGCCGCGCGCCGCATAGTAGCGGCAGTAGTCGACCACTTCCCGAAGCTCCGCGACGGCATCGGGCAGTGTCTTGCCGGCTTCGCGAACCAGCAGGCTCAGGAATTCGTCGCGGCGCTTCTCGAGCAGATCCGCCGTGCGGTCGAGACACGCTGCGCGCTCGACGGCCGGTGTGGCATTCCATTCAGGCTGGGCGCGCGCAGCAGAATCCAGCGCGTGCTGGATCTCCTCTCGGGTGGCATCCCGCGAATACCCTACGACCTCAGCCGCGTTCGCTGGCGAGGCGACCGGCGTGGAGGCGCCTTCAGCCGGCTTGCCGTCGATGATCGGGCCGCCGCGAACGAGTTTCCCGGCGCGCTCGCGAAGCGCGACTCTCAGCGCATCGAGCTGCGCCGGATCGCCGAAATCCACGCCTGCCGAATTCGCCCGCTCCGGCCCATAGAGAGTCATCGGCTCGCGAGGCTTCCGGGCGGCGGGCGCGCTTTGAAGGATGGCAACGGGATCACGCACGACGGCCTCCACGGGCACGTTGGGGTCGAGGAAATGATGGACGAACGAGGAATTGGCGCCGTTCTCGAGCAGGCGCCGCACGAGATACGGCAGCAGATCCTCGTGCGTGCCCACCGGCGCATACGTGCGCACTCGCGGGAACTTCGGCAGACTCGCGCGCGCGATGTCGTAAAGCGCTTCGCCCATGCCGTGCAGTCGCTGGAACTCGAATTCCGCCCCGCTCGGCGCGAGTTCCAGAACGGCTGCGACGGTGAAGGCGTTGTGCGTGGCGAATTGCGGATAGATGACGTCGCGCGCCTCGAACAGGTGCCTGGCGCAGGCTAGATAGCTCGCGTCCGTGGCGGCCTTGGAAGTGAGCACCGGGAAACTGGCGAGCCCGCGCTCCTGCGCGCGCTTGACCTCGCTGTCCCAGTAGGCGCCCTTCACCAGCCGCAGCGTCATACGGCGGCCGTTTGTGCGAGCCAGCTGAGCGATCCATTCCACGACGAAGGACGCACGCTTGCCGTACGCCTGGACAGCGAGGCCGAGCCCCGGCCAGCCGCGCGTCTCGGCGTCTTCCGCCACGGCACCGATGACGTCCAGCGAGAGATCGAGCCGGTCCGCCTCTTCCGCGTCGACGGTGAAACCCACTCCCGCCCGCGCGGCTGCGCGGGCAAGCTCCCTGGCCTTCGGCACGAGCTGCTCGAGCACCTGTTCGCGCTGCATGAGCGAATACCGCGGCTCGATCGCAGACAGCTTCACCGAAATGCCGTGGCGATCGTGCAGGGAGTCTCCCGGCTGCCCCTCGAGTGCCTCGATGGCTTGCGCGTAGGCGGCGTAGTAGCGCTGCGCGCCTTCTTCCGTGCGCGCGCCCTCACCCAGCATGTCGTACGAGCAGAGCGCGAGCGCGGGATTCTTGCGGCCGTGCTCCAGCGCCGCCGCGATGGTCCCACCTGAGATGAACACTTCGCCCATTGCCCGCATCGCCTTGCGGAGCGCGGCACGCGCTACCGGCGCGACGAGCGGCGCAGCGATGGCACGGATGGAGGACTTACCTTCGAGCTGTCCCTCCACCTTCGGCAGCAGATGTCCCGCCGAGCCTAGCAACGCGAATGCTGCGCGAATGAGCATCGGTGCATCGCCACTCTCCCTGGCACCACGCAGTTGCTCGAGCCTTTCCGCCACGAGCTGGTTGGCACGCGCGGGATCCTGAGTTCGCAGCAAGGCTTCGGCGAGCGCCATGAGCGCGCGCCCCGCCACGCTGTCGAGCGGCGCCTGCTCGAGCATCGATTCCAGAAACGAGCCAGGGCGCTTCTGCGCTCGAGCTTCCTTCACCCAGTGACCAGCACGGACTTCCGCGCGCTTGCGCTCCACCTGGATGCCCGCGAGCGAATCGAGCAGCTCGCGAACGGCAAAGGCCTCGTCGCGCAGCGTCGCCGCACGCATGCGCTCGCGCACTTTCTGAAGCCCGATGTCGAGAGGCCGAGTCGCCGCCATGGCTCACCTGTAGTCAAACGCGCTTATACTATTGACGATTCCAGAGAATATTTTCAGGTTATTGGCCATTTCACAGGAAGATCGACCATGAAGTCCCGCCGCCGTGGTCCTGCCGCGGAAAGATCGACTGCCCCGGCTGCACCTCCTGGCGACCCCGTGCTGGATCGCATCGATCGCAAGCTGCTCGCGCGGCTGCAGGAAAACGGCCGCATTCCCATCTCCAGGCTCGCGCGCGAAGTGCATCTCACCGTCACCCCCACCCTCGAGCGCGTGCGGCGGCTGGAGAAAGCGGGCTACATCGAAGGTTATGTGGCACGGCTCAGCGCCCGCCGGCTCGGGCTCGGCCTGCTGGCCTACGTTGAAGTGCAGCTGGACCGCACCACCCCCGACGCCTTCGAGCGCTTCAAGTCCGCGATGCTGGCTCGCGATGAGGTGATGGACTGCCACATGGTGGCCGGCGGGTTCGACTACCTGCTGAAGGTGCGGGTGCGGGACATGGAGCGGTACCGCAGCTTCCTCGAGAACGTGGGCACGGTGCGCGGCGTGCAGCAGACGCACACCTACTTCGTGATGGAAGAGGTGAAGTCCACGCACGCCCTCCCCGTACCGACCTGACCTCTTCAGGCTCAGGCCGAAAAAAAACGCCGCCGGAAATTCACGCTTCAGTGCATGTAAATGCGTTCAAGCTGGGGATCGAACTGCCACGTATTGTCTGTGGCCGACGAGCGGATCGCCACCAATAAAAAAAAGCAGACGATAAACGCTGCCTTGCCGATGTCCGCAAAAAAGCGCCGCCAGGCGACTTTTTGCCAATCAGAGGACGGCCGCCACGGCCTTCGCGAAATACCCGATGTTCTCGTTGCGCAGCCCCGCGATGTTCATGCGGCTGTCTTCCGTCATGTACACGTGATGCTGCTCGCGCAGGGCGCGCACCTGCTGCGCATCCACGCCGAGGAAAGAGAACATGCCCTGCTGCCGCGCGATGAAACCGAAATCGCGCTGCGGGCAAGCACGCTTCAGCTGCTCGACCAGCGCGGTGCGCAGGCCTGTGACGCGCGTGCGCATGCCATCCACCTCGTCCATCCAGGCCCTGGCCAGCGCGGCATCGCCCAGAATCTCGTTCACGATGGCGGCGCCGTGGTCCGGCGGCATGGAATACATGGTGCGCGCGATGCGCACCAGCTGGCTGAGTGCGGCCTCGGCGACCTCGGGCGTCTCGCCGATGACGTGCAGGGTGCCGACTCTTTCCCGGTACAGGCCGAAGTTCTTGGAGCAGGACACGGCAACGAGCGCCTCGGGCAGCTTCGATGCCACCAGCCGGATGGCGAACGCGTCCTCGGCCACGCCGCGCCCCAGGCCCTGGTAGGCCATGTCGAGGAACGGCAGCAGACGGCGCCGCTCGAGCACCGACACCAGCTCGCGCCACTGGGCCTCGGAGAGATCCGCTCCCGTGGGGTTGTGGCAGGAGGCGTGCAGCAGCACGGTCGCGCGCTCCGGAAGCTTCTCGAGCGTACCGAGCATCGCGTCGAAGCTGACGCCGCCGGTGGCCGCGTCGTAGTACGGATAACGTTCCAGCTTCAGCCCCGAGCCTCCCACCAGCGGCACGTGGTTCGCCCAGGTGGGCGTGCTCACGTGGACCACGGTTTCCGGAGCGCTGGTGCGGATGAGCTCCGCGCCGAGCCGCAACGCGCCGCAACCGCCCGGAGCCTGGACGCTGCGCACCCTCCGGCTCGCCAGAATGGGATGCGCGTCACCGAACACGAGCTTCTCCATCGCCGCGTTGAAGGATGCATTGCCCGCCGGCGCCACATAGCTCTTGGTCGCTTCCTTCTCGTAGACCGAGCGCTCGGCACGCTTCACCGCCTGCAGGATCGGCGTCTCGCCCGCCTCGTTGCGGAAAACACCGACGCCCAGATCCACCTTGCGCGGGTCGGCGTCCGCGCGGAACAGCGCCATCAGGCCGAGGATGGGGTCCTGGGGCAGGCGATCGAGCCTCTCGAACATCGGGTTCTCCGGGAAAACGCGGGGTGGCGGGGCGGCAAGTCTAGCCCGCGCTGTCCGGGATTGCCCGCCGTCGCGCGCCGCCAAAGGTGCATTGGCTCACAGCGGCGCCGGGGCCGCCTGTTTCAAGATATGTCCGCTCCGGCCGCTACAGGCTCCAACCAGCGGGGCCCCAAGGCCGGCCCCAACGCGGATCTTAGTGACATGCTGCAAATCATCGGCTCGATCGTCGTTCTCGGCTGCGTCCTCGGAGGCTTCGTGGCCGAGGGCGGGCACCTCCTCGCCCTCTGGCACCC
Source organism: Steroidobacteraceae bacterium (assembly GCA_044225565.1). GTDB lineage: Bacteria > Pseudomonadota > Gammaproteobacteria > Steroidobacterales > Steroidobacteraceae > CAVXAE01. Next base: position 4,866 of record JBGAIL010000155.1, on the reverse strand, counting down.
CTTCGAGATCGTGATCATCGTCGGCTCCGCGCTCGGCGCCTACCTGATCAGCAATCCCATGAAAGTGGTGAAGGCCTCGTTCACAGGCGCCCTCGCGCTGCCGAAGGGCGCCCGCTACAAGCGCGAGGACTACGTCTCGCTGCTCAAGCTGATGTACGACATCCTGGTGAAGATGCGCAAGGAAGGCGTGATGGCGATCGAGTCGGACCTCGAGAAGCCCGAGAACAGCGCCGTCTTCAAGAAGTACCCCAAGATCCTCGCGGACCACCACATGGTGGAGTTCATCGCGGACTGCCTGCGCCTCATCGTGGGCGGCAACCTCGACCCGCACGAGCTCGAGAGCCTGCTCGAGTACGAGCTCGAGACGCATCACAAGGAGGCGCTCGAGCCGGCGCATTCCGTGCAGAAGGTGGCCGACGCCCTGCCCGGCTTCGGCATCGTGGCCGCGGTGCTCGGCATCGTGAACACCATGGCCGCCCTCGACGGCGCCGAGACCGCCGAGATCGGCGAGAAGGTCGGCGCGGCGCTGGTCGGCACCTTCCTCGGCATCCTCGTGGCTTACGGCTTCGTCGGCCCCATCGCCTCGGCGATGGAGCACCAGGCGCACGAGGAAGGCAAAGCCTTCGAAGTGGTGAAGATGGCGCTGGTCGCGAGCGTGCGCGGCTATCCGCCGCAGGTGGCAGTGGAGTTCGCCCGCAAGCTGCTCTTCAGCGAGGTGCGCCCCACGTTCAACGATCTCGAGGCGCACCTCAAGAACAAGGCCGGCGCCGGCGGCGCCGCCGCGCCGAAGGCCGCGGCCGCCAAGTAAGCGGGAACCACGCGCATGGCGGCTCCGGAGGCGAAAGACGGCGGCAAGAAGCCGATCATCATCATCAAGCGCTACAAGAAGGGCGGCGGCGGCCATCACGGCGGCGCCTGGAAAGTGGCCTACGCGGACTTCGTCACCGCAATGTTGGCATTCTTCATGGTGATGTGGCTCATCACCGCTGTGTGGAAGGAGCAGCGCGCGGCGATCTTCGACTACTTCAAGAACCCCAGCATGGAGCCCGGCAAGAGCGTGAAGCCCGCGCCGGGCATGATGGGCCCGGGCGGCGCGAGCACCAGCCCGATCGATCTCGGCGGCGGCCTGGATGCCCCGAAAACGGTACAGAGCATCAAGCCCGGCATCGGCGCTCCGGTCACGCCGCCGTCGCCGAAGGACAGCCTCGGCGGCACGCAGAGCCTGGACCAGCAGGTGGGCGGCAAGGCGAGCGAAGGCGAGGAAGGGCTGGACGAGGCGAAAGCCAAGGCCATCGCCGATGCCGCCGAGCGGCGCCAGCTCGAATCGCTGATGGAGGACCTGCGCGAGGCCATCGAGAAGAGCCAGGCCCTCGAGCCCTTCAAGGACCAGCTGCTGCTCGACATCACGCCCGAGGGTCTGCGCATCCAGATCATCGACAAGCAGAACCGCCCCATGTTCGACCTGGGCGGCGACCGCCTGAAGCCCTACACGGTGCAGATCCTCACCGAGCTCGCGAAGTACCTGAACACCGTGCCCAACAAGTTGAGCCTGACCGGGCACACGGACGCGACACCCTTCCCCGGGGGCAGCGGCCGCACGAACTGGGACCTTTCAGCGGATCGCGCCAATGCCGCGCGACGTGCCCTGGAGGCCGCAGGCCTTTCGACCGAGAAGACCTCGCGCGTGGTGGGGCTGTCGTCGTCGGTGCTGTTCGATCGTGAGAATCCACGCAACCCGATCAATCGGCGCATCAGCATCGTCGTGATGACCAAGCAGGCCGAAGCGGAGGCATCAAAGACCGAAGCGCCGCCGATGAACGCCTCTTCAGGAGCCCCGGAGCAGCTGCGGGCCGCCGAGATTGCCGCCGCCGCTGATCCCGCAAGCACCAAACAATAGCGTGCATCGGCGGGAGCGACGCCAGAAGCGTCCCGCGGGGTGACGGCGCGCTGGAGACGGGGACGCTACTCGGGCGAGCCCGTCATTGAGGTGCGGTGAAGCCGCGGCATACGGCGGCGAGCTTGTTGCCGTCGGGGTCACGCACGTAGGCGGCGTAGAAGTCCGGGTTGTATCGAAGGCGCAAGCCGGGCTCACCTTCGCAAACCCCGCCGTTGGCGAGCGCAGCCGCGTGGAAGGCGTCGACCTGATTCCAGGATGCGGCGCTGAAAGCCACCATCGTGCCGTTGCCTGCGCAAGCCGGCCTGCCGTCGAAAGGCGGACAGAGCCAGAGCGCGATTTCCTCCGCCCCACCGTTCCGGTAGGTACCCCAGCCCTTCCAGCCATCCGCCTCTTGCGCATCGCAACGGCCCCACCCGAGCGCGCCGAGCGTCGCATCGTAGAAGCGCCCCGCGCGGACGGAATCGTTCGTGCCGAGACAGACATAGGTGAACAGGGGCCGCGCGCTCACGGCTGCGCCGCCAGCGCCTTCTTCCGCGCCGCCTCGAACTCGTCGCCTGCATTCCACGTGGGCATCGCGTCGGCCTGCGCCACCAGCCAGCCCATGTAGAAGCCGAGCTGCGCGTCCTCGATCATGCCGTCGAAGCTCCACGTGTCGTCGAGCTGGTCGCTCGGCTGGTGGTAGTGCTTCGCCTCGTATTCCTCGATGCGCTCCTTGCCCCAGCCTTCCGGCTTGCCGATGAACTCGACGCCGCCGTCGATGGACAGCGCCGGCACGCCGATGCGCGCGAACTCGAAGTGATCGGAACGGTAGAAGGCGCCGCGGTCGGGCATCGGGTCCGCCTTCGTCTCGCGCTCCTGGTTCGAGGCGACGCCGTGCGCCACCGCATCCAGCGAGGACTTGCCGAGATCGATGAGCGTGACGTCCTTGGTGCGACCCCAGATGTTGCCGCTGTCGAAGTTCAGGTTCGCAGCGATCCTGCCCGGTGCAAAGGTGGGGTGCTGCGCGTAGTACCGCGAGCCGAGCAGGCCCTGCTCCTCGGCGGCCACGAACAGGAACAGCACCGAGCGGCGCGGCTTCTGCGGCAGCGCTGCCATGGCCCGGGCGATGGAGAGGATTTCCGCGCAGCCGCTCGCGTTGTCGCGCGCGCCGTTGTAGATGCGATCCCCGCTGGCGTCCGGCTCACCGATGCCGAAATGATCGTGGTGCGCGCTGAAGATCACCACTTCGTCCTTCAGCCTGGGATCGCTGCCCGGCAGGAGGCCCGCGACGTTGCCCGACTGCACGCGCGACAGCCTGTTCTGCGTGCGCAGGGAAGTGCGGATGCCCAGCGGCACCGGCTTGAAGCTGCGCTGCTTCGCCGCAGCCACGAGCTTCTCGAGGCTCTGCCCCGCCGAGGCGAACAGGCGCTTCGCGGCCTCTTCCGTGACCCACGCCTCCACCTGCACGTGCGGCTCGTCTCCCGCCGGCAGCGCGAACTTCTCGCCGCTCCACGAGCTCTGCACCACCTGCCACGGATAACCGGCCGAAGGCGTGGTGTGGATGATGATGACGCCCGCCGCGCCCTGACGCGCACCGCTCTCGTATTTGTAGGTCCAGCGCCCGTAGTACAGGCGGCGGTTGCCCGCGAACAGCTTCGGATCCCAGTCCGGGTCGTTGTTGAGCATGACCAGGACCTTGCCCTCGAGATCGGCGCCCTTGAAGTCGTCCCATTTGAACTCCGGCGCCTGGATGCCGTAGCCGACGAACACCACCTCCGCATCGTCGATGCTGGCGGACTCCTTCTGCACGCCGCTCACCGCGATGTAGTCGTCGCGGTACTTGAGATCGAAGCGCTTGCCGCTGCGGGGCTGGAAGCCCCAGCTCGGTGGCGGCTGAGTGGTGAGGCTCACGATGTCGAAGGGCTGCTGCCATTTGCCGCCCGGCCCGCCGGGCTGCAGGCCGATGCTCTGCAGCTCGGTGGCGAGGTATTCGCGGGCCAGCGCATCGCCGCGGGAAGCGGGTGCGCGGCCTTCCAGTGCATCCGACGCCAGGAAACGGATGGGCGCTTCGAGCGTGTTGCGCGTGATGTGCGCCTCGGCTGCCTGCCGCACTTCCCCGGGAATGGGCACGGGATGCGCCGCCACGTTGGCGGCACAGGCTGTGAAAGTGAAACCGAGCGCGAGGCGGCGCAGAAGTCGATGCGGAAGCATTGGCGGTCCTCCGGAGGCAGGGGCGCGAGCTTAGTGCACTCGCGCGCGCCCCACTACCGGATTCGGCCGCGGCTTCCTACATCCGTACGGTGAAGCGCACGCCCATCGTCCTCGGATTGAACGGCGCGAACGCACCGGCGACGCCGTAATCGAGATACGAGTCCTGCCAGTAGATCTCGTTGAGCACGTTGTCGAAGTAGGCGGCGGCGCTCCAGCGATCCCCTTCGACTCCGATGCTGAGGTCGAGGGTATCGTAGGCCGGCAGGCGGCCGATGATCCCGCCGTTGTCCCAGGGGAAGTCATCGGTCGAGACGTCCCGGTAGGAGTAGGCGGCGATGATGTTGGCCGTGAGGCCGTCGCGAACCGGGCGGCGGTACTGCAGGGAAGCGTCGGCCGTCCAGGCGGGAACGTTGGGGAAAGGCACGTCGGAGTAGGTTCGCTCGACGCCCTCTGCGTCCGTACCCTCCAGCGCGTCGATCTCCGACTTCACGTAGGACACGCCGAAGGTCGCCATCAGCCGGTCCGTGATCAGCACGCTGCCCTCGGCCTCGACGCCGATGGAGCTGGCGGACTGCACGTTGTCGTCGTAGGACACCTCGAGGTCCGGACACTGGTCCAGGTCCTCCGGCCGGCAGAATTCGCTGACCGCGAGCTGCATGTCGGTGTAGTCCATGTAGAAGACGGCGGTGGACAGGGTCGCCCGGCCGTCGAAGAACCGGCCTTTCATGCCGATCTCGTAGTTCTTGAGCGTTTCACCGCCGACCTCGACGGGACCGTAG
>JBGAIL010000154.1:0-12623 GCA_044225565.1 Steroidobacteraceae bacterium | reverse complement strand
GGCGATGGCGCAGGCCGTGCACCGATTCGACGTGGCGGCGCAGCCGCTGGGGAAGGCGTTGAATGCGCTCGCGACTCAGGCGGGATTGAATCTGTATTTCGATCCGGCGGACGTCGAAGGGAAGAGAGCGCCGGGCGTGAAGGTGGAGACGACGGCCGAGGAGGCGCTGACGACTCTGCTGGCGGGCACGGAGCTCGAAGCGACTTACGTGGATGAGAAGACGGTGCGGGTATCGAGGAAGTCCGAAAAGACGGCTTTGCATTCAGAACGCCAGCAGGGGATCCGGTTCGCGCAGGCCGATGCCGCGAATCCCGACACCGCCGCCCAGGCAGAGGAGGCGGCGGAGGAGAGATCGAAGCCGGCTTCCGCACACTCCGGCGCCGACAGCGCTCTCGAGACAGTCACCATCGTCGGCAGCTCGATCCGCTCCAACGAGGACCCCATCGCGGGCGTGCGGCCCATCCAGACCATCACGGCGAAGGAGCTGAACCAGGGCTCGGGTGATCACGTCGGTGACTTCCTGCGCAAGCTCCCCATCAACACCGGGTTCGTCGAGAGCCCGATGACGGACGAGTACGGCGGCGGCGACAGCAACATCAACCTGCGCGGCATCGGCTCGCAGTACAGCCTGGCGCTGATCGACGGTCGCCGCTTCAACGGCGAGTCGATACCGGCGGACGTCGGGGTGCTGCCTTCGGTGGCTGTCGAGGGCATGGACATCCTGACCGGCGGCGCATCGGCCATCTATGGCTCGGAGGCCGTCGCGGGCGTCCTCAACATCCGTCTGAGGAGACACGTGGAGGGCGCCGAGTTCCACGCCTCCTACGGCGATACCAGCCGACGTGACGCCCAGACCTCGCGCGTCTCCACCCTCTTCGGAGTAAAGGACGATCGGTTCAGCTTCACCGGCAGCTTCGAATACCAGAACCGTCGCGGATTCACCCGCGGCGATCGCAAGCTGACGCGCTCGCGCGATTTCCGTCCTTACGGCGGCGTGGATCTGCGCAGCTGCTGCATCGGCATGCCGCACATCATCTACCTGTCCTCCGACGACGGCGCGACGCCGTTGTCGATCGACGTGAGCCGGTTCCAGCCCGGCCACTACAGCGGCGACCCGTCCGACTACGTGCCTTACAACGCCGACGCGCAGGCCTTCACGACCAGCGAGTGGAGCACCTATCCGCCGCAGAACCAGGTGGCCGGCCACTGGTACGCCGACTACCAGCTGATCGACGATCGCCTCGTCTTCTTCACCGAAGGCTACGCCAACCGCCGCCAGCAGGAGTACCGCGCCACCTACGATCGCCCGACGCTGACGGTGCCTGCCACCAATCCGTACAACCCGTTCGGAGAAGAGGTGACGGTCACCTATCTGGTCGAGGATCTGCCCCGCCTGCTCTACAAGCTCGACACGGTCGCCTACATGGCGGTGGGAGGCGTGCAGGGCACGCTTGGGGACTACCACTATGAAGTGAGCCTCTCGCAGCACAGGCGTCGACGGAACACAACCGGATACAACGACATCGATACAGATGCACTCGAGGCCGCGGTCAATCGCACGGACGAGCTGGCATTCAACCCCTTCGGCTACTACGCCAATACCCCGGAGCAGCTCGCGCTGATCGCGCCCGCGACGGAAAGCGGCTACAAGGACATCCAGAAGAACTGGATCGCCACGGCGAAAGTCGACGGCAAGCTGTTCGACTGGTACGCCGGCACGGCCAGGTTCGCCCTCGGCTACGAGCATCGCGAGGTCGGCTACAACTTCAATCCGCGCTGGGGCTCGCGCACGATCAACTACTGGTTCGACGGCGGCGGCTACGTATCCGAGAAGCGGCACCGCAAGGTGGATGCCGGATCCGCAGAATTGCGCCTGCCGCTGTACCAGGCGTCGGACGCCGCCACCGTACTCCATTCGGCGGAGATCACGGGCGCGATCCGCCACGAGAAGTACAACGATTTCGGCTCTTCCACCGTCAGCCAGTTCGCCGGCAAGGTCGGCCTGCTGCGCGATTCGATCATCCTGCGTGCTTCCTATGCGCAGTCCTTCCTCGCTCCAACGCTATCCGACCTGACGAGAGAGGCTTTCACCTACACGAACCAGAACGCGTTCTTCGATCCCTATTTCAATGCGGTGGTGCGGTCACCATCATCGAGGGTGGCAATCCGGACCTCGGGCCGGAGAAGGGGCAAGAGCGTCAATTTCGGCATCGTGTATCGCCCGCTGGGGCTGCCCAATGCGGCTTTCACGCTGGATTACTCGGCAGCTGAAGCTGCATCAACATCATCGACTATCCCGTCATCGACGCGATCCTGCAAGGCACTTCGCTCAGCGGCTCCCTGACCCGCGATCCCGTCACATCTGCCGACCACTCGTGTCGCGAACGGCAACGCCTGGATCGATGGTGTGGATTACGAGGCTCGCTATCATTGGGACACGGGCGTGGGCACAGCCAATGTCCGCAGCCTGGCCGGCATGTATTTCACGCGCTTCGAAGGGCAAGGCAACTTCGACGGCACGGTGGTCGATTACCTGGGGCGCTACAGTCCGGAGCTCACCGCGATGCCGAAGCTCCGCACGACCCTCGGGGCCGATTGGACGTATGGCGGACTCGACGCCAATGTCGTGATGCACTGGATGTCGGGCTACCAGGACGACTTCGCCGGGGTCGAGCACCACGTCGGCTCGTACAACACGGTGGATACTCAGGTGGGCTATGCGTTCCAGCAGGAAGGCTTTCTCAAGAACACGCGTGTCACCTGACTTCTGGAAACGCTTTCACGACACGCCCTTCACTTCAAGTCATGGGCAGCGGTGACGGCTGGGACAAATCCTGAGCGATCTGCGCGGCCGCTACTACTACTTCGGCATACGAGCAGGATTTCCAGTAACCATCCGTGTGGAGCAGGAGCACGCCGAGAGTTCACACTCTGCCAGGCGAAGATTTTCTGCAGCCTCCCGCTTCGCGGGAGTGCGCTGGCCGTCTCGTGCTGTGTCTCTGCGCGGGCAGCCAGACGATGCAGCGGCACGCTTCACACCTTCGAGTCCTCGCTGCGTCCAGCGGTGAGCATCGCCGGCGATCCCGAGCCACACTGGACCTTGCAGGAACGGATGGCGCACTGGAAAGTGCCCGCTGTCGGCATCGCCGTGGTGCGCGACGGCAAGCTCGCGTGGGCCAGGGGATATGGCGTGCTGCAGGCGGGCGGAAAGGAGCGAGCGAACACTGAGACGATGTTCTCCGTCGGCTCGGTGAGCAAGGTGGGCGCTGCCGCGATGACCTTGCGCATGGTCGATGCCGGCCTGCTAGACCTGGACCGCGACGTCAACCGGTATCTCACCCGGTGGCAGATCCCTGCGAACGCATTCACCGACCTGCGTCCCGTCACCTTGCGGGGAATCCTGTCGCATTCCGCCGGATTGACGGTGCACGGGTTTCCGGATTTCCAGCCTGGCGAGGCACTCCCCACCGTCATCGACACGCTCGAGGGCCGCCCACCCGCCAGGCACGAGCCCGTGCGGGTCGTGTTCACGCCAGGCGCCCAGTTCCGGTATTCGGGCGGTGGGATCACCGTCGAACAACTGGTGGTCGAGGAAGCCTCGGGCATGGATTTCCCGGGTGCGGCCCGCCACTACGTGTTCGATCCTTTGGGAATGCGGCGCAGCACTTACGAGAATCCGCTGCCCGACCGCTACGGCAACATCGCCAAGGCGCACGATGCCGAAGGCAGGCCAACGGCACTGCCACGCGGTTACGAAGCCATGCCGGAGATGGCGGCCTCGGGCCTGTGGACCACGCCGAGCGACTACGCGAAGCTGGTGATCGCTCTCATCGAGTCCTATCGGGGCGGGCCGGATCGTTTTCTGCGCACGTCGACCGCCCGGCAGATGATGACGGAGGTCGGGCGCAGCCCGGCGGGCCTGGGTCCCTTCCTTTCGGGGATCGGGCCGACCCGTCGCTTCTCTCACGGTGGCGCCAACGATTCGTACCGGGCCTGGATGGAAGGCCATCTGGCGACCGGCAACGGCGTGGTGATCTTCACCAACGGCGCCAACGGCGAGCAGCTGTATCCGGAGTTGCGTCGGGCCGTTGCCGTGGCGGAAGGCTGGGGCGCGGCGTTGAGCGACCACGTGAGCATTTCGGCGCTCGAGATCCCGGCAGGTGAGCTCGACGAAGCCGTGGGTGTCTATGAGATCTCAGCCCCCGCGAGCACCCTGGAATTCAGGCAAAGGTCCGACATGCCGGCGTATCACGTCTCGCGCCGCGAAGGAAACCTGTACCTGGCCACGAATGAGCGGGCAAAGGGAAGCCGCCTGCTGCCGCAGGATGCCTCGCATTTCCTCGTGGCCGATTACGGAACGCTCAGCGTCGTCGAGTTCGTGCGCGGTTACGACGGGCGCGTCGACGGACTGATTTTTCGCGGCGGTACGGACTATTTGATCGAAGCCAGGAAGACCGCGGATCGTTCCGCTCAACCGGCGTCCCCTTAGCGCCATGAACCCTGGCGTCCGCCCATTCTCAGCGAGTCGGCAGGCGTCGATGCGAGCACCCTTGCGCAGCTGGAAACTCCTCCCGGCGCTGCTGGCTCTCAGCTCGTGCGGTTCAGCTCCACCGTCCGCGAAACCCCTCACACAGGAGGATTACGCAAGGGCGGAGCGCTTCCTCGGCTGGAACGTGCGGCCTCTCGTGTTCAACCTCGACCCGACGCCCGTCTGGATCGGCGACGAGGAGCGTTTCTGGTACGTGCGCGAATCGCGGGCCGGGAAGGAGTTCATCCTGGTGGATGCGCTGCGCAAGCAGCAGCAGCAGCAGGCAGCCTTCGATCACCCCAGGCTCGCCGCATCGCTCTCGCAGGCGACCGGCAGTACTCATGCTGCCGGCGCACTGCCCTTCGATACGTTCGAGTACGTGAGCGACGGCACCTCGATCCGATTCCATCTCGGGGAGGAGGCCTGGACCTGTACGCTCGATGCGTACCGTTGCACGAGCACGGCGGACGCCATCGCTTCCGGGCAGGGTCGAGCCGTGTCCCCCGACAAACAGTGGGCGGCATTCATCCGGGACGATGACTTGTGGGTGCGGTCTCTGGCCGGGCGTCGGGACGTTCGGCTGACCGCCGACGGTGGGCCGCACGACGCCTACGCCGTGCAGCCGGATGCCAACACTACTGCGATCACGAGCAGGCTGCGTTTCCCGGGAAGGCCAGACGTCAACGTGCTGTGGTCTCCCGACTCGAGCCGGCTCGTCACCTACAAGCTTGATGAGACGAGGATGCGGGACTCCTATCTCGTCCAGTCGGTTCCACCAGGTCCGATCGGCGCCGTGCGTCCGGTCCTGCACGCGTTCCGATTTCCGTACCCGGGCGACAAGGAGGTCGCGACCGCACGGTATTCGATTTTCGATCCCCGGGGCGGCAAGGCGATCCCCGTCGACCTTCCGGTGGAAGATGTCACCTACGAGACCGCGCTGGTCGAAGGCAAGATGTGGTGGTCCGCGGATTCGCGCACCGTGTACGTGGTGCTCACGGATCGCTGGGCGCTGACGCTGAAGCTGTTTGCCGTCGATGCGGCGACCGGAAAGTCGCGCCTGTTGATCGAAGAGCATGGCGACACGGAGCTCGAGACGGTTCCGGGTCGCGATGGCGTGCCGGCCGTTCAGGTCATCCGGAACGGGCGGAGCGCCATTTGGTTCTCGGAGCGCGATGGATGGGGCCATCTCTATCTCTACGATCTCGATTCCCGGGGCGCGGCGCGGCAGATCACCCGTGGAGAGTGGACCGTGCGGAGCATCGAGCGCGTCGATGAAACGGGCGGCTTCGTCTACTTCACCGCGAGCGGCAGGGAGCCCGGCGAGGACGCGTACCTGCGCCATCTGTACCGGATACGGCTCGATGGAACGGGCCTGGAGCTGCTGACGCCGGAGAACGCCGATCACACGATCGTCTTTTCCCGGTCGGGAAGGTTCTTCGTGGATGTCTATTCCCGCGTCGACGCGGCCACGCAAACCGTTCTGCGCGATGAGGACGGAAACGTCGTGCAGAACGTGAGCGCCGCGGACCTCACCGGCCTGATCGCCTCCGGATGGAAATTCCCGGAGCCATTCGTGGCCAAGGCGGCGGACGGCACGACCGACATCTATGGCGTCATCTATCGGCCTTCCAATTTCGATCCGCGCGCCAGGTACCCGGTGATCGACAGCATCTATCCGGGCCCGCAGCACATCCGCTCCGCGAAAACGCTGACGGAAGCCCTGGATGAGACGACGCAAGCGCTGGCGGAGCTGGGATTCGTCGTGATCACCGTCGAGGGGCGCGGTACCCCGCTGCGCTCCCGCGCGTTTCACGATTACTCGTATCGCAGGCTCGGCGTCGCCGGCGGGCTCGAAGACCACGTCGCGGCCATCAGGCAGCTGTCGCAGCGCTATCCCTACATGGACGCGGGCCGGGTCGGCATCTACGGCCATTCGGCGGGCGGCTTCGCCACGGTGCGGGCCATGCTCGCCTATCCGGATTTCTACAAGGTCGGCGTCTCGAGCGCCGGCAATCACGACCAGCGCGGCAACATCGCGGCATGGGGCGAGCGCTACCAGGGCAGGCTCGAGGACGGCGATTACGAGGAGGCATCCAATCCCGTCCTGGCCCTGAGCTCTCCCCTGAAGGGCAAGCTGCTGCTCGCCTGGGGCGACATGGACGACAACGTCTCGCCGTTCCTCTCGGTGCAGCTGATCGACTCGCTCATCCGGACCAACAGCGACTTCGATGCGCTGGTCCTGCCGAACTGCAATCACCGGCTGGTGTCGCTGAGCCCGTATTTCATCCGCAGGCGATGGGATTATTTCGTCCGACATCTCGCCGGCCGGGAGCCGCCGCGCTACCAGATCAAGACGGCGTCCCCGGACTACCGCCCGTTGCAACCCGCGAGTGCCGATGTCACGGGCGTCCGCTGAGTCCGCCCGGGATCCGTCGCGGCTCGCAACCGATCGTTCTTCCATGGAGCGCTCATGAGAATCGATGCCAGATCCCTTGCGAAGGGAATGTCGATCACCGTCTTCGCAATGCTGGGGGCGCAGACGCTAGCGCAGGATGCGCCCGTCAGCCGCCAGGAGCGGTGGCGTTTCCTGTCACCTGCCACCGAGGTGAGCAGCGATCCGCGCAGGGTGCCCGTGGAGCCCGGCAAGGCCGGACCGTCGGGCTCGCTGGTCCTGCGGGGCGGGCGAATCTTCGACGGCACGGGCGCGCCGGCAAGGCCCGGCACGCTGGTGATCGTCAGAAACAGGATCGCAAAAGTCCTCGAGCCTGCAGCTGTCGGGTGGCCGGCGGATGCGCGGGTGGTCGACGTTTCAGGAAAGACGGTGCTGCCCGGGCTGATCGATCTGCACACGCACATCACTTATCCGGCGGCGGACGACAGTCGGGAGCTCGCCGACAGCATGTCGGAGGCCACGCTGCGCGGCGTCGATCATTTGCGATATTTCATCGAGAGCGGTATCACGAGCATCCGCGACGTGGCCTCCAAAGGGGAGGTGCCGTTCCTGCTGAAGGCGTGGGTCGGCCGCAATCGCCTTCCCGGGCCGCGAGTCTTCGCGGCGGGACAGCTGATCACCGGTCTCGGCGGGCACGGCGATGGTGGCGGCGACAATCTGAACGACCGCGCCGAAGGCGACATCTACGTCGCATCCGGCCCCGACGGGTGGCGGGAGGCGGTCAGGGCGCAGTTCAAGCGCGGCGCGGATCTGATCAAGATCGCGAGTCATTTCAGCAGGGAGGAGGTGTCCGCGGCCGTCGAGGAAGCGCACGCGCTCGGACTGAAAGTCACCTGCGACTGCGAGACGTTCTACATCCAGTGGGCCGTGGAGGCCGGAGTGGACATGATCGAGCATCCCCTGCCGCGCACGGAGGAGACGATCCGTCTGATGAAGCAGAAGGGGGTCTCTTCGGACCCGACCCTGCTGACCTACATCATCATCTTCAACCGCTTCGGCAACTATTACGACAGCACTTCGCGGCGCTTCACCTTCTCGGAAGCGGACAATCTGGAGGTCGCCCGACGGATGAGGCGGGCCGGCATCCCGATGGGCGTCGGCACGGATCTGATCGAGAACTGGTACCAGACGCTGCCGACCTCATACATCGCCGAGCTCGAGCAGTTCGTCAAGTTCGGCTATACGGTGCCGCAGGCCCTCGTCGCCGCGACCCGCACGAGCGCAGAGCTGCTGGACATGGGGGATCGGCTCGGCACGCTCGAGCCGGGGAAGCTCGCGGACATCACGATCGTCTCCGGCCGCCCGGACGAGAACTTGCAGGATCTGGCGAAGGTGGACATGGTCATCCGGGATGGCTACGTCCAGGTCGAGCAGGGCCGGCTGTTCATCGCGCGTCACGAGCCCATTCCATTGCCGCAGCCCGGGGCGCGCTAGCGCGGATCGACTTCCGCAAGGAAGCCTGCGCGCACGCCGCGCCATCGCGAGCATGCGCTGGACGATCCGCGCAGTTCATCGAGAGCGATTGCGCCGCGCCGACGATTTCGCTTTGGTCCGGCTGGCCGTCTTTTTCGCCGTCACCGCGTGCTTCGCAGCCTTGCTGGACTTTCCTGCCCGGGTCGGTCGGGGTTTGCGGCTCGCGACTCTCGCCCGTCGCGCATTCCCGGACGGGCCGGTTGCCTTGGGGCGCGCCGCGGCCCTGCTGGCCACCCGGCGTGCTTTCCCCGCGAACCGGTCCGTCGCCATGACCAGCTCGTGCGTGTTGCCGGGCTCGAACGCGGAATGGCCGGCATCCGGCACGATTCGCAGATCCGCTTCCGGCCATGCGGTGTGCAGCTCCCACGCGCTGCGCATGGGGCAGACGACGTCATACCGGCCCTGAACGATCACCGCCGGAATGTGCCGGATGCGATCCACCTTCTCGATGAGCTCGTTCGGGCTCGAAAGGAAGCCGCCGTTCACGAAGTAATGGCATTCGATGCGCGCGAACGCCGCAGCGAACGTGGGATCCCCGAACTTCTTGACGTAGTCGTCGTTGAGATGCAGATGGCTCGTCGCGCTTTCCCAGATGGACCACGCCGCCGCGGCGTGCTCGAGCTCCTTGCGGTCCTTCGAGGTCAGCCGGCGGTAGTACGCGCTCATCATGTCGCCGCGCTCGGCTTCCGGGATCACCTCGACGTAGCTCTTCCACAGGTCCGGGAAGATCATCGCCGCGCCGCGCTCGTCCTGATAGAACCACTGCAGCTCCCAGGGCCGCAGCAGGAAGATGCCGCGCAGCACCAGCTCCGTGACGCGCTCCGGATGCTTCTCCGCATAGGCGAGGGCGAGCGTGGAGCCCCACGAGCCGCCGAACACCAGCCATTTCCCGATGCCCAGGTGCTCGCGCAGCTTCTCGATGTCCGCGACGAGATCCCAGGTGGTGTTGTCCACCAGGCTCGCGTTCGGCGTGCTCTTGCCGCAGCCGCGCTGGTCGAAGAGCACGATGCGGTAGCGCTTCGGGTCGAAGAAGCCGCGCATCTTCGGATCCGTCGCGCCGCCCGGGCCGCCGTGCAGGAACACGGCAGGCTTGCCTTGCGGATTGCCGCTCTCCTCGAAGTAGATCTGGTGCAGGTCGGAGACCTTCAGGTGGCCGGTGCGATAGGCCTTCGCCGGCGGGTACAGCCCGCGTCGCTCGTCTTTCATGGGAACGCTCTCGAAAGTCAGACGGAGATCATCGGCCCCAGCGGCTTGCCGCCCACCAGGTGCAGATGCAGATGGAACACTTCCTGGCCGCCGTGCTCGTTGCAGTTGACGATGAGCCGGTAGCCCTTCTCGGCGATGCCTTCCTGCTTCGCGAGATCGCGTGCCACGGTGAAGAGGTGCCCGATCAGGGCCTCGTCCCCGTCCGCGATGTCGTTGGCCGTCTCGATGACCTTGTTCGGCACGATGAGGATGTGCGTGGGCGCGCGCGGGCGGATGTCGCGGAAGGCGGTGACGCGGTCGTCCTTGTACACGATCTTGGCCGGCAGCTCCCCGGCGATGATGCGCTCGAACAAGGTGGGCATGGCAACGGCTCGGTGGGATTTCGGAGCCCCGCACTCTAGCGCATTCCGACGGACGCAGGCACTCTCCGGGCTGCCGCGCCGCCGCCCTGGATCGCTCTCCCTTGAAGCTCACGCCCGATACGCTCGCCGCCCATCTCGCACAGCAGCTGGCGCCGGCCTATCTCGTTTCCGGAGACGAGCCGCTGCTCGTCGGCGAGGCCGCGGATGCGATCCGCGCGCAGGCCC
Organism: Steroidobacteraceae bacterium; assembly: GCA_044225565.1. Classification (GTDB taxonomy): domain Bacteria; phylum Pseudomonadota; class Gammaproteobacteria; order Steroidobacterales; family Steroidobacteraceae; genus CAVXAE01. The sequence goes on along the minus strand of JBGAIL010000154.1, from coordinate 2,377 downwards.
GCGCCAGGGGTTTCGAAGAGCGTGAGACGCACTTCATCGAGCGCGCCGCCGACTGGAACGAGGTGCGCAACTCTGCGAGCACGCTTTCGCTCTTCGCGCAGCGACGCATCGTCGAGGTTCGTCTGGGCACCGGCAAGCCTGGCGTGGCCGGCGGTGCGGCGCTCACGGCGCTGCTGGAAGCGAAAGATCCAGACCGGCTGCTGATCATCCTGTCGCCCCGGCTCGATCGGGATGCGCAGAGCGCAGCATGGGTACGCGCCGTGGAATCGCATGGCGCCTGGGTACAGGCGTGGCCTGTAGGCCCGGACCGCATGGTGGGGTGGCTGCGCTCGCGATGCACGCGGCTGAAGCTTTCCGTGCCGGATGCGGCGCTGGAGATTCTCGCCGAGCGCACCGAAGGCAACCTGCTCGCCGCGAACCAGGAGCTCGAGAAGCTGAGGCTCATGGTGCGTGACGAGAAGGTGACGACCGAAGACGTGCTCGCCAGCGTCGCCGACAGCGCGCGCTTCGATGTATTCCAGCTCGGCGAGGCCGCGCTTTCGGGCGATGCCGCCCGGGCCCTGCGCATGCTGAACGGCTTGCAGGGCGAGGGCGTGGAGCCCACCCTCGCGCTCTGGTCGCTGAGCAAGGCAGCACGGGATGTCTGGGCCGCGAGCTCGCCGCTGTCGGACTCCCGTCCCCGAGCCTGGGGCCGGCAGAGCGCCGCGCTGGACAAGGCGGTGCGCCGGGCCTCGCAGCTGCACTTCGGGCGCATGATCGTGCGCGCCTCACGGGCCGACCGCATGATCAAGGGCCGCCTTTCGGGCAACGCCTGGGACGAGCTCGCCCTGCTGGCTGCGGAGATCTGTGGGCGCCGGGTGCTGCCGCTGTCGCGGCGTTGAGGGAAAAAGCACCGGACTTCGGGAATAATGCGCTCCCTATGGCACAACCCCCCATCGGCCTCTTCGGCGGCACGTTCGACCCCATCCACTACGGGCACCTGCGCACGGCGTTCGAGCTCTGGCAGTCGCTCGGCCTGGAAGAGGTGCGCTTCATGCCCACCGGCAGCCCCCCGCACCGGGACCAGACCTATGCCGCCGCGGAGCATCGCGTCGCCATGGTGCGCGCGGCCGTGGCCGGCCAGCCCGCCTTCGTAGTGGACGACCGCGAAGTGCGCCGGTCCGGCGTCTCGTATTCGGTCGACACGCTCACCGAGCTGCGCGCGGAGCATCCCGACCGCTCGCTGTGCCTGCTGCTCGGCATGGACGCCTTCCTGGGCCTGCCCAACTGGCACCGCTGGCGCGAGCTTCTCGATCTTGCGCACATCGTCGTCGCGCACCGGCCGGGCTGGAAGGCGCCCACCCAGGGTCCCCTGGGAGAGGTGATGGTGGACCGGGGCACCGGCGGCATCCGCGACCTGCACGAGAAGCCCGCGGGCCGCATCTACGTCCGCGCGGTCACCCAGCTCGAGATCTCCTCCACGGAGCTGCGCCAGCTCATCGTCGCCGGCCAGGATCCGCGTTACCTCGTGCCGGAGGAGGTGCGCAGGCTGATCCGCGAGACGGGGTGCTATGCTCCCCGCCAGCCCTGACGCATTGGAGAACACCCCCGCCACATGACCCCTTCAACTCGAGCCCCGCGCCGCGCGAAGGAGCGTGCGTCGCCCCTCCTGGCCGCGGTCTCCACCGCGCTCGATGACATGAAAGCCGTCAACGTGAAGGTTCTCGATGTCCGCGGAGTCAGCGACTTCGCGGACACGCTGGTCATTGCCTCCGGAAACTCGGATCGCCACGTCCGCTCCATCGCGGACCGCGTCGTCGCGGAGGCGAAGGCCGTAGGCGTGCGCCCGCTCGGCCAGGAAGGCACGCGCGAAGGGGAATGGGCGCTGGTGGACCTGCAGGACGTGGTGGTGCACGTCATGCTGCCACGCGTGCGCGAGTTCTACGGTCTCGAGAAGCTCTGGGAGACCGATACCGCCACCGCCGCCCCGAAGAAGCGCGCCGTCAGGAAAAAGAAGGCCTGATCGCGGCGGCATGGCCGATGCGTCTGCGCGTAATCGCCGTCGGTACCCGCATGCCGCGCTGGGTGCGCGAAGCATTCGATGATTATGCCGGCCGCCTCACGGGCGGGCTGAAGCTCTCACTGGTGGAGATCGAGCCGGGCGCCCGCTCCGCAGGGCGCACGGTGCAACAGGCTGTCGAGGCCGAGGCGCAGCGCATCGCCGCAGCGCTGCGCAAGGACGAATACGTCGTGGCGCTCGACGAGCACGGCAAGAGCATGCGCACGCGCGATCTCAGCACATGGCTCGCATCGCGCATGCAGGACGGCCGAGACATCTCTTTCCTCATCGGCGGGCCCGACGGTCTTGCCGCACCGCTGCTCGCGGACTGCGATCTCA
>JBGAIL010000153.1:0-12062 GCA_044225565.1 Steroidobacteraceae bacterium | reverse complement strand
TCCCGTGGGCCAGCTACGCGGCCATCGCGGGCATGGTGGCAGTGCTCGTCGCCATGGCCGTGACGCCGGAACGGGCGAAAGAGTTGTACGTGAGCCTGCTGGCGCTCGCGGTGGCCGCCGCAGCGTATGCCGTCGTGAGCCGGAAATCCCCATGAAGCTGCCCAGGTTCGGATTGCTCGAATGGCTCGACTCGCACGTCGCGGCGACCCCGCCGATCCGCTGCAATCTCGCGGGAAGCGCCGGGCCCGTCTGGAAGTTCGGCGACCTGTTGAGCCTCGGTGACGGCGCGTTGCGTGACGAGCTCGAGACGATGACGGCGACCTACGCGCCGACCGAGGGCTCGCCGCGGTTGCGGGAGCAGATCGCGAAGCTGCACGGCGTCGATCCGGACTGGGTCGTCGTCACGACGGGCGCATCCGAGGCGCTTTCGTTGCTCATGTGCGTCGTGAGCGAGCCGGCGGCCTCCATCGTGCTGCCTGCGCCGGGTTATCCGGCGACCGAGCTGATGGCGACGGCGTGGGGGCTGGGCATCCGCCATTATCAGCTCGAGGCCGAGAAGCGCTTCGAGCAGAGCGCCGCGCGCGTGCTGTCGGCGGTGGACGCGAGCACGCGTCTGGCGTTGGTCAACAGCCCGCACAATCCCACCGGCTCGGTGATGGCGGCGCAGGAGCTGCGCAATCTCGCAGGGGAACTCGCCGAACGCTCGATCCCGCTCGTGTCCGATGAAGTCTTTCACCGCGTCTACTTCGGCGAGGCGCAACCTTCCGCAGCGCTCGCCTCGAACACCATCGTGATCGGGGACATGTCCAAGGCGCTCTCGCTGCCGGGCGTGCGCATGGGCTGGCTGATCGACGCGAATCCGGATCGCCGCGGGCGCATCATCGCGGCGCGGGGCATTTTCTCGATCTCCGGCTCGCCGATCCTCGAGGCGATGTCCGTAGCCGCGCTCGGTGCGCGGGACCAGATTCTCGAGCGCGCCAATGCGAATGCCAGTGCGAACGTGGCGGCGCTCGAGCGGTTCATCGGGTCGTCCGCTTCGAAGCTGCGGTGGGTCAAGCCAATGGGAGGCACGCTCGCTTTCCCCTGGCGGGTCGACGGCAGCGATGCGCGGCCGCTGTGCGAGGCCTGGGCGAAGGAGGGCGTGCTCGTCGCGCCGGGAGACTGCTTCGGGATGCCTTCGCACATGCGCATCGGCTATGGCTCCGCGGAGCCGGCGGCGTTCGAGGAAGCACTGGCCCGGATGGGGCGCGTGCTGAGGGACTTCAGGGCCTGACGACCTTGAGCAGGACGTACATGGCGCGCAGGCAGATGGGGATGACGTTCGCGAAGCATCCCAGCACCCAGCGCATCTGCTCGACCCGGCCCCGGTGCATCTCGTCCTCGAGGGCGTCGAGGCGCTCGAGCAGCTCCAGCGCACTGATGGACATAGTCTGCATAGTGTAAGTCCTGAGCCATTCCCTTGGCGATATCCGGGACGGAGCAAGGATACGGCGCGCCCGAGCCGGGCGTGCCCTCGCAAAACTGCTGCGTTCGATGCGATTTGCGGCGACAGCGGCGCATTTCTGCACGAGAATGGCGTATGGCACCGAAGCGCTCGTTCGCGTCGGGGAGGATGCCCGTGCCGAAGTTCGTCGTCCGTCACGTCAGGCTCTGGAGCTCCGCGCTGTTCGGGGCCGCCATCTTCTGCGCACTGCCCCGCGACTGGCAGCTCCTCACGCGCATCCTCTGCGGCTGGAACACATTCACCGTGCTCTTCCTGGTCCTCGCCGGCATCTGGATGGCGGGTCAGTCCCCCAGTCAGATCGGCTCGCGCTACGAGCAGGAGGATGAAAGCGCGCCGGTCATCCTGCTCGTGGTGGTAGTGGCTGCGCTGCTCAGCCTGGTGGCCATCGTGGCGCAGCTCGCTGCCATCAAGCATGCGGACGAGACGGAACGGACGTATCGCATGGCGCTGGCTGCGCTCACGGTGGCCAGCTCGTGGCTGCTGGTGGCCACGATGTTCACGCTGCACTACGCGAATCTCTTCTATCGCGGGCGAACGATGCCCGAGACCCGTCCGCTTGCTTTCCCGAAGACACCCCAGCCGGTGTTCGCGGACTTCGCGTATTTCTCTTTCACCATCGCGGCGGCGTGCCAGACCTCCGACGTTTCCACCTCCGCGGGCACCATCCGCAAGGTCGTGCTGGCGCAGACCATCGTGTCGTTCGTCTTCAACCTCGCGATCCTGGGTTTCGCGATCAACGTGACGGCGGGGCTGCTGGGCGGCGGCTAGTGCGGTTGCCAGGGGGAGCGACAGCTCAGTCCGAGGCTACACGCTGCCAGCAATACGTTGCGCACGCGGCCGGCGTGCACGCGGATCGCGGCGGGGGCACCGGCCGCATTTCGCTGCACGATCACGCACGTCAGTCATCGTTTCGGTGACGCTGGGCGTGAACACGATGTCGGCCACCACCCCCGATACGCAGGCGCTCGAACCGGTCGGTGACGCTGGATGCGATTCCTGAAACGCGACGATGGCTTCTGGCGCGCGCCGGTGGGGAGCTCGGCTCGCTGCTCCAGATCGAGCGGGCGACGAGCTTGCCGTTCTCCACGCTGAACCGGTACGTGATGTCGAGCTCGGGGCTGCGATAGTCGCCGGCGAGCTGCGTCAGCTCGTGGACATCCCGCGGTGGGGCTGGGCGTGAACACGCCAGCTCGACACGACGGTGCAGGGTGCTGCGGCCTGCCGTCGGGCATGATCTGCTCGATGCCCGTGATCTGCTTCGCGTTGCGCACGAACCGGTAGTACTCGTCGCCGCCGCGGCCCAGGTCGAACGTGCCGTCCTTGCGGAACGCCAGCGGGGTTTTCGAGCCTCCGCCCGAAGCGAGCGCGAGCTTGTCGCCATCCCGTGAGATTTCCACGGCCGCGCCATACTCGCTGAGGTAGTGGCCCAGCGCCGCCTGCATCACGTCCGCGCGGGGAGCAACCGGGGTCGGCTTCACCGGCAGCGTGCCGGGGCCGCCATTGAGATACAGGTCCGCGATGGCCTGCAGCGGCCCGTCGCGATCCCCTGGCGAGTTCATCAGGATCGCCACCGCGAAATCCTTCTTCGGGAAGTACGCGAAGAGGGTGCGATAGCCAGCGCTGCTGCCCGTGTGCGCGAGAGCTTCATGCCCCGCGTACTTTTCCCGAGTGAGGCCGAAGGCGTAGTTGATGGGCGTGCCGTCGTTGAGTTTGCCCGTGGTGCCCATCTGTTCGATCAGCCTGGCGTCGCCGACGACGGGATGCGTGAAGTTGGCGGCCCACTTCATGAGGTCCTGCACGCTGGTCATGAGCCCCGTCGCGCCGATGACGTCGTAGTTCTCCAGCGAGCGCACCCAGGGCTTGCCTTCGCCGCCGCTCTCGTAGGATGGCGCACGTTTCGGGATGATCTCGGTGGCGTCGTCCTGAGCGAGCGTGTGCGCCATGCCCAGCGGCTTGAACATGCGCTCCGTCGTGAACTCGCGGAAGCTCCTGCCCGACACCGCCTTCACGATCTCGGGCAGCAGCGAATAGGCGAGGTTGCAGTACAGATACTCGCTGCCCGGCTCGAAATTGAGCTCGCGCTGGCGCGAGGCGAGGTTGGGAATCTGCGCCTGGTGCGCAGTGCCGCCGATCTCCTGCCCGCCGAGCTCGAAGAGGATCTCCGAGGTGCGCAGCCCGCTCGTGTGGTGGATGAGGTGATTCACCGTGACGCGCTTGCCGAAATCCGGCATGTACGGCAGGTAGGTGCGGACGTCCTCATCCAGGTCGATCTTGCCCTCGCGCGCGAGTAGCGCTATCGCGAAGGCGGTGAAATGTTTGGAGACGCTCGCGAGATTGAACACCGTCTCCGGCGTAATGCGCGTGCCCTGCTCGAGGTCCGCGTAACCGTAGCCCTTCAGGTATTCCGCACGGCCACCCTGATAGATGCCGATGGCGGCGCCAGGCCTGCCGGGCTTGTCGAGATCGGCGAACAGGGCGTCCACGGCCGCGTGGCGCGCTTCAGGCGTGGCGGCCAGCTTGGCTGGCGCCGAGGCCGCTGCGCTCGCTGGTGCCTGTGCAGCACGCGTTGATGCGGGCAGCGCCGTGGCGAGCAGGATCGCGGCGCATGAGGCGATCGCGCGTGGCCGGACGGGACGGATGCGGCGGGATGGAATTGCAGGCGCCATGGCTCTTCTTCTCGCGAGCTTCGGGATCGCGAGTATAAGAGCGCGGTTTCCCGCTCCGCGCGCTCGCCCGGGCCGTTATCTTTGCCGATGCGCCGTCTCGGGCAGGAACAGCGCACCGATGATCACCGTGATCACGGCCACCCCGATGGGGTACCAGAGCCCCGCATAGAGGTCGCCGGTGGCGGCCACGATGGCGAAGGACGTCACCGGCAGGAACCCGCCGAACCACCCGTTGCCGATGTGATACGGCAGGGACATGGACGTGTAGCGGATGTGCGGCGGGAAGAGCTCCACCAGCCAGGCGGCGATCGGCCCGTAGACCATCGTCACGTAGATGACGAGCAGGGCGCAGATGGCGATGGTCATGAGGTAGCTCAGCCGCGCGGGATCGGCCGCGGCCGGATAGCCTGCAGCGGCGAGGGGAGGCGGACAGCTCCTTGTTGAACGTTTCGGACGAGGCCTTGAAGGCCGCCTTGTCGAGCGTGCCACCCTCGAACGACGGAAGCTGCAGGGAGCCTGGCCCCGAGCCGATGCGCACCTGCGCCAGGCTGCCGGCCGGCGCAGGCTCGCTGGAATAAGGCACGCCGGCCTTTGCGAGCGCCGATTTCACGATGTCGCAGGAGCTCGTGAAGGCTTTCTTCCCCACGGGATCGAACTGGAACGAGCAGCGCCCGGGGTCCGCGATGACGACCACGGGAGCGCTCGCGACGGCCGCCTCCAGCGCGGGATTCGCGTAATGCGTGAGCGCCTTGAAGAGCGGGAAGTAGGTGAGGGCGGCGAGCACGCAACCCGCCAGCACCACCTTCTTGCGGCCGATGCGATCCGACAGCGTGCCGAAGAAGATGAAGAACGGCGTGCCGATGACGAGCGCCGCGGCGATGATGAGATTGGCGGTGCTCGGGTCCACCTTCAGCACCTTCTCGAGGAAGAAGAGCGAGTAGAACTGTCCCGCGTACCACACCACCGCCTGCCCGGCCGTGGCGCCGAACAGCGCGAGCAGCACGATCCTGAGATTGCTCCACTGCCCGAAGGATTCCCTGAGCGGCGCCTTCGAGAGCTTGCCTTCCCGCTTGATTTCCTGGAACACCGGTGATTCGTTCAGCTGCAGCCGGATGTACACCGACACGGCGAGCAGCACGATGGACAGCAGGAAGGGGATGCGCCAGCCCCAGGCTTCGAAGTCCTCGGTGCCGAGCAGCAGCCGGCACGCGAGGATCACCAGCAGCGAGAGGAAGAGACCCAGCGTCGCCGTGGTCTGTATCCAGCTCGTGTAGCGCCCGCGACGGCCTTCCGGAGCGTGCTCGGCCACGTAGGTTGCCGCGCCGCCGTATTCACCGCCCAGCGCGAGCCCCTGCAGCAGCCGCAGCGTGACGAGCGCGATGGGCGCCGCGATGCCGATGCTCGCATAGGATGGCAGCACGCCGACCAGCGCGGTCGCAGAGCCCATGATGACGATGGTGACGAGGAATGTGTACTTGCGCCCCACGAGGTCGCCCAGACGGCCGAACACCAGCGCACCGAATGGCCTCACGAAGAACCCGGCCGCGAAGGCGAGCAGGGCGAAGATGAACCCGGTGGTCTCGTTCACCCCGGAGAAGAACTGCCTGGTGATGATCGCGGAGAGCGCGCCGTAGAGATAGAAGTCGTACCACTCGAACACGGTGCCGAGCGATGCTGCGAAGATCACGCGCCGGTGCGTGCGGTCGATGCCGCGGCCGCCCGGAGAACCGGCGACTGCGCCGTCGCTCTGAGTCATTCTGCATCCCCCCGTGACAGAGCGGGCGATCTTGCCAGCTCGCCGCAGGCCGCACCACCTCCTCGACAGCGCGGAGTGCCCGGCTCAGGCGGCTCCGCGGTCGCGTGCGAGCCAGGCGCGGAATCCGTCGAAGCTCAGGGCGGGAGCGAAGAGATAGCCCTGGGCATAGTGGCAGCCCATCGTGGCGAGCGCGTCCAGGGTCGCCTGGTCCTCGACGCCCTCGGCCACGATGTCGAGCCGGAACTGGCTGGCCAGGGTCACGATGGTCTCGACCAGGCGGCGGTCCGCGACGTCCTGCAGCATGCGGCTCACGAAGGACTTGTCGATCTTCAGCTCGTTCGCCGGGATCTTCTTGAAGTAGCTGAGCGAGGAGTAGCCGGTGCCGAAATCGTCGATGGAGATGCGGATGCCGAGGTCGCGCAGCCGCGTGAGCCGGGTGATGGCCTGCTCGAAGTCGGCGATGAGCGCTCCTTCGGTCACTTCCAGCGTCAGCTGCCCGGGGCGGGTCTGCCAGTTGGTGACCGCGGTCTGCACCATGTCCAGGAACTCGCGATGGTGCAGCATCGCGGGCGTCACGTTGACTGCCACGCTGATGCCGCCGAGCTCGGCCGTTTGCCGCAGCGCATTGCTGAGCGCATACCAGGTAGTGCTCTGCGTGAGGCCGGATTCTTCCGCGAGCGGGATGAACACGTCCGGATTGGCGACGGGCCTGCCGTTCTCGAGCCAGCGCATCAGGGCTTCCGCGCCTGCAGTGCGCGCGTCCGCGATGCGCACCTTGGGCTGGTAGAACATCGAGATCTCGCCCGCTTCGAGCGCTTCGGCAAAAGCTTCGCCGAGCGTCCAGTGCTGGAGCAGCTCGGATGCGCAGTCGTCGGAGTATGGCAGCACGCGCGCGGAACGCTTCCGCGCTGCGGCGGCAGAAAGCTGTGCCTTGCGAAGCAGCTCGCCAGCCTCGGAGCCGTGCACGGGATGCAAGGCGATTCCCACGTGGGCGTCGGCTGCACGGATGCCGGCCGCCGACATGGACTCATCCATCGTCCGCCACAGCTTCTCCGCGGCGAGCTGGGCGTGGCCGGTGTTGCGGATGCCCTTGATGAGCACGCAGAAGGTGCCGTCACGGAATCTCGAGACCGTGCCCCGGCCGGCGAGCGCGGCGTCGAACTGGTCCTTGAGATTGCGCATCAGCGTGACGCTCGCCTCGAAGCCGAGGCGCGCATGCAGCTCCGGGAGGTTCGATACTTCGATGAGCAGCACGGCGAGCGAGCCCGCCTCCTCGCGGACGGCGGTGTCGAGGATCTCCAGGAGGTCTCGATAACCGCGTTCCCTGGCTTGCTCGAGGGCGAGGGCTGGCATGGGGCAGCGCTCAGAGGAAATATTCGGTGGGGTCGATGCCGTAGGCGCCGGGCTCGAGGCCGCGCGTGATCCAGATCGAAGGGGTCTCGCCGGCGGCGCCGCCCTGCTCCTGCAGGTCGGCGATGACGAAGTCGCTGCGCAGCTGCTTCTGCGCATCGAGGATCAGCATCACCTCGGGGCGCAGGCGCCGGAAGCGGTTCTGTCCGGTCACGACGCCCACCTCGCCGGTGTTGAGCTCCACCAGGGTGCCGGTGGGGAACACGCCGACGGCCTGGATGAAGAGCTCGATGAGCTCGGCCTGGAACCAGGAGCCGCCGAGGCGCTTGAGCTCGCGCACCGAGTCGTAGGTGGACTTCGGCTTCGCGTAGTGGCGCTCGGAGGTCATGGCGTCGTAGCAGTCGACGATGCCGGCGATGCGGCCGATGAGCGGGATGGCGTCCGCCTTGAGCTTCTGCGGATAGCCTTCGCCGTCGAAGCGCTCGTGGTGGGTGGCCACCATCATCACCACCTGCTCGTCCATGCCGGGGGTGGAGCGCACGAACTCGAGGCCGTGATCGACGTGCGCGCGGATCTGCGCCCACTCGTCGGGGGTGGGCCTGTCCGTCTTGCGCAGCAGCTCGGTGGGCAGCTTCGTCTTGCCGATATCGAGCAGCATGGCGCCGAGGCCCAGCGCCTTCAGCGTCTCTTTATCGAGACCGAGATGGCGGCCGAAGGCCAGCGCCCACACCGAGGCGGCCAGGGAGTGGCGGTAGAGGTAGTCGTCCTTGCTCTTCATGCGCGCGAGCCAGCCCATGGCGTCGCGGTTGCGGGCCACGCTCTCGACCATGGACTCGACCACGTTCTCGAGCTGCGGCACGTCGAGGCCCCGGCCGCGGCGCAGCCGCTCCATCATCTGGGTGACGGCTTGCTTCGCCTCGGCGTGCACCGCCCTGGCGCTGGCCAGCTCGTCCTTGAGGGGCACCGAGTCCTTCGCGGGCACGAGGTTCACGCGCGCCGTGAGATTCTTCGAGAGCTCTTCCATCGCGAGGTGCGTCACGCTCGCCCGCTTCGCGGGTTGTGCCATTCCCTTGGGTGCGCCGTCCGTGGGCTGGGCAGAGAGCTCGCGCAGTGCCTTCGCTTCCTCCGCAGAGACCTCCACGTATACGCGCTTGCAGAGTCGCTTGAGCTCGGCGAGCTCCTGGTCGTCCGAGACGGCGAAGCCCTGGAACAGGAACGGGGTCTCGATCCACGGCCGGTCGAGCCTGGACACATAGAGCCCGAGCTTGAGGTGCTCCACGGGGAGCTCGACGATCTGCTTCGACATGGATACAGCGGCCCACGGGGAAGAACCCGGGGAATTTAAGTCAAAGGCTCCCGGGCGCCGGGCGAAGCAGGTCGCAGATTCGGCAGCCATCCACCGGGGCCCTCACGCTTCCCGGCACGAAATGCCTGAAATGCGGTGTCCGGCACCCATGCCACTCATGCAACGCCTGGTACCCGTGGCCCTCCTGGCCAGAGGAGGGAGATGCGCAGGCCGCCAAGCTCGGCGGTGTCCATGCCGAGGGTGCCGCCGGTAGCGTCGACCAGTTCGCGGGCGATCGCAAGGCCGAAGCCGTGGCCGGGGCCGGCCTCATCGAGACGACCGCCGCGGGCGAGGGCGTCCTCGGCACGCGCGGAGCCGAGGCCGGGGCCATCATCCTCCACGGTGAGCTGAAGATCCGGCCGTGCGGACCCCCGGACCCGCACGCGCCTGCGCGCGAACCGCGCTGCGTTCTCGATGAGTGCGCCCATCAGCTCGGCGAAGTCGCTCGACTCCAGCGGCACGGTGAGAGTGTCCGGCACTTCAACCTCGAAGACCCGCTCTGCCCCAAAATCGGTGCGCTCGATGACGCCGATCACACGCTCGATCACGGGCAGCGCTTCCACCTCGGCGCGTACGGCCGATTGCCGGATGGTCGCTGCGCGCGCACGCGCCAGTTCAGACTCGACGGTCGAGTTGGCCGCAGCGATCGCGCGATCCAATCCGTCCGCTGCCTCGCCCGCGCCGGCCGCACGGGCACGCCGGCTTTGCGCCGAGAGGGCGGCCAGCGGAGTCTTCAATGCGTGCGCGAGATCCGCCGCGCGACGTCGGGCCGCCAACAGATCTTTCTCGCGTGCATCCGCCAGCGCATTGATGGCCGCGGTGAGCGGCTCTATCTCCGGCGGGTGTTCCGCACCCAGCCGTTCCTTCGGATTGTGTCGCAGCCGGTCCAGTTCTTCGCGCACCCGTTCGAGTGGCCTAAGCCCCAACAACACTTGCACCCACGCGGCACCTGCCAGAATGCCCCACAGCAGCACCAGCCACAGCGCGAGCTCGCGCCCGAACTCGTCGGTCGCCCGATCCACGGCGGCTTCCTCATGAGCGAGCTGGACGAGCACGGGCGAGCTCGTGTTGTCGAGCCTGACCATGCGTTCGATGATGAGGATCTGCTGACCGAAAGGCCCGGCAGTCACGTGCTTGCGCCAGCGGCCACCCACCGTGCCTGGTAGCACGGGCAGTTTTTCATTGCCGAGCGACTGCGAGCGTCGCACGCCGTCCGGCGTGGAAAGCTGCCAGTAGAGCCCGCCTGCGGGCTCGACGAAGCGCGAGTCGGAAGGCGTACGGCCCGTAACCGGCCGCCCATCGGGATCCAGTACCAGGTTGGCGACCAGCTGCAGCGCGTCCCGCCGCAGCTCATCCGCCACGCGGCGTTCGATATGTCGCTGGAACAGCAGCGTCATCGCGAACCATGAGACGGCGAGCGCTGCGAAGATGGCTCCCGCCGCACCCAGCAACAGCCGCACGCGCAGCGACGGCGAGCTCACCCCTCGCTGCCTTCGAGCAGGTAGCCGAACCCGCGGCGCGTCTCGATCACTCCTGGCCCGAGCTTGCGCCGCAGGCGCACTACCAGCGCCTCGATGGCGTTCGTGTCCGCGGCGTCGAAGGCGCCGTACAGGTGCTCGGCGAGCTCCCCGGCGGAGACGGCGCGGCCCGGCTGGTGCGCCAGGTAGTCGATGAACCTGAACTCGAGCGGCGACAGCCTGAGCGGCTGCCCGTCCACGGAGGCCGACATGCGGCGTGTATCGAGTTTGAGACGACCGATCTCGAGGACCGCGGACGCGCGCCCGGCGGCGCGCCGCACCAGCGCCCGCACCCGGGCGATGAGCTCGCCCATCTCGAACGGCTTGGCGAGGTAGTCGTCCGCGCCGGCTTCGATGCCGTCCACCTTCTCCGTCCAGTCGCCGCGCGCCGAGAGGATGAGCACGGGGAAGCTGCGTCCGGCCGAGCGCCAGCGCTTGAGCACGGAGATGCCGTCGAGCTTCGGCAGGCCGAGGTCGAGCACCACGAGATCGTAGTCCTCGACATCCCCGCGGAACCAGGCGTCTTCACCGTCCGCGGCGATCTCGACGACGAATGCGGCACCGCGCAAGGCCTGGGAAAGGTCCGCAGCGAGCGCCGGGTCGTCCTCGACGACGAGCGCGCGCACTCAGTCGTCCTCGATCTCTATCAGCGAGCCATCCTGCGCATCGAGCTTGATCTCGCGCACGCGGCCGTTCTCCGCGAGCACCTTCACCTCGTAGATGTAGCGATCGTCCTCGTTCTCGAGCTCCACCTTCAGCACGTCCCCGGGCACGAGCCCGGTGGCCTTCTCGATGGCGAGGCCCAGGTCCATGACGGACCGTCCCTGCAGGTTGATGCCCGCAGGCCGCCTGGCGCGCGCGTGCTCCTCGCCGAGCCGGTTACCGACGAAGAACGCGCCGGCGCCCACGAGGAGCATCAACACGAGTCCGATGGCGATCCAGTACTTCTTCATGGGGCAGCAGTGTGGGCCCGGGGGACTGACGTGAAGCTGACATGCCGGGCCGGATGCCCGTCAGCGCAGGTCGCATAACGTTCCGGCGCAAGGGAAGTGGTTCCCGCTACGAGGAGACTCATGATGACGATTCGACGACTCCAGAAACTGCCCATCCGGCTGGGTGCCGCGCTCGGTGCCACCTTCATCGTGGCGGCCAGCGCGGCCACGCTCGGCATCTTCGCCGAGCCGGCGTGGGCTCAGCAACAGTCCGCAGTGGAGCGCACGGCCAGCCCTGCGACCAGCACCGCGGATGCTCCTGCCGCTGCAGCTCAGCCGGCCAAGAGCACTCCGGACGGCGGCACGTTCCTCAGCCTCACCGAGATCGAGCGCCGCGTCACCGCGACGGGCGTCCGCGTCACCGAGATCGAGGTGAAGGACCGCATCGTCGAAGTGGAAGGACGCGACAGCTCCAACCGCGAGGTGGAGCTGGTGGTGGACCGCCGCAGCGGCGAGATCCTCTCACGCAAGATCGACGACTGAGCGATGCGCGGCTCTGCGAAGAAGCTCGGGGCGGCGGCCTGCGCCGCCGCCCTGATTGCAGCAGGCTCCGCGATGGCCTCGCCGTTCCAGGTGGACTCCACCGGTACCGCCGAGGACATCGAGGTGAAATCCGCGTTCGAGTATCGCGACACGTCGAGCAAGCAGACGTGGATCACGCCGAAGCTGGCGGTGGCCTTTCCCGTCACGGGCAATCTCGAGTTCGAGGTGGGCACCGGCTACCGGAAAGTGGGGCGCGACGGCACCACCCACGAAGGCCTCGCCGACAGCACGCTCGAGCTCAAATGGCGGGTCGCGGACGAGACGCCGCACGGCGTCGGCTTCGCGCTGATCCCCGAGCTCTCGCTACCCACCGGCTCGGAAAGCCGCGGGCTCGGCTCGGGGCATGCGGCGCTGGTCGTGCCGATGGTGGTGGAGAAGCACGTAGGCCC
>JBGAIL010000152.1:0-12830 GCA_044225565.1 Steroidobacteraceae bacterium | reverse complement strand
TGGGCGTGGTCGATGCCGCGCGCGCCGCCGGCAATCCGATGGGCCGGCTGCTCTCCGGCGAGCCGGGGGTGCGCTCGATGGTGCTCTCCGGGCCGGACGCGCTCGCTTCCTTCGAAGCGCTCGCCCGGGACGGCTTCCCGTTCGCGAAGCCGCTCGACATCGAGCGGGAGTGGCGCCTGCCGGATGGGGAAGTGCTGAGGCCGGCGTTCAGCGTCACGCTGCCCATCGGCGAGCCGCTGCAGTTCAACTTCTGCACGTACCGGACGTTGCACTACTACCTGCGCGAAGGCTGGCTGCGGCACGAGAACGGCGCCATGCATCTCACCAAGGTGTTCGCCATCGCGGCCCGGCCGGAGAGCGTCGCGAGATACTTCGAGCGGGTGTTCGGCCATGCCTCGCGTCGCGAGCGTGAGGTGTATGCCGTGGCTCCCGGCAAGTGCGAGCTGCATGTCGGCAGCGCCAGTGCGCTCGCACACGCGCTTCCGGAGCGCTGGCTCCCGAAAGATGCGGGTGCCGGCCGCTACGTGGGCTTCGAGGTGCAGGTCGCCTCGCTCGAAGCATTGCGCCGCCTGTTCGTGGAACGAGGAGTGGATTTCGTCGAGCACGATGCAGCGCTGGCGGTGGCTCCGCACGACGCATGCGGCAACGTGGTGCGGTTCGTGGAATGAAGACCCGCGCACCGGCCTGAACCTGCTATCGCCCGTCGATCGCGACATCCAGGGTGGGCAGCCCCTCGATGCGCACCTGCACGGCATCCCCGGCCACCACCGCCCCGACGCCCGCGGGCGTGCCGGTATAAATGAGGTCTCCCGGCGCCAGCGTGTAGAGCAGGCTCAGGTGCCCGATGATCTCGGGCACGCTCCAGATCATGTCCGCGATGTCCGCACTCTGACGCACCTTGCCGTTCACCGCGAGCTCGATGCGCCCCCGCTCGAGCGCGCCACCCTGGGCGAACGGCCGGATTGCGGTGACCGGCGCGCTCTGCTCGAAGTTCTTGCCCGTATCCCATGGGCGGCCCTTGTCGCGCGCGGCGAACTGCAGATCGCGCCGCGTCATGTCGAGGCCGGTCGCGTAGCCGAAGACGAGACGATTGGCCTCGGCGCCGGGCACTTCGAATCCCGTTCCGCCGATCGCCACGACGAGCTCGCCTTCGTAATGGTAGTCCTTCGTTCCCGGCGGATAGCGCAGGCGCGCGCCGGATGGAACGAGGCTCGAAGGAAACTTGGTGAAGAAGAACGGCGGCTCGCGAGTGCTCACGCCCATCTCCTTCGCATGCGCCTCGTAGTTGCGCCCGACGCAGAAGATGCGGCGCACCGGATACGTCTCGTCCGAGCCGAGCACCGGCACGGCCGGGGTTTCGCCGATCCCGAAGGCATGTCTGCTCACTGATCCACCTCTATTTCCACATAGCCATCCACGACCCGCGTGGCGTACGCCTTGACGTCCTCCGTCGCGGGTTCCGCCACGCAGGCGCCGGAACGCACGTCGAACCGGCCCTGGTGCAGAGGACACTCTATGATGTAGCCCTGCTGATAGCCATCGCACAGGCGGGCATAGCCGTGGGTGCAGAGCACGTCGGTCGCGAAGATCTCGGGGCCCACACGGTACAAGGCGATCTCGAGCTCGCCCATCGCGCAGCTCACCGGCCAGCTCTCCTTCACTTCCGCTTCGGGCAGCGCGCGCACCCATTGCTTCACGAGAGCAGCTCCTCGCGCCACAGCCCGAGCTTCTCCTGCGTGGCACGGTCCGAGAAGCTGAAGAGCACCAGGTCGCTCGCGGCCACGAAACGCTTCGCGTGCCAGCTGGGTACGACGAAGATGTCGCCCGGACGCAGCGCGAACGCCTGATCGCCCACCGCCACCTCGCCTTCGCCTTCCACGACGACGTGCACCGAGCCGTCCGTCGAGCGGATCGGTTTCGTCGCGAACCCTTGCGGCAGCAGCTGCGCGAATGCGGACATCGTGCGCATCACGCTCGATCCGCTCAGCGGATCGATGAACTCCATGCGCAGGCCTTCGTGCTCGCTCCATTGCCCGTCGCGGCGGGCGACTTCGAGGCTTTCCCGCCAGTGGGCATAGGGATACACGAACAGCGAGCCCGCTTCCCCGCCGGATCTCCAGCCTGCGCACGGGGCGCAGGTTCGATCCGTGACGCGCGAGTGCATCCCCCTGGCGGCCTCGACTCGGGGTGCAGCCTCTGGCCCGGCAGATGCTCCGCGAAACCGGCATCGAGCGCGGCGACCAGCGGGATGTCGAGCCCGTCCAGCCAGACGACCTGCTGCGACCCGGGGTTGCCGTGATCGTGCCAGCGCCAGCTCGGCGTGAGGATCAGGTCGCCGCGGCTCATGAACGCCTTCTCGCCATCGACGGCGGTGAAGGCACCCTCGCCTTCCATGATGAAGCGCAACGCCGACTGCGTGTGCCGGTGACAGCGCGCCGTCTCCCGCAGCAGCAACTGCAATCCCGCGTACAGCGTGTGGGTAATGCTCGAACGCCCGGGCATGGCGGGATTCTCGAGGATCAGGACGCGACGCTCGGCTTCCTCGGCGCTGATCAATTCGCCGGAGCGCCGCAGGAACGCGCACGTCGTCGTATCGCCAGCGGGCCGCGACGGCCGGCGTGGCGGGACGGGCAGGCGGCACCGGCCCGCAACACCTCCCACAGCGGCGAGATGCTTCGGCCCCAGGCTTTGTAGAACTCCGTTCGCTGCGCTTCGACGCTCATGGCATCAGATGGGATAGATGATGGAATTGGAGATCATCTCGCTGTCGAAGACGCAGCGCTTCTCCGCGAAGCGCAGCCCCTCGGGCGTGCGCACGATGCGGTCGAGGTACCGCCCGGTGTTGAACACCTCGGAAGTCTCATCGCGCCGGGTGCGCAGCAACGTAGTTCGCCTCCGTACGCAACTCTCCGCCCTCGTCCGACAGGATGCGCACCGGCCCGATCACGTGCCTCTGGTAGTAGGGGGCATGGAAGAGCGTCTCGCTCACCCCTTTCACCCGGTCCCTCAGCATGGCGCGACTCTCGA
The DNA here is from genome assembly GCA_044225565.1 of Steroidobacteraceae bacterium. Taxonomy (GTDB): domain Bacteria; phylum Pseudomonadota; class Gammaproteobacteria; order Steroidobacterales; family Steroidobacteraceae; genus CAVXAE01. The sequence goes on along the minus strand of JBGAIL010000152.1, from coordinate 9,803 downwards.
ACGACAGCGTGGCGAGCGGCAGCCCCGCATCGTGGTTCTCGCGCGGCACCAGCTGATAGACGCAGGCCTCCGTGAAGAACGCCGGCCACTCATGGTAGCGGCGCTCGTCCAGGCAGGCCGCATAGGCCGCATAGAGATCGAGGATCTCGAACCGCAGCGCGCAGTCGGTCATCTACAGCTCCATCACGCGGCGGTAGTAGCGATACATGCCGCGGATCAGCGTCTCGGTGAGCATGTGCTCGGTGTCGCGCACGTCGCGGCCGTCGAGCTCGCAAACCGTGCTGCGCGACTCGTCCTGCGCGAGCCCCTGCTGGGAGCATTCGATGACCTCGCCGTCGTCGGCCGAGACGTAGCCGGCAGGCCCGAACAGGTTCGCCTGGCGCAGGCGGCGCTGCGTCATCGCCGCGTCGTCGTCCGCGAAGCCGAAGTGCGTCCAGACGAAATCGAAGGACCCGGGCCCGCGCGGCTGGATGTGCCGCATCGAGAGGGAATTGACCTGCTGCTGCACGATGAGGCTGGGGAAGATCGTCTGCATCACCACGGTCGGCCCGTTCCACCAGGGCTCGGGCACGATGTCGAGCAGGCGCGCATCCTCGAGCTTCATGTTCTCCCGGAAGCTCGCGACCCCCTGCGTCGCTTCGCCGCGGCCGCCCGAGTTGCGCTGCGAGATCATGCAGGCGTGACGTCCCGCCGCGTCCATGACCATGCGCGAGCTCTGGTCCGCCCGCCACAGGCCGAAGGTGACGAACCAGGTGTGCAGCAGGCCGGGGTGGTACGGATCCTTGATGTTCTCCTGCATCAGCTTCCAGTTCGCCGGGATGCGCTGGCGGGACCGGCCGAGGATCGTGAGCGGCCGGCCATCGAACACCCGGTCGAAGTACGGCAGCACGCTCGGGCCGAGGTAGCTCTCGAAGTCCGGCGTGTTCGCATCGAACGTGGCGAATATCACGCCGTGACGCACCGCGACGCGCAAGCGCGTGAGGCCGTGCGCCTCGTTGGTGAAATCGGCGGCATGCCGCCCTGGCCGCGCAGGCCCCGGCGGAACGGCAGCCCCTTCAGCGCGCCACTGAGATCGTAGACCCACTGGTGGTATGGGCAGGTGAACTCTTTGACCGTGCCGCTGCGCTGCTGGCAGAAGCTGACCCCGCGATGCGCGCAGCGGTTCTCCACGACGTTCACCGTGCCGTCGCGGTCCCGCACCACGAGGACCGAGCGCTCTCCGATGCGCGTTTGAACGAAGTTCCCCGGGCCCGGCAGCTCGGCTTCGAGCGCGACATAACACCAGTGAGGCCCGTAGAAGAGGCGCTCGAGCTCGCGCCGGTAGAGATCCGGATCGGTGTAGACCCACGGCGGGACGCGGGATACGTCGTCGCCCTGCCAGGCGCGTGCTTGCAACGTGGTGTGACCTTTGACCGTCATGGAAGCCTGGCCGTGAGACGGATGCCCGCACCCTGCAGGCCGCCCGATTCTGGCGCTCGAAGTGCCGGACGATTATTTCCCATTGTAAAAGCTATTGTCCAGAAATAAATCGACGCATTCCGGGACCGCGGCTTTCACTCCCGGCCCTCGCCGGGCCCGAGGCTCCACTCGAGATTGAGGACGCCGAGGCGCGCTTTCATCTCGTCCTTCAAGGCCTGCGTAACGACCGGCGCTTCCACTACGATGCGCGTGGGATTCACTGCCCCTGCGCCCGCCTTCACGGACGACACCGAGCCTTCGTCCAGCAGAGAAGAAAGCGCCGTATGCGCTGCGCGTGACCCGCTGCATCGCGGCGCAGCTCGACTTTCGACACTTTGCCCACCGAAGTCAGCGCGGGAAGCTGCTGACCGTCACGATTGCCCGAGGACGGCGGCCCGTTCCGGGATCTTCTCGCGCGCGAACCGCAGAAGCTCCGGCTCGTCCGCCTGCGCACCAGGCCGCATCACGACATAAGCGATTGGCACCTCGCCCGCATGCGCATCCGGCATCCCCACGGCGGCACAGGCCAGCACTTGCGGATGCGCTGCGAGCGCCTCCTCGATCATGCCGGGATCGATGTTGTGCCCGCCGCGGATGATGAGGTCCTTGCGCCGCCCGGTCAGATACAGATAGCCGCTCTCATCGAGACGGCCCAGGTCTCCGGTGTCCAGCCAGCCCTCGCTCATCACGTCGCGCGTAGCCTTCGGATCCCCGAGATACCCGGGCATCACCATCGGGCTGCGCACGGAGACTTCGCCGGTCTCTCCGGCTGCCACCTCGCGACGCTCGCCGGGCGCGCCGCCCACCGCGAACGTCCGCAGTTCCACGAACGGCAATTGCAATCCGACCGAGCCGATCCGGGCTGGCGCATCCGCAGGCGTGCCCGCCACGAGCAGCGTCGCTTCCGTCAGCCCGTAGACCTCGCGGAGCGGAATGCCGGTGTGACTCTGGAAACGCCGGTGAACTTCCTGCGGCAATCCGGCCGCCGAGCTGATGGCGTTGCGCACCGTGCCGGGCGCGCCCTCGTCGACCGGCATCTCGCACAGCCGCGCGTAAACGGTCGGCGGGCCTACGAGAGTCGTTATCCCGTAACGTGCCGTGATGCCCCAAAATCGAGACATCACCTCCGCGCCCCGATAGCCGAATGCGGTGGGCTGGACGATCGAAGCGCCATGGGCGAGCGGCACGAGCCCGCAGCCCATGAGCCCGCCCGCATGAAAGATAGGCATGCCGGCGAGCAGGTGCTGCAGGAGCCCACCCCATGGCGAACCGGACGCCTCCTCGCGCGAGCCTGCGCACCGCAGTGCGTGTGGCAGGCGAACTTCGGCATCCCGGTCGTGCCGCCGGTGTGGAAATACGCGGCGAGGTCGCTGCCCGAGATCACCCGGCCGCTCACGAGATGGGTGCCAGGCAGACCCTGTCGCGCATCTTCCCAGGACACCACTTCGACATCGGGAATGGATATGCGTGGCGCGGGCCCGAGGTGCAGGATCTTGCGCACGCAGCCGCCGACGGCCACCGCCGCCCTTACCTTCTCCCAGCTCAGCACTCCATCCGCGTCGGCATCCGTCACCAGGATCTGCGCGCCGAGCCGTGCCAGCATCGATCCCAGCAGCCGGGGCTCGAGATAGTGATTGATGGGCGCCACGATGCCGGCCGCCGTGCCTCCCCAGATCAGCGCGAGCGACTCGGGCGTGTTGGTCACGAGGTACGCGATCGCCCCGTCCGGCCGGGCGCCGAGCGCGTGAAGGGAATTGGCAGCGACGTGAAGCAGCTCGCGCAGCTCGCGGAAGCTGACGTTGCGGGACTCGGCCAGCCGGGCGGCATCCGGAATGAACGAGATGGCCAGCCGCGCCGGGTCCTGCTCCGCTGCGCGCGAGAGCTGATGGAAAGGGCTGTCTTCCAGAAGGCGTGGCCCCGCCTGGCGGCGCCATTCGGCTTCGGCCCGCCGCGAGTCGGCCGCGTCGGCAAAGCGCTCCCTCCGCATCGGCCCTCCGTTCATCGCCCCACTCGCGCAAGTCACGCGGAAACCCCGGGCTTCAGCACGATCTTCCCGAAGAAATCCCGGCCTTCCAGCATCCTGAACGCCGCGACGCCGTCGGACAGCGCAAGCACGGCGGCAACCGGCGGGTCGAGCCGACCCTGCGCGACCATGTCCAACACCGCGCGCTGATCTTCCATCTGCCAGCCGGTCGAGCCGAGGATGCTGATCTCGCCCATGAAGATATAACGGATATCGGTACGCGGATCGAATCCAGCGGTCGCGCCGCACGTGAGCAATCGCCCTCCCCGCTTCACGCAGCGCAGGGACGGCGCCCACGTCTCTCCACCCGTGAAGTTCACGACGACGTCACACCCGCCACCGCGCAACATCGAACCCGTCGTCCGTCGGACGTAGGCATCGAACGCTTGGCTGCGGTGTTCATCTCGTCCGCGCCGAGCCTGCGCAGATGCGCGCATTTCTCGTCCGAACCCGCCACGGCGATCACGCGAGCGCCTGCCAGCTTGGCCAGCACCACGGCGTTACCGACTCCACCGCTGGCCCCGAGCACGAGCACCGTCTCGCCGCGCCGGATCTGCGTCCTCACGAACAACATGCGATGTGCGGTGCCGTACGCAGTGGGCAGCTGACCGCCTGCTCGTCGTACACGCCCGCGGCAATGGTACGGAGCTGGGAGGCACGCGCAACGGGCGAATGAAGCGAGCGCGCCGGCGATTTCGCCCATGATCTCCACGATGCCTTTCGAATAGTCGACGAACGGCGGATACACGAGCACCCGCTGCCCCTCGACCCAACCCTCGACTCCGGATCCGAGCTCGACGATCTCGCCCACGCAGTCGCTGCCGGGAACGTGCGGCATCGGAATGCGGATCCCCGGCATCCCGCGGCAGGCGAAGAGATCGAGATGATTGAGCGCAGCCGCGCGGACGCGCAGCTTCACCCGGCCAGTTTCCTGCCGGCTCGGGAAGATCGCCGTAGCGCAGCACTTCGATGCCCCCGTGCCGGGACATGGAGCGCCACGTCAGGCGCGCGGCGCGCCCAGCGAACGGCCGGGACGCGGCAGCTTCCATCGGCTCGCCAGCAGCGCAGCCAGACGAAGCAGGCCTTCGTCGTTGCCCGGCTTCGCCACGATCTGGACGCCGATCGGCATGCCGTCGGCCGGCCGAACCGGGCAGGCTGATGGCGGGCACGCCCAGGTAGTTGAATATCCAGAGCGGCAGCACGTAGTCGTAGGAGAATGCGATGCGCTGATCGAGCGTCCCGTAGTCCGGCCACGGACGGTCCACGCTTTGCGTGGGACCGCAGAACTGCTGCACGACGAGGTAGTCGAACGTCTCGAGGGGCTCACCAGCTTTTCGCGGATGCGCAGGTACCGCGCATCCTCTTCGGCGCTGACGGACTCCGGCACCTCCCGGCTCCGTTTCAGCATCTCCTGGTGCCAGGGCGAGAGCGCTTCGATCTCGTCGCGCGGCAGGGTGTTGCCCATCCCGCGCAACATCGGCACGACCACGCGCCCATAGATCGCGCTCCGTCAGAAATCGTCCGGAACGAATGGTCCCACGGACTCGATACGCGTACCGCAGGCCGCCAGCAGAGCGACGACCTCCTCGGTCGCCTTCGCGGGCTCCTCGGACATCTTCGGTGCGATATCGCCCACCCACGGACAGAACCCGATGCGGGCTCCCTTCAGCTCGGCCACCACGCCGGTGATGGGCTCGTCGCGCCAGGGGCGCACCACCTGATCCGGAACGCGGGAGCTGGCGCGGGTGAGCAGGCCCATGAGCTGCGCCGAGTCGAGCGGATCGCGCGCGATCGGCCCGAAGTTGGACCAGCCATTCCAGTAATTCGGCTGTGCCACGCGATAGGCCGTCGACTGCAGTCCGTACACGCCGCAATAGGCCGACGGGCCCCTGATCGACCCACCGCCATCCGAGCCGACGTGAAGGGGGCCGATGCCGGCCGCCGCCGCGATGCCCGCGCCGGTGCTGCTGCCACCCGAGGTGCGCGTCAGATTCCACGGGTTCGGCGCATTGCCATGCAGAGTGCTCACCCCCGAATGGGAGATGGCGCTCTCCGGCGAGGTGGTCTTGGCGAAGACGATCACTCCGCCCGATTTCAGGCTGTCGACGACGGGGTCATCCGCCTGGGCGATCTTGTTGAGACGCGCCGCGGGCGGTCGCGACTGCGTCGTGACGAGCCCGCGAACGTTGATGTGATGCTTGGCGGAGACCGGCACCCCGTCGAGCGGACCGAGCGGCTCGTTGCGGCGCCATCGCTCCTGCGAGGCCTGCGCATCCCGCGGAGAATCGCCGGATCGCCGGGAATGAACGCCCTCAGGAGCGAGGTTCAGCGCATCCATGCGCTCGTAGAGCGCCTTCGGCACCTCCACTGGCGAAAGCGCGCCGCTGCGATAAGCTGCCGTGAGCTCCGCTGCCGAGAGGTAACCGATCTCGGCGTGCGGCCTTGGTCCGGCCTGCAGCGCCTTGTGGACCGCACCGGTTGCGGTGGCAGGCGCGGCCGCCACCGCACGCAACGCCCCCGGCTCCACAAGCGCGGCCGCCAGGCCTGCTGTCGGAATGAAGGCCCGGCGAGAAGACCTCGCCGGGCCATCCAGTTGCGCTTCGCCTGTGACCGGATCCGTCACTGGACCCATCACTCGAACCTCGCGATGAAGCGCAGGCCGTAGCTCCGGGGATTCACCACCGCCAGCACGCCGGAGAGCGAGGAGTCCGCGAGCCAGCCGCTCACGTAGTCATCATTGGTCACGTTGTCCATGAAGGCGATCAGGCTGTAGCGGTCCCGCTCCATGCCGACACGCAGGTTCCACACGTGGTACGCCGGGATCAGCTCGCCTTCGACGTCGAGGTTCTGGATGTCATCGTAGGTGTCGCCGCGATAGATGTACTCCACCCTGCCGAAGAGCTCGGTCGAGCCGCCGACCGGCAGGCGATACTCCGCGTTCGCGTTGACCGTCCACTTCGTGGACAGCGGCAGCATGTTGCCCGTGAGGTCCGCGGTCTGCCCGTTGGCGCCCACGATCGCGTCCGGGTAGTCGTCGAACGTCGCGTCCGTGTAGCCCACGGAGCCGGAGAAACGCAGCCGGGACGTGGCGGCGAGCATGAAGCCGAGCTCCATGCCCTTGCTCTGCGCCGAAGTGCCGTTGGCGGTGAGGTCGACGCCGCTCAGCGTGTCCGGGTCGAAGAAGAACTGGCCGACCTGGATCTGGTCCCAGTCCATCAGGAACGCCGCGAGATCGAGCCGCAGGCGCCGGTCGAGAAACTCGCCCTTGAGCCCCAGCTCGTAGTTCCACAGCTTCTCGGGGTTGTAGGTGGCCGGCGATCCGGGCACCTCCTCGGAGCCCAGGTTGTAGCCGCCGGGCTTCACGCCCTTGGCGACCACGCCGTAGCCCGTCACCTGGTCGGTGAACTTGAAGGTGGTGGCGAGGCGCGGCATGAAGCTCGAGAAGCTCGCGCTGCCGGAGAAGTCGTCGAGGCTCGAGGGGAACGGCGGGAACGGCGACTGACGCGGCGAGTAGTAGGTCTGGTCGATCTCGTCCCGCTGCCAGCGCCCGCTCAGCGACACCTTCAGCCGGTCATCCACGCCTTTCCAGCTCAACTCGCCGAACAGGCCATAGGTGGTGATGTCCTGGGTGCGCAGATCGTTGATGACGCTGATGTTGGGCGGGATGGGGAAGCCCTGCGGCAGGCCGAGCAGCACGTGGAACCAGTCCGGGCCGAAGCTGCGGTTGGCGAACGTCTCGATGTCGTCCTTCGCATAGATGCCGCCGATCATCCACTGCCACGGCGACTCCGTGGTCGACTGCGCGCGCAGCTCGGTGCTCCAGGAGTCGAGGTTGTTGTAGAAATCGTCGAAATACATGTCGTACGCGGTGTAGTCCGCCTCGCCCTTGAAGGTGGTCTTGCTGTCGATGTAGCCGGTGACCGAGACCAGCGAGAACCCTTCACCGGCGTACTCCAGCCTTCCGGAAGCGATGAGCGTGTCGGCCTCGGTCCGGCGGCCGAGGTTGGTCTCGATGTGCTTCGTGTTGTCCGGGTAGAACCCTGCCGAGAGCGGGAACGGCTGCAGGCCGAAAGAGGCGAGCGTCCTGTCGAGCGTGCCGGAGGGAACGAAGTTCGGGAACCCCTGATCCAGGCGCGTGTAGGACACACTCAGGTCCCCCGTGACGCGCTCGGTGGGAAGGAAGCGCAGGGCCAGCCGGCCGCCGTACTGCTCGCGGTCGTTGGTCGCGTTGCTCGGGCCGTCGTTCTTCAGGAAGCCGCCGTAGCTCTCCCCGAAGGCGCTCGCGCGCATCAGCAGCCGGTTGTCGGACAACGGCAGGTTGATTGAGCCGCGCGCGAGGTAGCTGTCATTGTTGGCGATCTCGGCCATCGCCTGCGCTTCGAAGCGGTTCTGCGGCTTGCGCGTCGTGATGTTGATGGCGCCGCCGCTGACGTTGCGGCCGAAGAAGGTGCCCTGCGGCCCGCGCAGCACTTCCAGGCGCTCCACGTCGAGCAGCCGCTGATCGAAGGTGGCGTTGGCCGAGCCCGGCGCCACGTTGAACTCGTCCACGTACACGCCGAACACGTTGGATGCGCCGCCGATGTTGGACACGCCGCGGATGCCCATGTCGTACGACGCGGACGTGCCTCCGTTGTTGAACGAGACGTTCGGGGTCTGCTGCATGTAGTCCTGCAGCGATTCGATGCGGCTGCGCGCGATCTCCTCGCCGGAGTAGACGGAGATGCTGATCGGCACGTCCTTCAGCGACTCGGTGCGCTTCTGCGCGGTCACCACGATTTCTTCGAGCGCAGGCTGATCGGCCTCCTGCGCGACGGCGGGACCCGCCAGGCCGCCCAGGACGCAGAGCGTGCCCAGACCGGCGCGATTCTTTCTAGACATGGCGTACGACATTTCTCGGCTCCCCCGGGCGTCACGCGCCCTGCTTGTGGACGTAGATGGTCACGAATGCATGTCAATCGGGGCGTGCTCGCCGGTCGATGCACGCAGCTGCTGCTGCGTGAGATGGCCGAGCCACGCGGACGCCCGCGAATTGCGGGCCGCATCACCCCTGGATCGGATGGCCGCCGCATTATTTTCCATTGTAAAAGTCATTGTCCAGAATGAAATCAGTGGCGTTCCCGCAACGGACACGCGGCCATCGTTCGGTTCTTGCAGAGGCACGGCAGCGCTCAATCGGCACCGCGCTCGCCGGTGAACGCGCGAAAGCCCTCGTACATCTCCGCCGAGCCTTGATGCATGAGCTGGTCGGACAGCGCCCGCTCCAGGGCCAGCGCCGCATCCACGGGCGCATCGCGCCCGCCCAGCAATGCGCGCAACGTGAGGTCCACGGTGAGCGGCGCGAGCGAAGCGATCTTCTCCGCCAGCTTTTGCGCTGTCGGCACGAGCTCCTCGGCAGGCACGAGGTGCGAGATGAATCCGCAAGTGAGCGCCTGCCGGGCGTCGAAGGTGTCGCCAGTCAGAAGGCAGTACGAAGCGAGCGCCCGCGGCAGCAGGCGGGCGAGATGGACCAGCCCGCCCGCGCCCGGAAGATGACCGTGCGTGATCTCCGGCAGCCCCATGCGCGCGGCGTCGGACGCGATGCGCAGGTGACAGACCGATGCGATCTCGAGCCCACCTCCCACGGCGGCGCCGTTGATCGCGGCGATGACGGGCTTGGGAAACTCTTCGATACGGCGGATGAGCGAGCGCCATCCGCCCCAGATGGTCCGTTTGATCTGCTCGATGGAGAAGCCCGCGAGCTCACCCATGTCGGCGCCGGAGCAGAAGCTGCGCCCCGCGCCGGTGAGGATGACCACGCGCACCTCGCGCCGTGCCTCGAGCTCGTCGAGCGCCTTTTCCAGGGACTCGAGCGTCGCCACGCGGACCGCGTTGTGCTTGTCCGGCCGGTCGAAGCGCACCACGGCAGAGGACCCGCTCACCGTCGCGACCAGGTCCGGCAGCCCCGTCAGCCGCTCGCCGTGATCCATCACCTCACCCCGAATTCGTATTGGAATTCATATTGTCATTTTGTAATACATATGGGCGGCGAATGCAAGCCAACGGCGGCGTCACCCCGTGTTTCTGGGATACATTCGGGAGTTTGCAATCCGCGTCGCGGACGGGCGCAGGGCCAGCAGGTCCGGCATGCCGCTACGTCGCCGGCGGCGTGCGGTGAGGCGTTCGGCACGAGAGACGCGCCGCCGGACTCACCGACAGCGAACCCGGAAGCTCCAGCTCACCCGCCTTCGAAGCCCAGCAGCACGTTCACCGTGTTGCGCCCCAGCGCCTCGATGTCGTAGCCGCCTTCCATGACGAACAGCGTCGGCAGACTCAACGCCGCGAT
>JBGAIL010000151.1:0-12743 GCA_044225565.1 Steroidobacteraceae bacterium | reverse complement strand
GTCCACCACGCGAAAGCCATGCAGCTTCGACTGCTGCACGTAGGCAAGCCGCTGATCCCTGGCGATCGCGAACGGCCGCACGCCCTCCTCGAACGGGATCGAGCTTACGAGCTCGCTCGTGGCCGTGTCGAACACGAAAAGGACGTTGGTGAGCATGGAGCCCGCGTAGAGCTTGCCATCGTCGGCCGACAGGCGTGTTCCGTGCATTCCCAGCATGCCTCGCAGGCGCGAAACCACTGCATGCCTTTCCGTGTCCACGACCAGCGCGTGCTGACGGTCGAAGATGGGGACGTACAATCGCCGGTCGTCGCGGCTCAGGCTGATGTGGTGAGGCCAGCCATCGGTGGGCAGCTTCCAGAGCGTCTTCCCGCTCTCGGCAGAGACCGCGAGCACCGCGCCCGAATCCGGAAACCCATCAGGGACTTCCTTCCGCGCCCCGACGCTCACGTACAGCACGCGGCCGTCGCTGGAGCCGACCACGTCGTCCGGCTCGCCTTCGATGCGCAGAGTGCGGACGATCTCGTGCTGCGGGATGCTGATGGCGGCGATCGTCTCCTCGCCGGAGTTGCCGACGTAGAGCATCTCTGCCGCGACGGCGATGCTCGAAATCGGCAGGGCGAGAAGGGCCGGGAGCAGCCCGGCCACACCGGCGGCGATGCGATTCAGCGTTGCATTCATGAGTGAGGCTCCCCGTCCTGCCAGGCTGGCGTACACGCGATCGGATGCGGGCTCGTTGCGCGTCAGTATTCGAACGCCACTTGCAGCCCGACCGTCCTCGGTCGCTGGTAGATGTTGAACACGTCGTAAGCAGGCATGATCGGCTCCTGCGCATTCAGCGCGTTGTCGGCGAAGACCTGCGCCGACCAGCGATCGCCCTCCAGGCCGATGCTCAAGTTGAGGACGCGCTGAATCCCCGACACCGTCCGGTCGATCACCAGAGGGTCGAGGCCGAGCAGGAACCGCTGCTCGATGCTGGAGCGATAGATCAGGCTCCCGGCGAACACCGCATGCAATCCCCGCATCGGCGTCGCCATCCGGTAGGTGCCACCGACGGACCCCGTCCACTCCGGCGAGTTGTTCAGCCGCGTGCCCTTGCGCGCGAACAGCGATTCGCCGAAGCCGCCGTCCGTCTCGATCAGGAACACGTCCTCGTCGAACTTGAGGTCGTTCCATCCCAGCGCCGCGCGAAGTGTCAGCGCCGGGCTCGGCTGGAAACCGAGGGTGACGTCGACGCCCGGCCCGACCGCGCGCCCCGCGTTCACGCCGGTGCTCAGGCTCATGGACGTGATGATGAGCTGCTGAATATCCTTCCAGTCCGTGTAGTACACGACCGTCTCATAGCTGAATGCGCCGCCGCTCGAGGCGCCCTTCATGCCCGCCTCATAGGTGATGAGCGAGTCCGGGGCGAGCGGCGGCATGCTCGCGGTGGTCTCCGCGAAGGCCGCGTCCAGCGTCGAGCCGCTGCGAAAGCCAGTCGCGATGGATCCGTAGAACATGCGCGTCGCCTGCGGCTTGTACGCGAGCACCAGCCGGCCGGTCAGGCGATCGAAGTCCGCCCTCTGCGTCTGCGGGATCGGAAATCCCAGGTTGCTGGTCGTCGGCGTCTCCAGGTGATCCTCGAAGTAGCGAACGCCGCCGGTCACTTCGACCTTACCATCCGCAAGCGAGCGCGTCGCATCGGCGAACACCGCGTACGATTCCGACACGGCGGCGTTCGCGTACGGCTCCGGAAATCCGAAATCCTCCGCCAGCTGGATGAACGGCTCGGTGGTGTCCTTGTACAAGGCTCCGGCGGACCACTGCCAGGGCCCGCTCAGCTTCGAGGCCAGGCGAACCTCCTGGCTGAAGGAGCGCAGCTTGATCAGCTCGGAGAAGCCGAAGCCCGGCGCGATCTGATAGCGCGTATCGGTGCGGTAATCCAGGTAGGCCGTGGAGCTGATCAGCGAGACCGACGGCCAACTGTATTCGGCGATCAGGTTATAGGTGTCGTACACGCGCTCGTCGGGCTGGTCGCCGACGTTGGGCGTCGTGAGATCCTCGAAAGCGATGGACGGCGCGCCATTCTCGATGACGGATCGCGAGAGCCCGAGCTTGAACGTCAGGCTCTCGCTCGGACGATAGCCGACCTTGAAGCGGTAGGACTGCGCCTTGAGGTCGTTGATCCCCCGGCTTCCATCGGCCGTGCTGTCGATGAAGCCGCTCACGTCGGAATAGCTCGCCACGCCGCGGATCGCGAGCCGCCCCGGGATCAGAGGGATGTTCACCGCCAGGTCGCCGTTGTAGTCGTTGCCCCCGTGGTCCGTCTCGGAGAGACGGGCGCGCGCCTTGGCTTCGAACTCGTCCAGGTTGGCATCGTTGGTGAGCACCCGCACCACGCCGCTCAGCGCCGCCACTCCGTACAGCGTTCCCTGCGGGCCGCGCAGCACTTCCACCCGATCCAGATCGAACGCGTTGGTGTCGGGCAACTCTCCGCGGGAGATGAAGGTGAACGGAATCTCATCGAGGTAGTAGCCGACCGGGGAGGTCCCGACGTTCAGATAAGGCGAAACGACGCCGCGGACGGAGAGACGCACCTTCCCCGGGCGATCCTCGATCAGCGAGACGCCGCCGACCTGCTCCAGCACGTCGGTCAGGCTGCGCGCGCTGCTGCGATCCAGATCCTCGCCGGACAACACATCGATCGAGATGGGGACGTCCTGCAGCCGCTGCTCGCGCTTCTGCGCCGTGACGAGGATCTCCGTGAGCCCAACGGTTGCCGCCTCTTCCGTAGTGGCTCGTGCCGCAGGAGTCGCTTCGGGCTGCGGCGCCTGGGCCAGGCGCAGCTCTTCCTCGGATGGCGCGCTTTCACCCGCCGGGCGATGGCTCGAAGAAGGCGTTGCCGGCGCCGTCGCGATGGGGAGGATGCTGAGCGTGCGTTCGTCCAGATACTGGAAGGTGAGCCCGGTGCCGCTCAGCAGCCGGGCGAGCGCTTCATCCTGCGTCAGCTGCCCCCTCACGCCCGGGGTGCACAGTGCCTTCACATCGCCGTAGGCATAGATGAGATAGAGCTTTCGTTCCTCTGCGAAGGCTTGCAAGGCCGTTGCCAGGTCCTGTGCAGGGATGCTGACTGCCTTCTTGATGACCGCCTGCGCGCTCTGCGCGTGAGAGAGCCCGACGAAGATCGAACAGGCCGCTACGGCTGCAACGAGTGTACGCATGAAGAACCACCCTGCCCGTGCCGTGCGCGCGCAGGGCGACGGCTTCACAGGTAGAAGAGTGGTCGTGGTCGCGATTTTGAAACCTTCGTGTGCTCAGGGGCGCGAGATGCGGATCTCGTCGTCGCTCTCGTGCACGACGACGTCGAAGCGCTCTTCGAGAAACCGGACGATCCTTTCGCTGCCGCTCGCGGGAAAGGTCCCGCTGATCCTCAGCGCGGCCAGCTCCGCATCGGAGAGCACGAGCGGTCGGCTGTTCTGGCGGTTGAATTCGCTCACGACCTCGCTCAGCGGCGCTCCATCGAACACCAGGAGGCCCGCCGTCCACGCCGTAGCCTCGGCGAGCCTGGCCGGCTTCGGTGGCGCGATCGCTTCGTGCGTGATCGTCAACTGCTCCCCCGCGACGAGGAGCGCCTCGCTCGCCTTTTCCCGCACGGCGACCTTGCCCTCGACGACGGTAACGACCGTGCCGGACCGCTTCCGGTAGACATCGAACGAAGTGCCGACTGCGCGGATGCTGGCATCGCCGCTGCGAACGATGAAAGGCCGCGCGGGATTCCTGGCTACCCTGAAGAGCGCCTGGCCTTCGCGCAATTCGATGGCGCGCTCGGTGTCCGTGTAGGCCACTTTCACGCTCGACAGCGCATTGATCACGACGCTCGATCCGTCTGGCAGATTGACGGTGCGTTGCTCGCCCGTGCCCGTCGAATAGTGCGAACCCACGTGGTGGCTGTACCAGAAGGCGCCAATGCCAAAGGCCAGCAGTAGCGACGCCGCCAGCGTGAGCAGTGGGCGGCGTCGCGCGGACATCGCTGTTGCAGGCGAAAGCACGGCAACGCCCGCAGGGCAGCGCCCGCTTCTCCCAATCCTGGGCGCAGACCAGCGAGAACACGTTCTTCTCCCGCGCGCGAGCTCGATCAGCGCGCGAGATCTCGGCTCGCTCTCGATCGATCCCCGCCTCCTGCCAGAACGCGCAGATGCGCAGATACGCCCGCACACGTGCTCCGGTGATGCGCGCAACCACGCATTGAACTCCTCGCGCACCAGCATCCGCCCTCCTGCTCGCTGAAGCTGCAGCACATTCGTCGCCTTACCGCACCCAGTTCGAGTCGTGGCCTTTCACGGCGATCCCTTGCCTGTTCGTTCCATCTCTTCGAGCGCGTCATGTCGGTACGCCATGGCCTGGCTCAGATACTGGTGAACCATCACGTGCGAGACGCCGGATACGTTCGCGCGTCGATCTCCATGAGCGTCAAGGCGTTCGCAGCGATATCACCAGGCTCGCGCGCCTGCGGTGAAAGCGTGCGAGATGTCCTGGGCTTCAACTGCTCGGTGCCGCTGTCGATCTGAGCTCATCGGCGGGGTCGGCTGGTGGCGTTCCGACTCGCCGCGACGCCCGCGATCCAGACGGCTTCGGGATTGCCGATGCAGGTCAGCAGGCACGTGCGTGGCGACCGAAGAGGTAGGCCTGGGACGTGGATCGCCTCGGTCCTCGATGCGCAGCAGCCGCAGGAAGATCTCCTGCACCAGATCCGGCGCGTCCGCCCGCCTGCTGCCGAGGCGGCTCGAGAGAAAGCGGCGGAGCTGGCGCCCGTGCGCCTGCTCGATGCCGGTGATGAAATTGTGGTTTCGCTGCGTCGCCACGCGTGTATCCCCAGCGCCGGCAACGGCTCGCGACCCGCGCCGGCCCTGGATATATAAGAGCGGTCCATGCCGGGAATTTGTAACCCTGGATGGAAACACAGTCCGTCCGGGTTTGCATCGGCCGGGGGCGGCGCGCACGATCGGCGCTGGAAGCGAAGCGCAACCGCCTTCGCACTGGCAAGGCCGAAAGCTCCCGTGCAACCCGAAACTTCCACCCCCGAAGCCCAAGGCCGGCGGCGTCGCGTCGAGGAGTTGCTCGATGAGGCACTGGCGGATTCCTTCCCGGCCAGCGATCCCATCTCCTCGCTGGCGACCGATGATCCGTCGCCAGCGCAGGTCCCGAGCCCTACTTCGGCTTCCAGTCCGCCGACGGAATCGTGTTGATCATCCACGGCACGCCGAACCGGTCGACCAGTGAGCCGAAGCCGGGGGACCAGAAGGTCTCGCTGAACGCCATGACCGCCTTGCCGCCCGTGGAGAGCTGATCGAACCAGCGCCTCGCCTCTTCGATGGACCCCGTGTGCAGCGTGACGTCGAACCCGTTCTTCGGCTTGTCGACATTGGGAGCCCAGGCCACATCCATGTCCGCGCCCATCAGCGCCTGGTCGCCGACCTCGAGCCAGCAGTGCATCAGCCACGTCTTGTACTTCGGGTCGGTGATCGGCATGTCGGGAGGCCCATCGCCATACGGGAGGGCGGCGGTGATCTTCCCTCCGAGCACCCTGGCGTAGAACTCGAACGCCTCGCGGCACTGCCCCTGGAAGCTCAAGCTCGTCACTATCTTCATGGCGGTCGCTCCTGTGGTTCCGGCTCGATGATCGCAAGGGCCGTGCCCGCTGTCACGGTGGACGCTGCGAAAGCCGCAGCGCCGATCGCCGGTTCGAGCACCCGGAACGGGCGTCGCCGTCGTGACATCCAATTCGATACCGTCACTTCGTATCCGAGGGAGCCTGAGATGAAAGTCATTCGATCGGTGTCGATGAGTGTGTTGGGCGCGCTCTGCGCGGCCGGAGCCTTTGCCCAGGCGACCGGGCCGACGGATGCGCAGATCGCGGCGATCGTCGTAACCGCCAACCAGGTGGACATCGATGCCGGAAAGCTCGCCGAGTCGCGGGCCAGCTCGAAAGAGGTGAAGGCGTTCGCGCAGCGCATGGTCACGGACCACGGTGGAGTGAACCAGTCCGCCAGGGAGCTCGTGGCGAAGCTGCACGTGACCCCGGAGCCGGGCGAAGTCAGCCAGAGCCTGAAGAAGGGCGGGGACGACAACCTCGCGGCGTTGAAGAGCCTCAGCGGCGCGACCTTCGACAAGGCCTACGTCGATCACGAGGTGGCCTATCACGAGGCCGTGCTGGATGCGGTGGACAAGACCCTGATCCCGAGCGCAAGGAACGCGGAGCTCAAGGCATTGCTCGTGAAGGTGCGGCCGGCGTTCGTCGCACATCTCGAGCATGCGAAGCACCTGCAGAGTTCGCTGAGTCAATGAAAGATGAGGTCCGCTGCGCGAACCTGCGCGCTGCTGCCTGCGTTGGTCGGAGCGGCGTTCGCGCTTCACGCCGATCCTCACGAGGAGACGGCGCGCACACACACCGTAACCGTGGAGAACATGCAGTTCAGCCCGGCATCGTTGACCGTGTCGCCCGGCGATCGCATCGTGTGGGTGAACAAGGATCTGTTCCCCCACACCGCGACCGCCGATTCGAAAGCCTTCGATTCCCGAGACATCGCCGCGGGAGCTTCGTGGACCTACGTGGCAGTCCGGTCCGGCGAGTATGCTTACTCCTGCACGTTTCACCCGACCATGAAGGGTCGGCTCGTTGTCCGATGAGGTGATCGATGCACAGTGACGCCGTTCGGATCGGGGCGACCCCGGAAGATGATCTGTCGCTCGCCAGGCGCGTCGCTCACGGCGATTGCGCCGCGTTCGAGACGCTGATGCGGCGGCACAATCGGCGGCTCTTCCGGCTGGCGCGGGCCTCGCTGGGCAATCAGGCCGAAGCCGAGGACGCCCTCCAGGAAGCCTATCTCCAGGCTTTCCGCAGCATCGGCACCTTCCGGGGGGATGCTGCGCTGTCCACATGGCTGTCGCGGCTGGTGCTCAACGAGTGTCTCGGTCGCCGGCGCCGCACGCTTCGCAGGGAGAACGTGATACCCATGGTCAGCGCTCAGGATACGGGGGCGACGCTCGATTCCGTGGCGGACGACTCCGCCCCTCCCGAGAAGCTCGTCGACCGGCAGCAGGTTCGCGCGGTGCTCGAGCGCAAGGTGAGCGAGCTGCCCGAGTCGTTCCGAATCGTGTTCATCCTGCGCTCGGTCGAGGAGCTGAGCGTGGATGAGGTCGCCCGTATCCTGGATATCCCGGAGGATACGGTGCGCAGCCGGCATTTCCGTGCGCGTGGCCTGCTGCGCGAATCGCTCGCTCGCGAGATGGATCTGGCCGAGCGCGACTTGTTCGAGTTCGCGGGGGCGCAGTGCGATGGCATCGTCGCGCGGGTGCTGGAGCGCATTGCCGGCGACGCCGCCCGTTGCGAAGGCACGCCGCCGGCCGGTACGGCGGCACGGCACGAGAATTGACACCGCCCAGGGGACGGGCCTACATTCCGCGCGACACGAACCAGAGGCAAAAGCCTATGACTGCCATTGCGCTTCACCCGGCTGGGAGAGTCGGATAACCGTCTAGCTCGCGGGCCGCGCTCTGGTCTCGACCGAGCCGCCACCGGACTTCGTTTCCCTCGAACCAGCCACACGACACTCCCGTCATCCGCGGGGGTTCCTGCTCCTTTGCGCGTGCGCAATGCGCCGCAGCTGGTGAGAGACTCATGACCATCCACACTGACGATCACGCCCAGGATCTGGCCGACATCGGCTGGACGACTGCTTTCGCTCTTCAACTGGACCCGACCGATCGCGGCCGGTTCGTTCCCGCGCGCGTGATGGCCGTCCATCGCGATGGCATCGCGGTGCGGGGCCCCGGCATAGACACGATCGTTCCTCCATTCAAAGGCGCAAGCGACGACGAAGAATCCCTCGCCACGGTCGGCGACTGGCTGCTGCTCGATGCCGGGACGTCGCGGCCACATCGCCTCCTGACGCGCACGAGCCTGTTCAAACGCCGGGCGCCGGGCACCGCGCGGCAGGTCCAGCTCATCGCCGCCAATGTCGATACGTTGCTCATCGTTTCCTCCTGCAACCAGGACTTCAACCTCGCCCGCCTCGAGCGCTACCTGGTCCTGGCAGCCGAGGCACGGGTCATGCCAGTGGTCGTCCTGACGAAATCCGATCTGGCCGACGCTGCGGAATTCGTGCGCGAGGCAGCCACGCTCCGGCCAGGGCTCCGGGTCGAAGCGGTGGACGCCCGCGATCCGCTGAGCGTTGGTGTCCTGCGACCGTGCCTCGAGCAGGGACGAACGTCGGCGCTGGTTGGCTCTTCAGGCGTAGGAAAGTCGACGCTCATCAACACGCTGACGGGCAGCGACGGGATAGAGACCCAGGGCATTCGCGAGGACGACGCCAGAGGACGTCACACCACGACGGCGCGTCAACTTCATCGCCTGCCCACCGGCGGCTGGCTGCTCGACACGCCCGGGATGCGGGAGCTGCAGCTCGTCGACGCAAAGGCAGGTCTGTCGGATGTGTTTGCCGATATCGCCGCTCTCGCGGGAACCTGCCGCTTCAGGGATTGTCGGCACCAGCGCGAGCCTGGATGCGCGGTGCTCGCCGCCATGGAAGCCGGAACACTGGAGGCCGAGCGGGTGAAGCGCTGGAGGAAGCTGGCCTCCGAAGAGGCGCTCAACAGCCGCAGCCTGGCGGAACGGCGTGCGAACGACCGCGCATTCGGGAAACTTGCCAGGCGCGCGCTGAAGGAGAAGCGGTTTCGACGCGGGGAGTAGTGGTATCGGAGCGGGCGGCCGTCCCATAATGTGCCGCGCCGCTTGCAGCCAGACAGGAGATTGTCATGTGCCTTCATCGTATCTGGAGCGTAGCGACTGCCCTGCTCCTCGCGACTGCCGCGGTCGCCAGTGACCAGCCTGCCGTGGTGTACCTCAACGGGCCACAGGCTTTGGCACAACTGCAGGAGCGGAACCCGGCCCACTATGCGCGGGCAGCACGCATCATCGCTGCCGCGAACGTTCTCTGTCGCCCGGGGCTGCCGGAAAGCATCACCTCCCGCTTCGAGGCCAGCGACCTTTCCTGCGCCGATGCGAATCTGAAGACGAGCAACCCCCCGAAGCGGCAGCTGTCCTTCGTGCTGGACACGACGCGGTACGTGGCCTTGGTGGCGATCACGGACGATCCGCCGAAAGTCGAGCCACTGGAGAACTGACTCAGCCGACGTCCTCTGGCACCGCACCCGCTCGATGCAGTAGGCTTGGAGCCGGGAGATGGCATACCTCCCCTGACAAACCGCCAGCGTGGCTGATGATGCCTACGTGGAGTCCGAATGGGCTCGGCGTAGCGTATGAGCCGACCCGTTCAGTTCTTGAAACGGGTGCATCCATGGGTTCAGTGATCGCGATTTCAGCAGGGGCTGCCGCCGGGGCGCTCTCGCGCTGGGGCCTGAGCGTGTGGCTCAACGCCCTCTTCCCGCCGCTGCCGCTGGGCACCTTGAGCTCCAACCTGCTGGGCGGCTATCTCATCGGGATCGCCATGGGCGTGTTCTCGAGCAGCGGGCTCGCGCCCGAGTGGCGGCTCCTCATCGTGACGGGCTTTCTGGGCGGCCTCACCACGTTCTCGACGTTCTCGGCGGAGGTTTTCTCCCATCTGCAAGCGCAGCGCTACGGCTGGGCGGCCGCGACCGGCATGGCGCACGTGCTGGGGTCTCTCCTGGCCACTTTCCTGGGGTACGCGACTTACACCGCCCTGACCCATCGTTGAAGGAGTTCGGCCATGACCGGCTATCAAATCACGTTCTACACCACCCTGCGTCGCGAGATTCAGGGCAGGCATGCCAAGGACTGGCTGATCGGCACCGCGCGTGAGCTGGGGATCCCCGGCGCCACCGTGTTTGCCGGCCTCGAGGGCTACGGCCACGACCGGCGCTTTCACTCGGCGCATTTCTTCGAGGTGGCCGATGAGCCGATCGCGGTGGTCATCGTGATGTCGCTCGAGCAGAGGAAGGAGTTCGTTCGGCGATTGGCCCTCGCACAGGCCAGTGTCTTCCACGTCATCCAGACGGTCGAGATCGGTGGGCAGCACGACAATGCGTGAGCCAAGCCCTGAGCGGGCGGCCCACCAGGCGCGTGGAGATCATTCGTCGGAGCGCAGCGCATGCTCAGTCCTCATCCAGCGCCTGAAACCGCGCCGCCAGGAAATCCACCAGTGCGCGCACTGCTGGAAGAAGACCGCGGCGCGAAGCGAAGACGGCGTGGATGATCTCGCGCCGCGGCGCCCAGCCCGGTATCACGTGTACCAGCTCGCCGCGATCAATCTGCTCTCGCACCATCATCGAGGGCAATTGCACCACGCCTACTCCGGCAACGGCCGCCGCCCGCAACGCCATCATCCCGCGAGTGATCAGCCGCGGCCGGTGGCGAATGGCTGCCTGCGCACCGTCGGGGCCGATCAGGTTCCAGACGTGCTCATGCTGTGGCAACCCCAGGTCCATGCTCGGCAGGCCCGCCAGATCGGCGGGCACGTTCGGGAGGCCATTCGTCAGCAGGCGCGGGCAGGCCACGAGACACTGACGCCGGTCGGCCAGCACGCGCATCACGAGATCGCTGTCCTCCAGCGGTGGTGGCCGCACGCGGATGGCCACGTCGATTCCTTCACCCACCACGTCGACGCGACGGTTGGTTTCCTCCAGGTGAATCTCCACGCGCGGATGGGCGACCATGAAAGCCGCCACCATGTCGGCGATGCGCGCATCGAGCAGCGCGACCGGGCAGGCCATGCGCACGATGCCGCGCGGCTCGGCCTGGGTCAGGGCAATCGCCTCGTCGGCGGCATCGGCCTCGACCAGCATGGCCTTGCAATGTCCGTAATAGGTCTGGCCGGTCTCGGTGACGGCGAAGCGCCGCGTGGAGCGCTGGATCAGCCGCGTGCCCAGCCGCTCCTCCAGCAGCGCGATGCGCCGGCTCAGCCTGGATTTCGGCATCCCCAGGGCCCGTCCCGCCGGTGCGAAGCCGCCGTGCTCCACCACTTGCACGTAGTAGTAGAGGTCGTTCAGATCTCGCATGGCTTCATCGTTCCTTGAACAGGACGCTGAGGCCAAATATTACCGACTACCGGGATCATCGATCGATTCTTATCCTCTCCACTCGCCAACGCACCCTGCGTGGCGCATCGGGAGACGAGCATGAAGAAGATCCTTGGTGTCTACAGCGCAGCCCGGCCGCACTGGGTCGGCGACGGCTTTCCGGTGCGCTCCCTGTTCGGCTACGACGGTCTGGGCAAGCACCTGAGCCCCTTCCTGCTCCTGGATCATGCGGCGCCCACCCGCTTCGAGCCGGCCGCGCGCCCGCGCGGGGTCGGCCAGCACCCGCACCGCGGCTTCGAGACCGTGACCATCGTTTATCAGGGCGAGCTGGAGCACCAGGACTCCACGGGTGCGGGCGGCCTGATCGGCCCGGGCGACGTGCAGTGGATGACGGCTGGCGGCGGCATCCTGCACGAGGAGTTCCATTCGCGCGCCTTCACCCGCGCCGGGGGCACCATCGAGATGGTGCAGCTCTGGGTCAACTTGCCTGCGAAGGACAAGATGACCAAGCCGCGCTACCAGACGCTGCTCGACGCCCAGATCCCATCGGTGGCCCTGCCCGGAGGCACCGGCCGCGTGCGCGTGATCGCCGGCGAGTTCGACGGACATCGCGGTCCTGCGCAGACCTTCACGCCGATGGATGTCTGGGACATGCGCATCGATCAGGGTGGCGTCGGCCGCTTCGAGGCGAAGGACGGCCACACGCTGGCGCTGGTCGTGCTGCGCGGCACGGTGCTGGTGAACGGCAGCGCCGTCGCACGCGAAGGGCAGCTCGTGCATCTCGACCGCGCCGGCAGCAGCGTGGAGATCGAAGCCAACAACGACGCCACGGTGCTGTGGCTGTCCGGCGAGCCGATCGCCGAGCCCGTGGTCGGCTATGGCCCGTTTGTGATGAACAGCGAGGCCGAGATTCGCCAGGCGATGGCCGACTTCGACAGCGGCCGCTTCGGACGCATCGCGCAGGCCGTGCCTGCCGGTGCTGCCGGGCGCACCGACGACGTTGCCACCGGAGGAGCACCATGAGCACGCCTGCCAACTTCAACGGCACCCGCCCCGTCATCAACCCTGATGATGCCGCGATGCTGCTGATCGACCACCAGAGCGGCCTGTTTCAGACCATCAAGGACATGCCCTTCACTGAAGTGCGCGCCAATGCCACCACGCTGGCCAAGGTTGCAACACTGGCGAAGATTCCGGTCATCACCACGGCCTCGGTACCTCAGGGACCGAACGGCCCGCTGATCCCCGAGATCCACAAGTACGCACCGCATGCGCTGTACGTCGCCCGCAGGGGCGAGATCAACGCCTGGGACAATCCCGAATTCGTCGCCGCCGTGAAGGCCACGGGCCGCAGGCAGCTCATCGTCGCCGGCACCATCACCAGCGTATGCATGGCCTTCCCGAGCATCTCGGCCGTGCACGAGGGCTATCAGGTGTTCGCCGTGGTCGACGCCTCGGGCACCTACTCGAAGATGGCGCAGGAGATCACGCTCGCTCGCATCGTACAGGCCGGCGTGGTGCCGATGGATACGGCGGCCGTCTGTTCGGAGGTGCAGAAGAGCTGGAACCGCGAGGATGCGCTGCAGTGGGCCGAAGCCTACAGTGCGGTCTTCCCGCCGTACCAGTTGCTGATCGAGAGCTACGCCAGGGCCCAGGAAGTGATCAGGAACAGCGAGCAGCTGGATTCGCGGCGCGCCTGAGCGAGACGCGAG
>JBGAIL010000150.1:0-12091 GCA_044225565.1 Steroidobacteraceae bacterium | reverse complement strand
CGAACCAGCCCGTGGCGGTCGGAGCAAGGGCCTCGATCAGGGGCCGGCGTACGAACAGGAATGCGATGCCGGCCGTGCCGAGCAGATACTTGAAGGTGCCCCCGACGACGAAGTCCGCGCCGAGTCCGGTAGGCAGCAGCCGGGTGGTCCCGGTCGACTGGAAGTCGTCGATGAGCAGGTGCGCCCCGCGGCCATGGGTGAGCGCGGCCAGGCGCGCGACGTCGACCCTGCTGCCGTTGCGGTAGCAGACGTGCGAGGTCGCCACCAGCAGCGTCTCGTCGTCGATCGCCTGCTCGAACTGCTCGGGGCGCACGATTCCCTCGGGTGCAGGCAGCCGCACGACGCGCGCACCGCGCATCTCCTGCGCGTACCAGATCTGGGCGTTGGTCGGAAACTCGAGGTCCGTGATGACGATCTTGTTGCGCGGCCCGTCGAACCGCAGGGCGCTGGCGAGCGAGTTCAGGCCCGCGGATGCGGAAGTGGTGAGCGCAATCTCATCCGGATGCACACGCAGCAGGCGGGCCAGCGAGCCGCGCAATGCCTCGTTGTGCTCGACCCAGTCGGGCCAGTCGACGCCCTTGTGCAGCCGTTCGTCGAAGTAGCGCTGCCCGGCTCGCGCCACTTCGAGCGACAGGGCGCCGTAGGAGCAGCTGTTGAGGTAGTTCCTGCGCTCGAAGACGGGAAAGCGCTGGCGGATGCGAGCCCAGTCGATGTCGCGCGCGGCGGGGCGGTGCGCCGGCGTGCCTTGCGCAGCGTGTCCGGCCGCGCCGGTGCCGGCACGGCTCGCTCCCCCGGACTGGTCCGCGCGCCCCATGGATGCAAAAATATATGACATTGCATATGAATGCAACGTTGGACCGCGCGGCGCCGCTAGCTCAGGCTCCCTGTTTGCCGCGAGAGGCGGCGTTGCGGTTGCGTGCGCGCCAGATGAAATAAGCCGCGGAGATCGCGGCGAGCCACGGCACGCCGATGATCCACGAGATGTTCCAGAACTCCCTGTCGAGCCCCATCGTGATCAGCACCGCCGCCAGCAGGGCGATGCCCGCGAGCTGCATCCAGGGAAAGAACGGCATCCGCACCGGCAGATCCGCCTCCCGGTGACGGCGCCGGAAGCCGATATGGCTCGCGAGGATGAATATCCAGACGATGATGGCGCCGAACAGCGCCACGCCGAAGAGATAGTTGTAGGCGAGCGGTGTGAGCTTGGACACCCCGGCGGCGAGCAGGATGCAGACGCCCGATGCGACGGTGGCCGCGAGCGGGGTGCGGTTCCGGCCGAGCCTGCCGAGGAAGGCCGGCGCATAGTTGCCGCGCGCCAGGGAGAACAGCATCCTGGAGCACAGGTACACGTTGGTGTTCATGCTGGACAGGGCCGCGCTCACCACCACGAAGTTCATGATGCCGGCGGCATAGAGGACGCCCGACCGGTCGAACACCTTCACGAACGGGCTCTGCGTCACGACCTTGGCCCCGCTCTCCATCCAGGGAACGAAGGCCACGACGATGGTCAGGGCCAGGATGTAGAAGAGGAACAGCCTCAGCACCATGGTGCGCAGCGCGGCGGGGATCGCCTTGCGCGGGTCCTTCACTTCCCCCGACGTGACGGCGATGACCTCGATTCCGTTGAACGAGAAGATGCCGACGATGACGGCCATCCACACCCCGGCGAAGCCATGGGGCGTGAACCCGCCCGGCAGCTCCGTGAGATTGTGCAGGCCCGTCGCCGGGACCCCGATGCCGAAGATGTTGGCGAGACCGAGGATGATGAACACCACGATCGCGGCGACCTTGATCATGGCGAACCAGTATTCGAAGGTGCCGAAATTGGCGACCGACCGTGCGTTCACGTACAGCAGGACGAGGGCGAAGCCAACCGACCATGCCCATACCGGAACGTGCGGGAACCAGTAGGTCATGTATACGCCGGCGGCGACTGCCTCGCCCCCTACTGCGATCACCTGCGCCAGCCAGTAGGTGTAGCGGACCACGAAGCCGGCCCACGGGTTGAGGTACGTCTCGGCATAGGTGCCGAAAGAGCCTGCCGTCGGATGGACCACGGCCATCTCCGAGAGGCTGAACACCATCACCAGGGCGGCGAATCCCGCGATGGCATAACTCAGGACCACCGCGGGCCCGGCATAGCCGATGGCGATGCCGCTGCCCATGAAGAGGCCGGTGCCGATCGCGCCGCCGATGCCGATCATGACGACCTGCGCGCGGCTCAGTGCGTGGTCGAGGCCGCTCTCCCGATCGCCGACGGTCGTGCCGTGCATTACCCGTTTCCCCCTGTGTATCCCGGCGGATCCGCCCGGCATGCTCTCTCGCGGCCGCGAGTAGCGCACGCCCTCTTGATGCGAGTCCCAATTGATATTATATGTAACTGCATATATATCAACCCGGGCCGCGCGACATGGGAAAGGCATCTGCGGGAAAACCGCGGCTGGCTCGCATCGGTGTCCTGCTCCTGTGCGCGAGCGGTGCCGCCGTGGTCCTGGAAAGCAAGAGCACGGCCGCAGAGCCTGCCGCCGCGGGCGTTTCCTTGCACTGCGCCATCCTCACCCTGGATTCGCACATCGACGTGCCGGATGGTTTCGCGACGGACGAGATAGATCCTGCCGCCGACGGCAGCGCACAATTCACCCTGCCCAGGATGGAACGCGGCTGCCTCGATGCAGTCTTCCTCGTCGCGGCGGTGGGGCAGAACCGGCGTACCCCCGCCCAATACCGGCAGGCATGGGACCAAGCCGGCAGGATGATCGCCGGCATCCACCGCATGGCGCGCCAGCACCCGGATCGCGTGGCCATCGCACGGACGGCGGACGACGTGGTGCGCATCGTGGCGGAGGGAAGGCATGCGGTGCTCCTGGGTGTCGAGAATGGCTACCCCATCGGCACCGATCTCCACCGGCTCTCCGAGCTGTTCGACCAGGGAGTGCGCTACATCACGCTGACCCATACCGGTCACAACGCGATCGCGGATTCTTCGGTGCCGATCGAAGAGCTGGGCGATGCGCTCGAGGAGCACGGTGGCCTCAGCGAGTTCGGCCGGCGGGTGATCGCGGAGATGAACCGCCTCGGCATCATGGTGGACGTATCGCACGTCTCGAAGAAGACTGCGCTGCAGGCGATCGCCGCGAGCAGGGTGCCCGTCATCGCGTCGCATTCGGCCGTGCGGGCGCTTGCCGACACGCCGCGCAACATGGACGACGAGCAGCTGCAAGCTTTGGCGCTGCGCGGCGGTGTCGTGCAGGTGGTGGGTTATAGCGACTACATCAAGCGCAATTCCGAGGCAAAGAATCGCGCCATCGCGAAAGCAGGAGAGTCGCTCGGGCTCGTGGGCCCGATGGCGTGGGCGCAGGTGTCGAACGCCGTCCTGGTGGCCTACGGCCAGCGCCTCGTCGAGCTCGACCGCCAATGGCCCCGTGCTACCGTTTCCGACTACGTGGATCACATCGAATACGTCGTGAAACGGGTAGGCATCGATCACGTGGGCATCGGCTCGGACTTCTATGCGGGCGGTGGTGCCGCCAGCGGCGGGCTTGCCGGCTGGATGGACGTATCCGAGGGCAGTCACATCACCGAAGAGCTGCTTCGCCGCGGCCATGGCGAGCAGGACATCGCGAAGATCTGGGGCGGGAATCTCCTGCGGGTGATGCGTGAAACGGAGCGAGCGGCAGGGAGCGCGCCGCGGGAGTTGCGAACCAATACCGGGCCCCGGCCCGGCCTCACACACTGGGAGATTGCGAATGAGTAGCCGACTGTTGGAATTCGCGCGCGACGTCGCCGCTGGAAAGTGTCGCGTCATCGATCTTACGCACACGCTCAGCCCGCAGTTTCCGGCGCTGCAGCTGCCCCCGCAGTTCGGGCAGGTGTGGGGGTTCAGGATGGAGCGCATCTCCCGGTACGACGAAGCGGGGCCCGCGTGGTACTGGAACAATTTTTCCTGCGGCGAGCACACTGGAACGCATTTCGATGCGCCGGTGCACTGGGTCACGGGGCGCGATCACCCGAACAATTCCGTCGATACCATCGATCCTGCGGCGTTCATCGGCCTCGCGGCCGTGGTGGATGCGAGCGCAGAGGTGCGACGAGACGAGGATTGGGTGCTCACCGTAGGCTTCCTCGAAGCCTGGGAAAGGGCGAACGGGCGCATCCCGGCGGGCTCATGGCTGCTGCTGCGCACGGACTGGTCGAAGCGCATCGGCGATCCGGCATCGTTCGCCAACGTGCGCGAGGACGGCGCACACACGCCCGGGCCCTCCCAGGAGGCGGTCGAATGGCTGATCCGTGAGCGCGACGTGCGGGGCTTCGGCGTGGAGACCATCAACACCGATGCCGGCCAGTCGTATTCCTGGCCGCTGCCCTATCCCTGCCATACCCTGATGCACGGGGCGAACAGGTTCGGGCTGCAATGCCTGCGGCATCTCGACCAGCTGCCCCCGCAAGGGGCCGTCATCGTCGCCGCGCCGCTCAAGATCGAGGGAGGCTCGGGCAGCCCGCTGCGCGTGCTGGCGCTCATCGAAGGCTGATCCGTCGCGGAGGCTGTCGCAATCGAGCCGGCGCGTGTCGCAGCCGCGTCGGGCGTGCGGCAGGTCCGTCGCTAATATCCTCCGCCTGCAACCGGAGGATCTGACGTGATGACATCGCGGACAGCCGCTTTTCTGCTCTTCATGTCGCTCGGCATCGCGACAACTCGTGCTGCGGCCGCTCCAGCCGACCTCCTGATCCGCGGGGGAACGGTGTACGCCGGAGATCTCGCGGAAGGCTCGGTAGCCGACATCGCGATCCGCGGCGACCGCATCGTCCTTGTGGGTGACGCGGGCAGGGCCGGCGTGAAAGCGAAACGGATCCTCGACGCGACAGGCCTGGTCGTCGCGCCCGGTTTCATCGACCCGCATGTCCACACCGACGACGAGCTGTTCTCGGAGAATCCGCGGCTGCGCATCAACGCGCCGAACCTGGCGCAGGGCGTCACGACCAACATCCTGGGCGTGGATGGTGGCGGAGAGCCGGAAGTCGCCGCGCTGTTCCGCAAGGGCGCCAGGCTCGGAGTCGGCACGAACTTCGCCACTTACGTGGGCTTCAGCCCCATCCGGGAGCGCGTGCTTGGCGAGTCGAGCCGCGAGCCGACGCCCGACGAGCTTTCGCGAATGAAGGCCCTGGTGCGCAAGGGCATGTGCGAAGGCGCGCTGGGATTCTCCACTGGCCTCTTCTATGCGCCGCAGAGCTATGCGCGCACGGAGGAAGTCATCGAGCTGGCCAGGGAAGCCGCGCGATATGGCGGCCTCTATGACAGCCACCAACGCGATGAGAGCAGCGGCGGGCCGGGCTCCATCGGCATCGAAAAATCGGTGGAGGAGTTCCTGCGCATATCGCGCGAGGCAGGACTGCCAGGGCACCTGGCACACCTGAAGAACTCCGGCGTCTTCTCCTGGGGCAAGAGCGAGACGATCATCGGCCTCATCGAAGCCGCCCGCGCGAGCGGCCTCGAGATCACGGCGGACCAGTATCCGTATCTCGCTTCCAGCGGCAGCGTCGCCAGCATCCTGCTGCCACGATGGGCCCTCGATGGAGGGCGCGACGCTACGCTCGCGAGGCTCGCGGATTCCGCGCAGGCTCCTGCCATTCAGCAGGAAATGACGAAGTTCCTCGCCGGCCGCGGCGGCGGCAGGAACCTGCGCATCACCGAGAGGGACTCTCCCTTCCTCGGCAAGACGCTGGCCGACATCGCCACGGCATGGAAAGTTGGAGAGATCGACGCCGCCATCCGGCTCTATCGCGGAGGCGACGTGGCCATGGCGATCTTCACGATCAATCCCGATGACGCTCGCGCTTACATGAAGCGGCCGTGGGTCATGAGCAGCTCCGACGGGTCGGACGGCCACCCGCGCAAGTACGGCTCGTTCGCGACGCTTTACGACACTTATGTGGTGAAGGAGCACGTGCTGACGCTCGCGCAATTCATCCACCGCTCGACCGCGCTCCCGGCCGACACGCTGCGTCTCGCGGATCGGGGGCGTCTCGAGGAAGGCCTGATGGCGGACGTCATCGCCTTCGATCCGAAGCGCTTCGCGCCGCAGGCGACGTACGAGCAGCCCGAGCGGCTTGCGCAAGGCATGGTGCACGTCATCGTCAACGGCCGGCTCGCCTGGGAGAACGGAAAGAGCACGGGCGCGAGAGCCGGGCGCGGACTGCCCCGTGCGCCGCCGGCGGGAACGTGCAAGACTGAGTAGTCGTCCCGCTGGAGCATGCCATGCTCGTGGTCTTCGTCCATGGATGGAGCGTCACCAACACCGATACCTACGGTGGCCTGCCCGCTGCGCTGACCGCGACCACCCTGAAACAGCTGGACATCACCGTCCAGCATCTCCACCTCGCGAAGTACGTCAGCTTCTCGGACGAGGTGAACGTCGACGACATCGCGCGTGGCATGCAGGCGGCCGTGACGGCCGAAGTGCTGCCGAAGCTCGCCAAGGGAGAAGGCTTCGCGTGCATCACCCATTCCACGGGCGGCCCGGTGGTGCGCAAGTGGATCGACCTGTTCTTCGGCTCGAAGCTCGCGAAGTGCCCGCTGCGGCATCTCGTCATGCTTGCGCCTGCGAATCACGGCTCGGCGCTCGCGCAGCTCGGCAAGGGCAAGCTCGCCCGGATGAAGTTCTTCATGGACGGCGTGCAGCCCGGAACCGGCGTGCTCGACTGGCTGGAGCTCGGAAGCGAGCCGGGCTGGCAGCTCAACCAGGCATGGCTGGACTACGACTGCACCGGCGCGGGCCTCTACGCCTTCGTGCTCACCGGCCAGACCATCGACCGCGGCTTCTACGACAACCTGAACTCCTACACCGGCGAAGCCGGCTCGGACGGCGTCGTGCGCGTGGCGGCGGCGAACATGAACTACGGCCTCATCCGGCTCGTCCAGCAGGAGGGCGAGTTCGTCCTTTCGAAGGAAGGGAAGACGCAGCCCACGGCGCTCGGGGTGCTGCCCGGCCTTGCCCATTCCGGCGCGGAGAAAGGCATCCTGCGCAGCGTGCAGGCGGGCAGCGGCGATGCGCATCCCACGGTGAAGTGGGTCGGGAAATGCCTGGCGGTCCGCAGCGCGAGCGCTTACCGGAGCCTGCTCGCGGAGCTGGCCGCCGAGACGGCGCGTACCCAGAAGGCGGAGAACAAGGTCCGCACCAGGGAGGGATTCCTCTTCAGTCGCACGTTCGTCACGAACCGGTACTGCATGCTGGTGTTCCGCATCGTCGACGACCGTGGCAGCGCCCTGAGCGACTACGACATCACCTTCCTCGCGGGCCCGCGATACGATCCCGACCATTTGCCGCCGGGCTTTTTCGTCGACCGGCAGCGCAACTCGAAGTCGCCCGGGAGGCTGACGTACTACATCGACTACGACGTGATGGCCGCGTGGTTCGAGAAGCCCGCGCTCGAGGGCCGGTTCGGCTTCCGCGTCACGGCTCGCCCGAGCTCCGGCTACGCCTTCTACACCGTGGCCGAGCATCGAGGCACGTTCGCGTCGCTGCGCAAGTACTTCGAGCCCAACCAGACGCTGATGATCGAGATGCAGCTCGCCCGCCACGTGGCGGAAGGCGTCTTTCGCCTCACGCAGAATCTCTCACCCGAGGATTTCAGGGGCCAGCCGAAGGGCCGGCCTCTCTCCTGACCCGATGAATGCCGTCCTGCCGAAAACGCCGATACGCCGACACCCCAACACGCTGGAGCCGATATGAGATCCGCCGTCCTCGCCTTCGTTTCCGCCGCAACCTGCGCCTTGTCGAATGCCCATGCCGCGGGCGCCGTCTCCGTGGCTGGCGTCGACGAGATCTTCAAGCCTTTCACACAGGCGAGCACGCCAGGCTGCTCCGTCGGCGTGTTCGAGAAGGGCAGGCCACTGCTCATGCGCGGGTATGGCGTTGCCGACATCTCGAGCAACGCGCCGCTGCGCGAGGAAACCCTTTTCTATGCCGCTTCGACCTCGAAGCAGTTCACCGCACTGTCCATCGCGCTGCTCGCCCAGGATGGCAAGCTGCGCCTCGATGACGACGTGCGCCGGCACGTGCCGGAGATGCCGGACTACGGCACGCCGCTCACGCTCGCCATGCTGCTGCATCACACGAGCGGACTGGGGGACTATCTCGGGCTCTTCGATCTGGCGGGCACGGATCACTACGAGAAGCTCGATCCGAAGACGGTGCTGGCGATGATCGTGCGGCAGAAAGGCGTGCAGTTCACGCCCGGCACCGAGTACCGCTATTCCAACACCGGCTATTTCCTGCTCGCAGAAACCGTCGCGCGCGTTTCAGGCCAGTCGTTCCCGGAATTCGTGCGCAGCCGCATCCTCGCTCCGCTCGGCATGCGCGACAGCTTCATGCGCAGCGGCGCCGTCAATCCACCGAAGGCGAAGGTGGCGCACGGATACGTGACCCGGGGCGAAGGTTTCGAGGTACGGGACACCTATCCGGCCTTCGGTGGCTCCGGCGGGCTGATGACCTCGATCCGCGACCTGCAGAAGTTCGACCGTGATTTCACCGCGGGTCACAAGGTCTGGACGGATGCAGTGCGCAAGATCATGTTGACGCCTGCCACCTTCAACGACGGCACGCCGGTCACCGTCGAAGGGCTCGGTTATGCCGCCGGCCTTCACGTCGGGCAGCTACGCGGCCTGCAGTGGGTTTCCCACTCCGGGGCCGCCGCCGCGTTTCGCAGCGAATACGTGCGGTTGCCGCAGAAGAGCCTGGGCATCGCGGTGCTGTGCAATCGCGGTGATGTGACGCCCGGCCTCTACGTGCAGCGAGTCATCGACACCCTGGGCCTGGGAGCCTTGCCGGGCCAGTGGCCCGGGCCGCGGCAGCGCCGGAATGAAGACCGGGAGCCTGCCGGGGAGCCTCTGACGCCGGCCATGGTGAAAGCGCTTCAGGGGCGATACCGTTCCGACGAGCTTGCCGCGGACTACGTGCTCACGGCAGGAGGCGATGGCGCCCTCACGGGCACCATCGAATCGCAGTACGCACAGGGAAAGCCCGCCGCTCCGTTCGGCGCGCTGCGCATGCAGCCTCGCGATCAGCTTTTCGGTGAAGAGGGCTACTCGCTGCAGCTCGAGCGCGCGCCCGATGGACGGATCACCGCCTTCTGGCTCAGCGGTGGGGACATGCGCAGCCTGCGGTTCATCCGCGTGCCTTGATTCGGCGGATCTGGGCGAGCAGGGCCTCTGGCGATACGGGCCTGCCCAGGAATCCGGACACGAGGGCAGGCGTGTCGCGCTCGGAGCCGAAACGCAGCAGTTGCTGCGAAAGCCACGGATACCATCGCGCATTGCCGGTGTCGAAGGGACCTATGCTCTCGCGGACGCGCTGCCGCAGGTCTGCGGTGAGCACGGCGCCGAGGCCGTAGTTCACCATGTAGCCCGGCATGTCGACGAGCTGCACGCGCACGGCCCACCACGAGAGCTCCGGATGCGGAGCGATGTGCAGATAGCGGCTGGTGATCTGCGTCCAGAGCGCGTTGGGATCCGTCGCAGGCTCGCGCAGCATGCGGCTCTCGAACAGCGCCCAAGCCACGTCCAGCATGACTCCCCCAAACAGCGCGCGCAGCGAATCACGCTCCGGCGCCTCCGCGTCGAGGTAGCGACGCTGCCATGCCGGCTCGTAGAGGCTCCAGGAGGAAACGTCCGCAAAGGCCTCGACGAAGAGGTCGTCGTTCCAGTCCACGAAGACCGGCCGGTTGCGGATGGCGCTGATGTGCGCCGCGTGCCCGTTCTCGTGCACCAGCTCGTTGAGCGAGCCCAGGCTGCCGTCGCGGTACGTCGCGAGCACGCGCGCCACGGTGGGAGACCATCGAGCCGGCGAAGTCATTCGTCCGTGGACGAGGAAATCCGTATAGGCGACGGAGGACTTGCCGGCGCGCGGAGCGAGATCGTAGAGCACTCCGAGCGCATCCAGATCCACCCCGAGATCGCGGTAGTAGCGATGGTCGACCTCCAGCATCGAGTCGAGCGATATCTTTCCGGCCAGCGCACGGTCCGCCGCGCCGGCGGCATATCGGTAGTCCCACGGCTCGACGGGAGAGCCCTGTGTCGCGATGCTCCAGGCTTCGAGGATCTCCACGAGCCACTGCTCGAGTCGCTCGCCGGTGATCCCGACGGTGCGAGCGGCGGCGTCGATCGGTGAGCCCTTGCCATTCGTCCGCGCATCGCGCGCCGCCAGGGCGATCAACCGTCGATACGGGCTCTCAGGCCCGTTCGTGCCGTTCACTGCCTGCCACAAAGGCGCGAAGGATTCGAACAGCTCGCGGCGCCGCGCCGCGCCTTCCAGCTCATGCAGCTTCGCGAGCGCCGACGCGCGATCGAGGCGCGAAGCTTCGAATTCGAGCGAGTTGCCGATCTCCGTGAAGCATGCGACGAGTGCAGCGCTCAGCGCCTGGAAACTCGCCTCACGGCGGTTGGCGTCCGCGCAGCGCGCTTGCGATTCACCGGCCGCAGAGGTGTCCTCCCGAAAAGCTGCGAGCTTCGTCTGCAATATCCCGAGAACCCGTCGCTCGTTCGCCGGATGGGCGCCGGGCTGCGCGCTTCGCACCATGGTGGCCAGCCGTTGCTCGAGCCGCTGCTTCTCATTCGCCCAGGCTGCTCGATCCTTGCCGCGATAGGTGACGATCGATCCAGCGTCGATCGCTCCGAGCACGCTCACTGCGTCGTTCAGGTCTGCGTACACCGCTTCGGCATTCGACAGGGCCTGATCGCAGCTGTCGTACGCGCATGATGCTGCTCCGGCCGGCGTACGGGCCTCGGCGGGCGAGGGCGGTACAGGCGTGGCGCATCCGACGAGCAGCCCGAGGCCAAGCGACAAGGAGGATGCAGGGATGCGCATGGCGTTATCGTCGGCTTCCGGCGCACCGCAGGCAATCGCTCTTCGTGCTCCGACGTCGCAAACGCGACGAAAGCTGCCCCGAAGCGGGTAGGGTGGCGCGCACGGGGATGGTAGCTTCGAGCCTTTTCTGCGAGAGCCCCTGCATGAAAAACCTTTCGTTCCGCGGCGCCTTGCCGCGAGTCCTCCTCGTC
Organism: Steroidobacteraceae bacterium; assembly: GCA_044225565.1. GTDB lineage: Bacteria > Pseudomonadota > Gammaproteobacteria > Steroidobacterales > Steroidobacteraceae > CAVXAE01. The sequence continues at coordinate 1,041 of JBGAIL010000150.1, read as the reverse complement.
GCGCTGGCTTCGTGGACGTCGCTTCCCGGCGCAGCCGCCGGGAATGCCACGGATGCCAGCCGGCAGGCTGCGGTCGACGCCGTGTTCGCTGACATCCGCCCGGGCGAGCCCGGAGTGGCGGTTGGCATCTACCAGCACGGCAAGCTCGTGCTTTCCCGCGGTTACGGCAGTGCCGATCTCGATCATGGCGTCGCCCTCACACCGGATACGGTCTTCAATCTCGCCAGCGTCTCGAAGCAGTTCACGGCGTTCTCCATCGCGCTGCTCGCACGCGACGGCAAGATCGACCTGCAGGCCGACATGCGCAAGTACCTCCCCGGGATGCCCGATCTCGGCGCGAAGATCACCGTCTCCGACCTGGTCCACCACCTTTCGGGGCTGCGGGACTACATGGCGCTCGCCATGCTGAGCGGCCACGACGACGAGAGCCTGCTGCGCCAGCGGCAGGCCATCGCTCTGTTGCAGGCCCAGCGCGCGCTCAGTCATCCACCCGGCACGCGCTACGAATATTCGAATTCGGGCTACGCGGTGCTCGCCGAAATCGTGGCGGCCGCCTCCGGCAAGCCTTTCGGCGAGTTCATGCAGGAGCGCATCTTCCGGCCGCTCGGCATGACGCACACCCGGCTGCACGACTCCCTCAACCAGATCGAGCCCGGCTATGCCGTGGGGTACGAGCAGACCGACGACGGCAAGTGGCATCGGGCGGTGTACAACCGCGTCACCCAGGGCCCGGGCAACGTGCTCTCGACGGTGGGCGACCTGGTCAAGTGGATCGGAAATTTCGCCAACCCCGCCGTCGGCGACGCTGCGCTGGTCTCGAAGCTCGCCGAGCCGGCCGCGCTGCGCGACGGCACGCCGGTGAACTACGGCTTCGGCCTCTCGAAGCAGACGATGATCGGTCACCGCACCATCCAGCACACCGGCGGCATCTCCGGATTCAGCACGGTCGTGGTGTATTTCCCGGACGACGACTTCGGCGTCGTGGTGCTCGCCAACCGGCCTTTCGACGCCGATGGCACCGCGGCCAGGCTTGCGGCGATC
>JBGAIL010000149.1:0-12099 GCA_044225565.1 Steroidobacteraceae bacterium | reverse complement strand
AACTCCCGACTACCCCCCCGCTCGGTGTACGGCACCACTGCGTTCTTCGCCGGCTTCAAGCTCGCTACCCTCAGCGCGGTCGAGGACATCGCCAGCGGCTCAAGGATGCGCTGGCGCACGAAGGCTTCCCACGGTAAACCCGACTTCAGCTCGATCAGGTAGCCGGCTGCCGCGTACATCGAGTTGTTGTACAGAAAGCGCGTGCGCAGTCCCGCGCTCGGCTGGTAATACCGCAAGCGCTCGAAGATCTCGCGGCTGGTGAGCCCTGAGTCGTACCAAACCGAGTAGTAGTCGGGGATGCCGGTGCGGTGCGACAGCATATCGCGCAGGCTCACCGCATTCGTCCACTCCGGGTCATGGAATCGGATCTGCGGCACCGCCTCGCCCAGCGGCTGATCCCAGCTCAGCTTGCCTTCTTCCACCAGCAGGCCCGCCGCCACGGCCGTGAACAGCTTGGTGTTGGAACCGATCGCAAACAGCGTGTGCCGATCGAAGGGGAGTTTGCGTCCATAGTCGCGATAGCCGTAGCCCTTGGCGAACACGAGCTCCTCGCCGGACACGACGCCGACACCCACTCCCACGCCGTTCCAGTCCCGCAGCAGTTGTTCCATGTAAGCGTCGAAGCCCTGTAGCTTCGTCGGGAGATCGGCCGCGCCCGCCGGCGCGGCATGGCCGGGCACCCCACCGGACACTGCCAGCCATGAAAGCGCGATGACGAAGAACGTCAATGAGCGCGTGGCCATCGAATTCCCCCCCTTGAGATACGCCGGGAGATATCCGTTGCCCCGGGGACCGCAGGTTCCCACATCCTGCGCCATACCCGAGCGAGTTTTCCTTCGCGCGCTTGTAGAAAAGCTGCTCCTGCCCCCAGGCTTCAATCGAACCGGTATCCGACTTGCACTCCGAAGGTACGCGGCCACGGGCGTGTCGCATTACGCTCGATTTCGATGGGCCCGTCGAACTCATCCTCATTGAGGAGGTTCCTGCCATAAAGCTCGGCCCACCAGGCATTTCTGGACCAGCCCATCTGGGCATTCAGCAAGCTGATAGTGCCCGATTCGCTGAAGTATCGTGTCGGATCGAGAGATCGAATTCTGTAAGTGGCGGGACCCTGTTGATTCACATCTACTCGCAGCGAGCCTTGGGCACCTGAGCTTCCCGGCCAGACGAACTGGTACTCCCCATAGAGCGAGACGCTGTAATCCGCCACCAGATCCAGATTGTCGCCCACCCAGTGGCTCGACTCGACCACCGCCACCTTCACGAACTTAGTGTCCAGATAGCTTCCGGAAATGCCCATCTCCAGGCCATCGAGCGGCTTGACCGCCACCAGCCCGTCGAGGCTGTAGATTCGCACATCGCCCGCGTTAGAGATGATATTGCCGTACTGGATGTTCTCGATATCCACACCGGCGATCTGATAGTCCTTGTAATCACTGCGAACCAAAGCCAGTTCCGCGCGGATCCGGCGATCGGCCGAGCTCATCTTCGTGCCGAGCTCGTAGGACCACAGGTTCTCCGGCAGAAAGGGTGGAGCTGAGCCCCCATTGAATCCACCGCTGCGAAACCCCCTGGCCGCGGACGCATAGAGATTGACTCGATCATTCAGCGCATAGCTCAGGTACACCTTGGGGCTCGTGGCCTTGAAGGTTCCCTCTTCCTGCTCATCCTCATAGCGACGCAAACCAATCCCAAGCTTGAAGTTGTCGCTTAGTGCATAGCTCACGTCCCCAAAGACCGCCCAGGCCGACCCGTCACTCCCCCAATACTCGGTGTCGAAAGACTCCAATGGGCCCGTGCTTTCAAAGCCGACCGTCGCCGGGTACCCCGCGTAGGCGTGCCCTTGCCTGTTCTCGTACATACCACCGACAGTCCACTGCAGCCGCGCCGAATCGGATGAGCTCAGACGCAGTTCCTCCGCGAAATAAAAGTTCTTGTAGCGGTAGTCGGATACGTACTGGTACATGTCGTCGAGATAACAGCACTGCCCGCTCAGATTGCGCTGGAAATACTTTATTTGCTTGTAACTCGCCGTATTCAGAACCTTCACACCGCCAAAATCATATGACACCGTCAGATTGTAGACGTCGTAGGCATCATCGATTGCCGGTGTCGATGCGATCCCGAGCACTTGCTGGAAGTTGCCGTCACGGTCGACACCGGTTCCCGAGCCCGTCTGGTTACGCCGGAACATGGCCATCGTGCGCACTTCGAGCGCATCGGTGGGAGCCCAGAGCAGCTTCGCGCGGGCGCTGAACAGCTGATGGCCGTTGATATTCCGCTTGTTCAGAGTGGGTTGGTCGATCCAGCCGCCAGCGTCCTCATAGAGCGCCGCCAAGCGAATGGCCAGCTTGTCCGCCACCAGCGGTACGCTGATCACCCCGCGAACCCGCTGCAGAGGATCTCCATCGTCCGTGAATGCATAGTCCCCATCCGCGGTGCCCACCATGCGCTGGAGATGCGGATCTGCCGTGATATAGCGGATCGTGCCTCCCATCGAGCCCTGGCCGTAGAGCGTGCCTTGCGGGCCACGCAGCACCTCCACCCGTTCCATATCGTAAGCCTGAACGTCGATCTGCTCGGCATTCCCAGTGCTGAGCGGCACCTCGTCGAGATACACGCCCACAGTAGGCGAATTACCGAAGATGTTACCAATACCGCGAATGCTGACGCGGCGGTTATTGGCTCCACTGTCCTGCACGTATAAGCCGGGAACCGCATACGACAGCTCCTTGAGGTCTCTGATGCCGCGTGCTTCGAGGTCTGCCCCACCCAGGGCAACGATGCTGATCGGCACATCCTGAAGTCGCTCCGCCCGCTTCTGTGCGGTAACGACGATCTCGGACAACTCCACCGGGGATCCCTCTCCCGATGCGACACCTGCGGCGGCGCCACTCGGCTCCTTCTGGGAATGCGCTACGGGCAGCGTGTTCTGAGCGAGCCGGAAGGTCTCGCCCCCTGCCTCCTCTCCTGTCCTGGCAGAGGAAAGGCCGGAGGTCGACGGCGTTTCCCTCTCCGAGATGCGGATCATCTTTTCAGTCACGAACTCGTACTGCAGGTTGGTCGTCTCCAGCAGCCGCGCCAATACCTCCTGCGGGGAGAGTGTTCCTTTGACACTGCTGGCAATCTGCCGCTCGGCCTCGACGCCTTCCTCGCGAAGCATCACCTGCAATCCAGTCTGCTCGGCAAAGGCCGCCAAGGCCGCTCGCAAGGGTTGCCTGGCAATGTCCACCGCAACCGGCGCTGTCGGCGGCTCGACGGCCCAGGACAAGCCACTGCCGACGGCCAGCAAGGCGCCCCACACAAACCTCTGGATCGTTCTCATGTTCTCCCCCGGCACGCAGACTTGGAAGATTCCGTACCGTTGATGTGACCCGAGGCGCCAAAACCTTAGTCGCCCGCTCCGCCGCCCTCCCCCCAGGCTTGCCGAAACTAAGGTTCTGGCTCGATCTCCCACATAAGGGATGATAGATAGCAAACCCATGGCCAAAGCGGAGAAATCGCCGGCTCAATCCGGCAGGGCAGCCTCGAACGCCCTGTTCGCCAGGTATGCCACTGCGCTTCGCCGCTATCTGGTGCGGCGCATGCGCCGGCCGGGAGAGACCGCGGACCTCACCCAGGAGATATTCGTGCGTTTCCTGCGCAAGCAGGATCGCCCCGAAGTGATCCGCGAGCCGCTCGCTTTCCTGTTCGGCATTGCAGCCAACGTCATCCGCGAGCAGGCCGGCACCCAGCGCGCCGGGCTGGTGGCCTTCGACTCGGAGCTGGCGGATGAGGCGATCGCCAACGCCGAGCCCGATGCGGCAGTACGGGTGGAGGAACGGGCGAGCCTTCAAGGCGACCTCGCCAGGGCATTGAGGACATTGCCTGCGAATCACCTGGCCGTCGTGCTGCTGGTCAAGCGCGATGGGCTCTCCATCGCCGAAGCCGCCCGGCAAACGGGGTTCGCGGAAGGCACGGTCAACGTCTACCTGTGTGAAGCGCGATGGAAGCTCAGGAAGATGCTGCAGGACTATGCACGGAAGGAGCAAACGTGAACTTGCAAAAACAGATCGATGAGCTCCTGGCACAGCAAGCCGCCCAGTGGGTGGACATCCTGCGCCAGGGCAGCACTCAGAATCACGAGGCGTTCCTCGCGTGGGTGGCGGAGTCGCCGCGCAACGTGGATGAGTTCTTGAGCATCGCCGCGATCGACCGCGAGTTGGAAGAGCAAGATCTTTATCGGGACATCGATCGGGATGCCGTGTTGGGACGAATCCGGGCGCCCCACTTCCGCCTGGAACCGAAGCCGAAAACGCCGGAAGCGCACCGTGCCAGGCCGGTCGAACGCACCTGGAAGTGGATGGGGCTGGTCGCCGCCGTGGCGATGGTCGCCATCGTTGCAGGATGGCTCCATCGGTCGGCGGACAGCATCGAGACCGGCATCGGCGAGCAGCGCGCGTTGCGGCTTCCGGATGGCTCCGTGGTGTATCTGAAATGCTGGAACCCGAGCGCAGACCACTACGGAGAGGCGGCGTGCGAGATCCGGCTCGAGGATGGCGAGTCCCTGTTCAGCGTGGCACCGCAGTCCGGCCGTCCGTTCCAGGTGCTCACCCGGGATGCGGTGGTAAGAGCGCTCGGCACGCAGTTCAACATAGCCTCCAGAGTGTCGGGCACTCGCGTGGAAGTGCTGGAGGGAAAGGTACGGGTCTCCCACGCAGACGAGACCAACGCTGATGTAGCCGCGCTGAGTGAAGGACAGACGGCGGATATCGCATCCGGGAAACGGATGCGACTCACCTCACGGGCGGAGGTCGCCCGCATGGCGGCCTGGCGGCAGCGGCGCCTGGTGTTCGTGAAAGCGCCACTCGAGGAGGTGGTCGAGGAATTCAACCGCTTCAGCCCGAAGCCGATCCGGCTGAAGGATGTCCAGAGTGGCGGCCATCACTATTCCGGCGCTTTCGACGCGGACGATCCGAAGGCGCTGGTGGCTTTCCTGGAGAAGGAGCCGGATCTGGAGGTACGCGTCGGGGAGGATGAGATCGTGATTCGCAGACGGTAATCTACCGCGACATCGCCTCCACGAGCAGCGACTTCTCGAATCGCACGTCCAGCCTGGCCACTGGCCCTTCGACCTCTCCCAGATCGCGCCCGTTCACATAGTCCCTCACGCGATGGCGTCCGGGCGGCAGCCCGCGCAACTCCACCGGACCCTGATAGCTCGGCGCATAGAACGCGTAATACATCGCGCCGCCTTTGCGGATCGCGTGCGCCTCGGGGCGATCGAAGCCGATGTCGTAGAGGCCGCCGACATATTCGCCGTCGACGAGCCGCTTCTCCTCGTAGAGCTTGGTCCACTTCGCCCAAAGCGGCTCGCGCGCGGGCGTGAGGAGCAGCTTGGGATCCTTCTCCCCCGGAGCGCCGGGCCAGGCGAAATTCGTGCCGATGACGCCGCCGACGCCGAAGGTGGACGCATAGTCCTCGCCGCCCTCGCTCATCTCCACGTGGTCGCCGAAATAGGCGAGCCGGTCACCCGTGAGCGCCTTGAGCGCCTTGCCCTTCAGGCGCACCTGCCAGGAGCTTTCCGGATCCGCGGCCACCGTCATGTTGAGATACGGCATCGTGAAGAACGAGTAGCCCGTGCCGCAGGGGCAGATCTCGACCACCGCACCAGGCTTCGCGGCCTGTGCGGAATCCCAGATCGCCTTGAAGAATCCCGGCATGCCTTCGGGCGCATCGTCCGGGCTCGCGTGGGCATGCTTCGGGTTGAAGCAGGCCGGCGCGGCGTTCAGATGCTGCCCGTCGATCTTCAGGCCGTCGAAGCCCCACTCGTGCAAGGCCTTGCGTGCGAAGGCGGCGGCGTCCTCGCGCACCTGGCCGACTGCCGGGCAGAGATATTGCGAATCCCACCATGTGATCGCGCGAGCCGAGCCGTCCTGGTTCCTCAGCAACCAATCGGGATGTTCGCGCTCCGTGCGCGATTTCGGGTCTGCCCCGAGCGGCGCCCACCAGAGCTGCGCCTTGAGTCCTGCCGCGTGGATGCGGTCCACCAGCGCCTTCATGTCGGCATCGCCGCGGGGGAACTTGTCCGTCCTCGGTTGCCAGTCGCCGAGAGCGACCTGCCAGCCGTCGTCGAGCACGGCCCACTTGAAGCCCAGCTGCTTCACGACAGGCAGTGTCTCGAACACCTGCACCGGCGTGAACTTGCGGCCGTAGCCCCAGGCGCACCAGATGGGCTCGAAGGCTTCCTTCGGCGATGCGGGCAATGCGATGCCTCGAGCCTGCATCACCTCGCTGTACGCACGCAGCGGCCCGAAGAAATCTCCGCGATGCGCGGCGACGAAGCTGCGGACGGTATCCAGGCTCTCGCCAGGTTTCAGCGTGACGTGGCGATCCGAGACGATGGCCACGGTGGCCGCGCCCTCGCCCACCCGCTGGATCGGCAACGACACCTGCTTGGGCACGAGCTCGATGTGCCCTACCGCGATGCCGGCATCCCGGCGCCACACGTCCACGAGCGGCGTGCCGCCGCCGTAGTCCGAATCGTTCATGCCGAGGAAGTTGCGGCTGTCATAGTCCTTCGGCACGGGCACCACCCAGTCGGGCCGGCTCTCGTGCGAGCTGCTCTGGTAGGCCCAGAAGGCCGGCTGCGGCGCCGCAGTAAGCGCATGCTCCGGAGCTTGTGCAGGTGGTGCGGGAGCCAGCGCGTAGCGGTTGCTCGTGTAGCCGAGCACCTCGACCGGGGCACTGCCCTCGTTGGTGTAGCGCACGCGCGTGAAGAGCCAACCCGCCCGGCCGCGATACGAGACGACCTCGATACGCTTGGCCATCGAGCCCGAGCGGCCGACGAGCGTGACACGCCGGCCTTCGCCCAGTTCGTCCTTGACTGCATCCTGCTCGCGACTGACGGGAGTGAAACCGGAGAGCTCGCCCTGTGCGGTGCGCAATACCTCCGATTCCATGAAAGGCCCCAGCGCCTGCTCGGCCTCGCGCGTCACGAAGACGCGGCTGCGCATGCGGTCGTCGAATTCCAGGCGCAGTCCGTCACCTTGTACGGCGGCCGAGGACACGAGCAGCATGGCGGCGGCGAGCATGTCGCGCAGTATATGTCAGCGTGAGAATCGTCCTACAGAAAACCTCGCGGCGCGCCGACGGAAGCCCCGCCATCCCTCGAGCATGCTCTCGCCACGCCACCGAGGCATCGGGCCATCGGGGCCTCGGGCAGAAAATCGGGAGACCATCATCATGCTGCATTACGCCGTCGTGTTCTTCGTCATCGCGCTGATCGCGGCCGTGTTCGGCTTCGGCGGCATCGCCGCCGGCGCGGTCGGCATCGCGAAGGTGCTGTTCTTCGTGTTTCTGATCCTCGCCGCGGTGAGCTTCATCGCCAACATGACGCGGCGGACCTGAAACGAACGGCCGCCGCGTCCTTCGCGGCGGCCGCCCCGTCCGTCGGCGTCAGAACTTCACGTTCACGGTGAACAAGGCAAAGCGGGGAGACTGATAGCCCTCGCCCAGGCCGAAGGCAGGATTGCGCACGCCGATGTCGTCCTCGAAATCCTCCTCGGTATCCACGCGGCGCTGCTGATTGAGCACGTTGTATACCGCCAGTTTCGCCTGCATCTTGGCGGGCCCGAAATCGTGGTTGTACGTGAGGCTCAATCCCAGGTCGTAAGTCCACGGGGTGCGGCCTTGGGAGCCGCGTTTGTTGAGCTGATAAGTGCGCTCCGGGAAAGGAGCGGTGCAATCCTCCAGACAGACGTAGAAGCTGTGGTATGACGTCCCGTCGAACGGATTGCCCAGGCCGAACGCGTTGACCGGACGGCCCGAGACGACGCCGAGCGTCGCCCCGAGCTGCCAGGCGGGCGTGAACCCGAACGATCCGCGGAGCTTGAGCTGGTGGCGCCGATCGTTGGGCAGATATCCATAGCCGTTGAAGTTCACCCAGGGATCGTCGAAGTTCTCGGTGCGCCCCGAGTCATCGAAGTTCGTGTCCGAATCCACGGGGCCTTCCGCATTGCCGCGGCTGAACGAAAGCGTGTAGCTGGCATTGAAGTCCCAGCGCTCGTCCCAGGAGCGGTCGAGCACGAACTCGAGCGCCCGGTAGTCGCGGCTCGGCTTCGCCCAACCGCGTTCGCCGACGTAGTTGCCGTCGGCATCGTACAGCGCCCAGCCGGCCTTCGAGGTGTCGATGTCGACGAACGCGTCGTTCTCGCCGTCGCAGTTCGTATCCGTGTAGACGGTGACGTTCTTGCTCGGATTGGCCATGACGAAACCGACGTATGTCGGCTCGCCACCGCACAACACCCCGTTGCTGGTGATCTCCATGTCGTCGATGGCGTTGTGCAGCCGGCGATAGATGCCGCGCACGCCCCATGACCAGTGATCGCCGAGCATGCTCTGGAACCCGAGGATCAGCTCGTCCTGGTAGACCGGGTCCATGTCCTTGTCGACCTCGCCGCGCAGGTCCCCGACCGTGCCGTCGCCCTGCGAATCGTCCACCTCGCCGATCTGCGCGCCGAGGATGGGGCGCTGGTAAGTCGCGCCGTTGTACTCGAAATCCTCGAGCCCTTCGAAGACGTAGTACGTGCGCCTGTCGAGGAATCCTCCGGCCTGCTTGATGTTGATGACGTTCGCGACCGGCAGGAAGTACCGGCCCGCGTTGCCGAAGATCTTGCTGCGGCTGTCGCCCTTGACGTCGAACGAGAAGCCGACGCGCGGCGCCACCATGTCATCGATCTTGATGTAGGAGTCGCCGTCCGAATTTCGGTTGTCGAACGCCTCGAGCCGCACTCCCGCGTTCAGCACCAGCCGCGGCGTGATCTGCCAGTTGTCCTCGAGGTAGTAAGCCGAATTGATGCTGTCGAAGGAGCCATCCACCTCGTTGGCGCGCGTGCGCACATAGGCGGTCGCCCCGGGCGGCACCACTCCGTCGTTCGCCAGCACGGTACCGGGTACGGTCGGCGTGATGTCGTAACGGAGCTGGTCCGGCCCGGGATAGTGCAGCAGGTAGTTGGACGTGTTCTTCTCGCGATCCAGCCCGAAGCGGAGCTGATGCTCGGCCAGGCGCCATTCGAAGTCGAGGCGCGCCGCCTGGCGATCATCGACGCGCGCAGTCACGTTCGATGCGGAGGTGCAGCCGATGTCGTTCGAACTGCCCTCATCGTCCTCCAGCACGATGCGGCTGCAATCGACGTCGTTGAGGCTGAACGCCGAGAACTTGCGCTGGTTCTTGCCGTACAGCGCCTTGGCCGAAAGGCCTTCGGTGAGATAGGCCGTATAGGTGGCCGCCCAGTTGCGGCCGCCGCTCTTCGTGAACTCGGTGTTCTGGTAGCCGAGGCGCTCGCCGGCGGCCAGGTCGAAATCGTAGACCTTGGTCTTCAGGTCGTCCCCGTCGGAGAAGGCGAGGAGCTCGAGCTGGTTGCGGTCGTTGATCTGCCAGTCGACCTTGGCGCCCCAGAAGCCGGAATCGGAATTGCCGTCGGAGAAGTTCCCGCCGGCGTCGTCCGTGTTGCGCTTGTTGTAGTCGCGGAACTCGTAGAGGGCGAAGAAAAAGAGCTTGTCCCGGATGATGGGGCCCCCCGCGTACACGTCCGCCGTGGTGAGGTCTATGTCGTCGTAGCGGTTGACGTAGTTCGGGTGAATCCTGCCGTGCGCCTGCAGCGAGCGCGGCTGCCACGCGACCTCGGAACCGAACTCGAAAGTGTTCGTGCCGGAGCGGGTGACCGCGTTGATGACGCCGCCCGTGGTGCGGCCGAACTCGACGGAGTAGCCGCCCGTCTTGACCTGAAACTCCTTGTAGAACGCGTAGGGCACTTCGGAGAAGCCGTTGCGGTTGTAGAAATCCGTGACGTTGAGGCCGTTGATGTAGAAAGAGTTCTCGGCGACCGACGAGCCCCCGAAGGAGATGCCGTCGATGTTGCTGTCGCCCTTGTTGAGGCCGGGCGCCAGCAGGGCGACGGAGGTGACGTCCCGCTGCACCGGCAGACGCAGGAGCTCCTCGCGAGTGATGTTCATGGCGGATTCGACCGAGCTCGCATCTATGCCGCGCACGATGCGCGAGCCCAGCACCTCGACGGTCTCGAGTTGCGTCGAGCCCAGGTCGAGATTCGCGGTGGTCGCGGTACCCAGACTGACTACGACATCGGAAACCTCTGCGGCCCCGTGGTCGCCTTGCGCCGCACGCAGGTTGTAGCTGCCCACCGGCAGGAAGGGGAAGCGATAGTTTCCTTCAGCGTCGCTCTGTACCGAGCGGGTGAAGCCTGTTTCGGGATTTACGACCGTGATGGTCACGCCCGCGACATTGGGCGTGCTGCCGGAGCTCACGTGACCGACGAGCGAGCCGTCGCCGCTGGCGGCAGAAGCGATGCCAGAAAGCGCGAGAGTCGCGCACATGAAGACGACCGCGACCAGCGCGGTGCGCATTGCCCGGATGCTCATCTTTTTCCTCCTGAAGATTTCTAGTTATGAACGACCTCGGCCTGGAAAGCATAGTCCCATTGATCGAAATAAAGGTTGCCGCCGCGCCACTCGACCTCGCCGCGCTGCAGATCCACGGTCTCGGAACGGAAGTGCCGTTTCACCGGCACGAGGGGCTGGCTGTACTCGTCACTGAAGGCGATGCGATAGGCATCCAGCCCGCCGAGGTAGAAGCCGTCCACGGCCGGGTCCGCGTCGTGCAACCTGCCGAAGGTGACGTCCATCGGCACCCAGCCGTAAGGCGCCAGATAGAGCTGGCCCCAGTCGTGCAGGTTCTGGTATTCGCCGTCCGAGAACATCATGCCGGACTGCCAGCGCGACGGAATTCCGTTGAGGCGCAGCAGCGTCATGAGCAGCAGCGTCTGCTCGCCGCAATCGGCATGGCCCGCGCGGAGAGCGTACTCGCTGATGTTCGAGATGGTGGAATACTCGCGGGCGCCCGCCCATGGAATGCGATCGACGGCGTCGAACAGCTTTCGTGCGATGCGATAGGGATTGCGCTCGTCGCCGACCACTTTGCGCGAGAAGGCGCGCACGTCCGGAGTGAAGGCGATGTGCGGCGGGCGCTGCGCAAGGAATGGCGCAAGCTCCGCGGTGGCGGGCTCAACCGTCACTTTCGCAGGATCGACGGCGAAATAGCGCGCGAAGATACTCAATTCGTAGGTGATCGAGAAATGAGTGACCGCATCCTTGCGCGCGGGTGCTTCGAGGTAGACGGTTCGCTGAAGGGACGACTCGGGCGCGATGAGATGGCCCGACGGCACGCTTTCGACGAAACGAATGTCTTCCTGCTGCCCGCGGATCGCACGCGGAAAGGGAATCCACGCGCGCACCGCCTCCCCGTCCGGAACGGCGTTCCGGTTCACGTCGATCGCTTGAGTGATGCGCACCCGGATGGGCGCGACGCTGGTCCGTCCGGTGGCGCGCGCGACTGCAACGACCTCGCGATGATGCGGATGCGCCCTCTCGAGCGGTGATTCGCTCCAGTCCGGTGGACTTTTCCGTCGCGCGAGCGCCTCCGGGCTGACCCGAAACAGGTTCGCGGCGGCGAGGCGAAAGTAGCGGCGCTTCCCGTCGATGTCCTGATGCTCGAGCAGCCCGGCCCGATCCCATCGGGCGAACTCCTCGTCGCGCAGATCGGGGATCTGCTCGCGAAGCTGCGCCTCCACCTGCGCCGCACTCGAAGTGAAATCCAGCAGGATGCGGCGCATGCGCTCGCGCTGGAACTCGAGATCCGAGCGCTGCTGCGCAGTGAGGGCGGTGTCGCGGAGCAACTGATCGATGTGACCCCTCGCGGAATCGAACCGGCCCTCATCGACCAGCGACACCACTTCAGGGATGGGGTCCTCGGCCGCGAGGAGCATCCCGCACGCGCCGGTTGCTCCGAGCAGGAGGGCATAACCCGCCGTTGAAAGACGCCTTCGCCGCATGGATGGATGATCTGAGATCACGCGTGCATGCCAGCTCTGGCGGATCATTTCATGGGCGCTCCCGGCAGGAACACGGCAGCGATGCCGAGAGCCAGCCGGTAGGGCTCCGGGTCGTTGCGATTCGTGAGCACCACGACGGTCAGGTGCCGGCGCGGGTAGCGCACGATCACGTTGCGGAAACCGACCGTTTCCCCCGAGTGCCAGAGCGTCT
>JBGAIL010000148.1:0-12114 GCA_044225565.1 Steroidobacteraceae bacterium | reverse complement strand
CCCAGGAACTGCACGATGCCGGTCGCGTTGAAGAACTGGGCTTCGGCGTCCAGCAGGTAGAGCACGGGATACCGCTTGCCCGAGATCTCGTAGTGCTTCGGCACATAGATCAGGAGCCGCCGCTCCTCGCCCAGCGCCTGCGACCAGACGCGGGTGCTCGTGCCGATGGCGACGGTGGAATCCACTCGCTGCGCCTTCGCAGGCGCAGCGAGTACCGAGAGGCCGCAGAGGGCCAGGGTTCCGAGGACTTTCATCCTCAGAATTGTAGCTGAGCCCCGAACGCGTAGGTGCGCGGATAGCCGAGGAAGAGGCTGTTCAGCCAGTACTGCTCGTCCGTCACGTTGTTCACGTTCAGGCGCAGCACCAGCGGCTTGTCGTTCCACACCTTCATCCCGTAGCGGACGCCCAGGTCGACGGTCGTGAACCCGTCTATGGTGTAGCTGTTCGGCAGTACCAGCTCCTGCTTGCCGGTGTGGTAGACCCCCGCCGTGAGCGTCAGGCCGCGCAGCGCCGGCAGCCCGTACTCTGCATAGAGCTTCGCCTGCTTCTCCGCGACGTTGACGGGGGTCGAGCCTTCCAATGCCGGCAGCTCGCTGTTCTCCTTCACCTTGGCATCGAGCAGGGTGACGCCGCCGACCAGCGTCAGGTTGGGCGTCAGCCGGCCGCTGACCGTCACCTCCGCGCCACGGTGGACCTGCCGGCCGTCCTGCACCAGGCGCGACTGGCTGCCGTCTCCGAGCGGCGCGAACACCTCCAGCGCCTTGTCGATGTCGAAGAGCGCGGCGGTGAAGAGCGCCCCGCCCCACGAATACTTGGCGCCGATCTCCAGCTGCGAGTTCTCGATGGGCGACATGACCTGCCCGGCATTCACCACCGTGCGGCCGAAGCCGTCGAGGGCTGGCGCCACCGCGTTGGTGCTCTGCTCGAAGCTCGTCATGTAGTTCGCGTAGAGGCGCAGGTCGTCCGTGGCGCGCCACATCAGCGTGGCCGCGGGATTGACCTTCGACTGGCTGTCGTCGAACTCCCGCTCGCCCGTCGGCGAGAAGGATTCGACCTTGAGACCCGTGCGAACCACGCCCAGCAGCGCGGTCCAGCGGCCGATGCTGATCTCGTCCCCGACCACGAAGTTCGCGGAGCGGACCTTCTGGCTGGTGTACTTTGGGGTCGGTGGCGGCAGCGGCGCCTCGTCGAAGTACAACGGGTCTGCCACGTTGCTATTCACGGGCCAGAAGAGCCAGCCCGCGCCCAGGTATGGACTGGAGCTCACCTCGTCGCCGAAGAATCCACCGGTGAATCGGTGATGCACACGTCCCGTCTCAAGCTTGGTATCGGCGAACAGGTACACCGAGTTGATTCGCGGATCGGGGTACGTCCATTGAGACTCCCACGGCTGGTACTCATCGGGACCGAGGGGCTCGTCGAAAGTGGTGATGCCAAGCGCGTTGAGAGAGGCACGCAGGCGCAGCGTCTCGGTGCGGCGTGAAACCGCGGCACGAAGCGAGCTGGCATCGCTGATCTGCCACTGGTAACGCACGGCGAGATGCTTGCTCCGTGCCTTGGTGAAGGACTGCGGCTGGCCGTAGTACTTGCTGGTGTCGGGGACGTCGGAGTAGAGCGCGAAACTCTCCGGGGTCGACCCGAGCGCGAGCCAGTAAGTCTCCCCGCCCCGCATGTCGCTGTCGGAGAAGGATCCATCGAGCTGGAGACGCGCGTTCCCGGTGAGATTCCAGTCGAAGGCCGCGCTTACCAGGGTGCGCTCGAGCGACTGGTGATCCATGTAGGTGTCGCCGTCCTGGCCGACGACGTTCAGGCGGTAACCGAAACGGCCGTCGCGGTCGATGGGGCCGCCGAGGTCGAGATGCGCATAGTAGTTGTCGCCCCCGGTGTTGCCGATGGAGAGGCTGCGGCGCGCCTGCTCCGTCGGGCGCTTGAGCACGTAGTTCACCGTGCCGCCGACGTTGCCGAGCCCGTACAGGAACGCGGACAGGCCGGTGATGATCTCGATGCGCTCCTTGTCCTCGATGTCGGCGTTGTTGCCGTTGCGCATGCCGTCGATCTGGCTGTTCCAGCCGACCGAGAAGCCGCGCAGCACCGCACCGCTGTAGAAGCGTGCCTGCGGCGTTTCGAGCTGCGCCACGGGATTGATGCGGAACAGCTGGTCGGCGGCCGTGGCCATGCGGTTCTCGATGAGCTCGGGCGGCACCACGTTGATGGAGAACGGCGTGTCCTCGATGGCCTTCGCGCCAAGCGCGCCGAGCTGCGAGACCGACTTGGCGCGGTAACCCTGCTCCGCCGTGCCTTCGCGCTGTCCGCGGATGACTACGGCTTGATCGGCCTCATCCGAGTTGCTGGCGGGCGCGGAATCCGCGGACGCGCTCGCCGCGTCGCCGGCCGCAGCCATCACCAGCTTCGGCGAGCGTTCGGTGCCCGGCACGCGGCTGGCCAGCCTGATCGCTTCGGATGGGTCGATCTGCGAAGGAACAGCACCCTCCACGCGCGACGTCACCGGCGTGCGCGACATCGGGACGGGCTGCTCGTGCCCCTTCGGAATGATGGTGAGCGTGCGATCGCCGACGAGACGATAGGTCAGATCCGTGTTCTGGAGCAGCAGATTCAATGCGCTGCCGAGAGACATGTTGCCGCTGATCCGCGGGGCGGCGCCGACCGGCAGATCTCCCGCTGGCGCAACGAGCTGCATGCCCGTCTGTTTGGAAAGCTCGAGCAAAGCGCTCTCGAGAGGCGCCGCCGCGATGTCGAGCATCACCGGCGAATCGAGATCGCGCGCAGCCGCATTCGCGGCTGCGATGCTCGCGAGCACCGCAAGCGTGATGGGCATTGTTCTTCTCGTACGCTGCATTGTTCATCCCCCGCATTGACGACTGCGCCTCAAGACGAGGAGCGCGTCAAAAACGGTACTGCGCCCGTTGCGCCTTCGTCCCGGCGCCACCCGGATGCACGCCTTCCACGGTCACCGGGAACGCCTCGGGCAATGCGACCAGCCACTCTTCCACCGCGCCGCGATAGACCGCGCCGCTGAATCTCAGATTGGCTGCATCGCGGTCGCGCACCTCGATGCGCCGTTCGGTGTAGCGGCTCACGTCCGCGATGACGTCGCCCAGCGGTGCGTTGCGATAGATGAGCCAGCCTTCGCGCCAGCGCATGCGCTCCGCAAGCTCCGGCGCGGCGCGCACCAGCAGCGGCCTGCGGTCGCGTGCGCGGAACGTCACTTGTTGACCCGAAGAGACGCGCACCTGTCTCGGCGTCGCCGCAATTGCGGGCGACGAGGCCTGCAGCGCGGGCGAATCACCGACGCTGACGAGTCCTTCCGCCACCATCACGGTCACCTGATCGCGCACCGTGTGGATGTCGAAAGCAGTGCCCAGTGCGGTGATCGCACCTCCCAGCGCCTGAACGACGAACGGCCGCTTCGCATCCTTCCCGACCTCGAAGTAGGCCTCGCCGGATTCCAGGCGCAGCTCGCGCCGCTCCGGCGAGAAATTGACGACCAGCCGCGACTTGGCGCCGAGCGAGATGCGCGAGCCGTCCGCGAGCTCGAGCGTGCGGTGCTCGCCGACCTGCGTCTCGAACGTGCCCCAGGTCGGCGCATGCGGCCGCATCATCTCGCGATAGAAAAACCAGCCCGCGGTCGCCCAGGCCAGCGCCGCGGCAGCGGCCAGCATCAGGTGCCGCCAGCGGCTCGGATGGGGCGCTCGCGAAGGAGCCCGCATGGGCGCGTGCGCGCGCCATTGGGAAACGGGGAGCTCGCCGTCATAAGTGTCGGCCGCCAGCTCTGCAGTGGTCGGCATCGCCAGCATGAGCGATGGTGCCGTCTGGTGCCAGGCGAAGGACACCGCCTCGAATGCCAGGCGATTGCCCTCCTCCGCTTCCATCCAGCGCAGCCAGGCCTGCAACGTCTCTCCTCCGGGATCCATCTCGTCGCGGATGACGATGAACCACTCCGAGGCCTCGCGGCGCTGCTCCGGGGTGTAAGGCGTATGGGCTGTCGCGATTGCGTTCATGGCTGCATGTCCGTGATGCCGGCGCCCGCTTCGTCCATGCGGGCGCGTACGTGCTCGAGCGCGCGGGCGACGTATCGCCGCACCATGCGCTCACCGATCCCGACTCGCGCCGCGATCTCATCCGTGCGCAGCTCGTGCACGCGATGCAGGAGGAAGGCCTGGCGGCACTTGGGAGGAAGCTCGTCCACCGCTGCCCGCAACACCGCCATCGCCTGCTCGCCTGCCACGCGGCGCTCTGGGGAAATGCTGTCGAAGCCGACGATGTCGAGATCGGCTACGGTCGTGACCGACCCACGGCGACTGCGCTGGCGCAGCCGGTCGGTGACGAGGTTGGCGGCGGTCTTGAAGAGAAAGGCGCGGAGATAGCCGACCGCTTCAGGGCTGCCCAGCCGCAGCAGCTGCACATAGGCTTCCTGCGCGATCTCGCGAGCTTCCTGTGTGGAGCCGATGCGTGCGGAGATGAACCGGAGCAGCGCGGCGTTGTGCTCACGGAACAGGCGCTCCACGTCCGGCGGAGAGCCCTCGCCCGGCTCGGGAAGCGGATCGATCTCGCTGGCGGTGCTCACGGGACCCTAAGACGAGAAGCTCCCGTAAACCGGTACTCGGGGAGACCATCCTACCGCCTGCCGAAGAGCCGGCGCAGCCAGCCCGGAAGGCCGGATCGATGCGGCCGTACGGATTGCGAAGCAGCGGCACCGCTGCCGTCCTTGCCACCCGTGCCGCCAGGGATCAGAGGCCCGAAGCGGGCCACCCGGATCCGGACGTTGGTGCGGGATCGAGCCCGACGCAGGCGCATGCGTTTCGCGGATCCGGCGCCGTCTCGCAGGCGACGGCGGCCGGGAAGGGCGTCAGGCCATGCCGAGCGACGCCGTCGCCATTGCCGTTGCGCCGGGCGGACTGCTGCCGGACCGCTCGGGAGGCCATACCCGCTCGACGCGCAACCGCCGGATGCCGCCTGGCATGCCCCAGACGATCTCGTCGCCGGCCCGATAGCCGAGCACGGCGGTGCCGAAGGGCGCCAGCACCGAAATGCGGTGCTCGGCCACGTCCGCCTCACCGGGATAGACGAGGGTGAACTCGGTGCGCCCGCCACTCTCCAGCTCCAGCACCCTCACCCGGGAATGCATGGTGATGACGTCGTACGGCACATCGGCGGGATCGATCTCGATGGCACGCTCGAGCTCCAGGGCGAGCTGTCCGAGGTGCGCCTGATCGTGAGCCGTCCCTTCCCGCTCCCGCAGCAGGGCACGCAGTCGCTCCGCATCCACCTGCGTCACGAGTAGTTGTCGGTCGCTCATCCTCGCCTCCTTCGTCGCCGTTCGCGCTCCCGCCGCCGCTGCCACGCCAGCGATCATGCGATGGGCCCGTGATTAGAACAATTAGAAATAATCTCGTTTTTTCTTCGATTTTCTCTAATATTCCGCCGCATGAAGACCGGCCTCGCCCCCCGCCTGAACTACCAGCACCTCCTGTACTTCTGGAGCGTCGCGCGCACCGGCAGCCTCACCCGCGCCTGCGAAGAGCTGGCGCTCTCCCCTCCCACCGTCAGCGCACAGCTGCGCACGCTCGAGGAACGGCTCGGCGAGAAGCTGCTGGTGAAGTCCGGCCGCACACTGGTGCCCACCGAGGCAGGGCGCGTGGTCTACACCTATGCGAACGATATCTTCGGGCTGGGCCGTGACCTCATCGAGGCACTGGAGCATCGGCCCACCGGTCGCCCTTTGCGCATGGTGGTGGGCATCGACGACGTCGTGCCCAAGGAGATCGCCTACCGGCTGCTCGAACCGTCGCTCGGCCTGAAGCGGCCGGTGCGCGTCACCTGCCACGAAGGCACGCTCGAGCGGCTGATGGCGGACCTCGTCGCGCGGGAGAGCGATGTCGTGCTCTCGGATGCGCCCATCACGCCGAGTCTGAACGTGCGTGGCTACAGCCACCCGCTCGGCGGCTG
Source organism: Steroidobacteraceae bacterium (assembly GCA_044225565.1). Taxonomy (GTDB): domain Bacteria; phylum Pseudomonadota; class Gammaproteobacteria; order Steroidobacterales; family Steroidobacteraceae; genus CAVXAE01. The sequence continues at coordinate 6,147 of JBGAIL010000148.1, read as the reverse complement.
CGAGGAGCTGTGGATGGCGATGCCCGGGCTCTCGAGCAGCCTGCGCCGCGGATTTCCGAACTCACTCGATGGCGCTCCCGTACTGCTGCCCACGGACGATACGGCCATCCGCCGCGCCCTCGACCAGTGGCTCGACAGGCAGGGGGTGCGGCCGATCATGATCGGCGAGTTCGAGGACTACGCCATGCTCATCGAGTTCGCCCGCGCCGGCCATGGCTTCGCGCCCGTCCCGGCAGTGCTCGAGCAGAGTTCTTCGCCATCACCGTGGAGAGGAAGATACGCAACCCCGCAGTCGCCGCCATCACGGCGAACGCGGCGAAGCTGTTCCCGGGAAGCTAGCGCGGCATCGAGCGATGCGCCGCCCCGATGTCATCGGCTGGACGGCCGCAGGGGCTGCGCATTCTTCGCCAGCCCGAGATCATCCGCCCCGTTCCAGCGCGACCAGCTGTTGATGATCAGATCCGAATACTCCCGCCGCCCCAGGCTGCCGTTGTACCGCTGCAGCGCCCGGGCCACGTTGTACTTCTCGCGCTTCAGATAGTGCCGCAGGATCGCGCACCCCATCTGGATGTTGGGCGCGATGCGCGAGAGCTCGTACCGCTTCATGCCGAGCTGCTCCGGCCAGAATGGCATCACCTGCATCAGCCCCACCGCGCCGGCCGACGACACGGCCCAGCGGTTGAAGCCACTCTCGACGTGGATCACGGCCATCACCAGGCCGGGGGGCAGCCGCACTTCGCCCCTGCGGTGCGCCTCGCAGAACACGAGCTTCAGGATTTCCATGCGCTCGGTGCGATCCTTCACCCGCTTGCGCAGCGGCGGCTCCATCATCTTGTACCAGACGGCGGAGTCGTAGTGATCCGTGAAGCACTCGGCCTGCCGGATCGTCTGCGCGATCACCCCTTTGAGCTCGGGGTCGCGCTGCGCGCCGGCAGTGGGCGCCGCCTGCAACGGCGCGGCGCACAGCAGGAGGCTAGCGACCCACGCGCGCGCGAATGAAGCCGATCGCATCATCGAGCGCGAATTCCTGGCTCTCGGTGTCGCGGCGATGCCGGTACTCGAGCTTGCCTGCCTCGAGCCCGCGGTCGCCGACCACCAGCCGGTGCGGGATGCCGAGCAGCTCCGCGTCCGCGAACTTGACGCCCGGGCGCGCGTCCCTGTCGTCATAGAGGACCTCGATTCCAAGCTCCTGCAACTGGGTGTAGAGCCTGGCCGACACCTCGCGCACGCGCGCGGATTTCTGCAGGTTGAGGGGTACGAGCACGACATGGAACGGCGCGATGGGATCCGGCCAGATGATGCCGCGCTCATCGTGATTCTGCTCGATGGCCGCAGCCACGACGCGCGTCACACCGATGCCGTAGCAGCCCATGAAGAGCGCGACGCTCTTCCCGCTTTCGTCGAGCACCTCGGCCTTCATCGCCTCGCTGTACTTGCGGCCGAGCTGGAACACGTGGCCCACCTCGATGCCGCGCACGATGCGCAACCGCCCTTGCCCGGTTGGGCTCGGGTCGCCGTCCACGACCTTGCGCAGGTCGTGCACGGCTTCGGGCTCGGGCAGATCCCGGCCCCAGTTCGCGCCGGTGTAGTGGTAGTCCTTCCCGTTGGCGCCGCAGACGAAGTCGCTCATCCGCGCGACCTCGCGATCCGCGACGACATGCACGGGCTTCGCGGTCTTGATGGGGCCGAGATAGCCAGGCTCGCAGCCGAAGTGTTCCTGGATCTCCGCCACGGTGGCGAAGCGGAAGCCCTTGTCGAGCCCGGGCAGCTTGCTCACCTTCACTTCATTCAGCTCGTGGTCTCCGCGCAGCAGCAGCAGCCAGACTTGCGCACCATGCGTCGCGACCGTACCGGTGTCGGTGCGCGAGCCCGGCGGCTCGTCCTCGGCGGGTGCGTCCACGGCCAGAACGATGGACTTGACCGTGCGCTCGAGCGGGAGGCCGAGGAAATTTGCAACGTCCTCGCACCGCGCCTGACCCGGAGTCGCCTTGCGAACGAGCGGCTCCGTCGCCGCGGCGCGCTTGCCGACAGACACCAGCGCTTCGGCGCGCTCGACGTTCGCCGCGTAATCGTCTCCGTCCGAGACGGCGATGGCGTCCTCGCCCGAATCCGCGAGCACGTGGAATTCCTGGGACACGTCGCCACCAATGGCACCGGCATCCGCCTGCACCGCCCGGAACCTGAGCTCCATGCGGCTGAAGATGCGCGTGTACGCGTCATACATGGCCCGGTAACCGACGCGCAGCGACTCCTCGTCGATGTGGAAGGAATACGCATCCTTCATGATGAACTCGCGGGCGCGCATCACACCGAAGCGCGGCCGCACCTCGTCCCTGAACTTGGTCTGGATCTGATAGAAGTTCACGGGCACCTGGCGGTAGCTCTTGATCTCGCGCCGCGCGATGTCGGTGATGACCTCCTCGTGGGTCGGCCCCATGGTGAATTCCCGCTCGTGCCGGTCCTTGATGTGCAGCATGAGCGGACCGAACTCGTCCCAGCGGCCGGTCTCCTGCCAGAGCTCGGCTGGCTGGACCACGGGCATGACGAGCTCGAGCGCGCCGGCGCGGTTCATCTCCTCGCGGACGATGTTCTCGACCTTGCGCAGGGTGCGCAGGCCGATCGGCAGCCAGCTGTAGAGGCCGGACGAAAGACGGCGGATCAGCCCGGCGCGGAGCATGAGCTTGTGGCTCACGATCTCGGCCTCGGCGGGAGTTTCCTTGAGGGTATTGATCGGATACTGGGACAGCTTCATCCGAACAGCTTAACATCCGCCCGATGGCGACCGAAGACGACAGCGCGCCGCGCGCCAGGCCCCGGGGCATCTACCTGCTGCCCAACCTGATGACGACCGGCTGCCTCTTCTCCGGTTTCTACGGCATCGTGGCCGCCATCGATCACAATTTCGCCGCCGCGGGCATCGCGGTGTTCGTCGCGATGATCTTCGACACCCTCGACGGCCGCATCGCCCGGGCCACCCGCACCGAGAGCGCTTTCGGCAAGGAGTACGACAGCCTCGCGGACATGGTGGCCTTCGGCCTCGCGCCGGCCATCATCGCTTACCAGTGGGGCGTGGTGCGCATCGGCGAGTTCGGCCACGAATGGCGGCGGTTCGGGTGGCTGGCCTGCTTCTTTTATGCGGTGTGCGCGGCCCTGCGCCTCGCGCGCTTCAACGCCCGGTCCGCCACTGCGGACAAACGCTACTTCGAAGGGCTGCCGAGCCCTTCGGCGGCAGCCATCGTGGCGGCCTTCATCTGGTTCTCGAGCGGGTGGCGGGTGCCGGGGCTCATCGGGCTCATCGCCGCGTTCCTGGTCACGGCCACCGCCGGCGCTCTCATGGTGAGCAGCTTCAGCTACTCGAGCTTCAAGCAGGTGGATCTGGACGGGCGCATCAAGTTCGTCTATGCGTTGCTGGTCCCGCTGTTCTTCGTGCTGGTGGCCATCGATCCACCCACCATGCTGCTGTCCATGTTCGCGACGTACGCCGTGTCCGCGCCCATCATGTGGCTCGGTCGGCGGCTGAGGCGCATCGTGCGCGGTAGTCCGGCACCCGGGAGCGGGTGATGTCGGCGTCACGGCGGCAGCAGTATCTCCAGGCGATCGGGGTGGATGTGTGGGTGCCGCGAGGGCAGGCACCTGCGGTCGACGTGGAACCTGTCAACGCCCCGGCACCCGCGCCGGCAGCGGCAGATGAGCGCTGGCGTACGCTCAAGGCGGAAGTCGCCAGCTGCACCAAGTGCCCGTTGCATGCCACCCGCACGCGTGCCGTGTTCGGTGTCGGCAACAGCCAAGCGGACTGGATGGTCATCGGCGAGGCGCCAGGCGCGGAAGAAGACCGACGCGGCGAGCCATTCGTCGGCGCAGCCGGGCAGTTGCTCAACGCGATGCTCAAGGCCATCGGTCTGGAGCGCGAGTCCGTGTACATCGCGAACATCCTCAAATCGCGGCCGCCGGGCAATCGCGACCCGAAGCCGGAGGAAGTCGCAGCCTGCTTCCCCTATCTCACCCGTCAGATCGCGCTCATCCGGCCGAAGCTCATCCTGGCGGTGGGCCGCATCGCGGTGCAGAACCTGCTGGGCACCACCGCGCCGCTCGGCCGGCTGCGCGGGCAGGTGCACAGCTTCGGCGAGCTCAACACGCCGCTCATCGCCACCTATCATCCGGCCTACCTGCTGCGCACGCCCAGCGAGAAGCGCAAAGCCTGGGAGGATCTCAAGTTCGCGCGGGATTTCTTCGCGCGCCAGGCCCAGCAGGTACCCTGATGGCCACCGCGCCCGACCTGCTCGAGCCGCTTCCCGAAATACTGATCCGCCCGATGGGCGAGCCGGACGTATCCGCCGTCGCGGCGCTCGAGCGCGCCTGCTATGCCTTCCCTTGGAGCGAAGGCATCTTCCGGGATTGCGTGCGCGTGGGATATGTGTGCCGCGTGGCCACGCTGGGAGAAGCGCTGGTCGCGTATTCGGTGATGAGCCTCGGAGCCGGAGAGTCGCACATCCTGAATCTGTGCGTGGGCGCGGATTTCCGCTGCCGTGGCATCGGTCGCCAGATGCTGGCGTACATGCTGGATCGCGCGGCGGCGGCCGGCATGTCCGAAGCGTTCCTCGAGGTGCGGCCTTCCAACATCACGGCCATCCGCCTGTACCAGTCTCTCGGATTCGAGCAAGTCGGCACGCGGCGGGGCTACTATCAGGCCGTCGCTGGGCGCGAGGACGCTGCCGTTCTCAAGCTGGCGTTGCGTCGACGGTAGGAGCTGTACGGCGAGCGACCGTGCGCGAGGACCTCAACTCGATACTCAATACGTCGCAAAGCCGGCGGGCGCTCCGCTCCCGGGCACCTCGAGCTCAGTCACTTCGACATCGGTGACCTTCGCCCCGGACGACCCTGTCCAGAGCCACTGCACGAATTCCTGAACGCGCGAAACCTCCCCGCACGCGAGCACTTCGACGCGCCCGTCGGGAAGATTCTTCGCAAAGCCGGTGACGCCGAGCTGCCGCGCGCGCTGCGCCGCGGTCGCCCGGTAATAGACACCCTGCACCCGACCGCTCACCAGACACTTCCTGCACACCACGCTCATGAGCAACGAGTGTGCAGGAAGGCCTGGAGCAGTGCACGCGCATTACGCGGCGCGATCCGGAATGCGATCGACGTCGCCGGCAGATTGGCTGGCGCGCGCCTGAGCACGGGCGCGCTGCGGAAATTGCCGCAGCTCGGCCGTTTCATGGCTCGGGGCGAGGCCCGGCTCCTGCGCTGCGACGGAAGTCCTCGCAACGCCAGATTCTGATTTGCCGTTGCCCTGCGCCAGAAGCGCGCGCGTCACGCGGGCGACTTCCTCGCCAGCGATCGAAAGCAACAACACCGTGGTGGCTGTCAGACTCACCAGAAACAGGAAGGTCAACATGGTCACTCCTTTGCGGAAAAACACTGTCCCACGCGGCCTCCGCAACAGAAAAACGGCCGCGCGGTAAGGGTGCCCGTCAGCAATGTCGCCGACATGACAGCCCAGTGAAACTTTGAAAACCGAGAGCCGCCTCCCGGGCGGCGGGGACCGGTCAGTTGCGCATGGCGCAACGGCAGACGCAGCAGATGCGGCGCAGCGGGACGGTCCGGATGTGTTTCGATGACGTGTTCATGGGTTTTCCCACTGCCTCCATGCTGTAGCGGGCCGCGCAGTGTAATGGCTCGGCCTGCGCTTTGGAAGGGTCTGCACACCCCGTCTCCCGGAAGCCTGCCGCAGAACCCACAGCGCGCTCGCGCGCCGTGAGCTGCGTCACGGACGGCGCATCACCATCGGCACGCGCAAACCGCATTTCTGCGTGAACACGACAGATTCGCGGCTTGGTGCCGGAAGGTACCGCAGAGGAGACTGGCCCCGCCCTTCGGGGATGGTCCCCGCAAGGCAATCCACTCGACCCAAGGAAGGAAAGCTCCATGAATACGCCGGACACGCTCGCCACCCTCGACGACAGCTTCTCCATCGAACAGCTCGAAGCCCGCTTCGAGATGCTGGCCGTGCCGCCGCCGGGGGGGGGCCGGCTCCACCCCTATTGTTGCTCCAGGTTGAGTTTCAGCTCTATGTTAAGCCACCGCCCCCCCCCCACCGGCGGCGGCCCGTCTCACCCATCTGCACTCTCGGTCCGGCCAACACCATGT
>JBGAIL010000147.1:0-12636 GCA_044225565.1 Steroidobacteraceae bacterium | reverse complement strand
GCTCGCGCGGCGTTTCGGCATGCCGCTGCTGTGCAAGGATGCGATCAAGGAGCCGCTCATGGACGCGCTCGGCGCGGGCGATGTGGCGCGCGCGCGTCGCTTGTGCGACGCGAGCGTCGCCGCACAGTTCGTCGTGGCTCGCGAATTGATCGATGCTCGCCAGGACCTGATCCTCGAAGGCAACTTCCGGCCGTGCGAGCACGGAGAGACATTGCGCGCCTTCGCGCCAGCGCACACCGCGCAGATCCTGTGCCAGCTCGACGAAGCGGAACGACTGCACCGCCTCGCTGCGCGCCGTAGCGACTCGCAACGCCACCAGGGCCATCGCGAAGACGACCCCACGGTCAGGGCCGATCGCACGAGCGACGCTTTCCTCGAGCTGGCGGGCGAGCGCCACACTTTCTCGGCACTGAGCGAAAGCGCCGCATCGCCCATCCTCGCCGCGCTCGATGCGTTCCGGCAGGGAAAGTAAAGTCGCGCGCGAACGCTGGTAGAACGCGCCGTCCGGCAAGCCAGCCGACATCGACTCGGGCTAGCGCAAATGGGCCACCCGGCGCGCCCGCCGTGCAACCACGGGCCTGTAAAAGCACCGCATGCGGCGCACCACCACGGTGCGACGTGTATAATCCGCGCCGCTCTTGGACGCCCAGCCTTGAAAATCGTCGCTGAATTCCAGGTCCGGTACAGCCAGCTGCTGGACCCCAAGGGTCAGCTCGCCTCCGACGCACCGGCCTTCGCTCGCGAGACGGCCGAGCTCGTGAAAATGTATCGCGCCATGGCGCTGGCGCGCGCCTTCGATACGAAGGCGATCAACCTGCAGCGCACCGGCAAGCTCGGCACTTATGCCTCGTGCCTCGGTCACGAGGCCACGCACGTCGGCATCGGTGCCGCGATGAAGCCCGATGATGTGCTCGTTCCCGTGTACCGCGAATACGGCGCGCAATTGTGGCGTGGCGTGCCGATGTCGAACATCTTCCGCTACTGGGGTGGCGACGAGGCGGGTTGCCATTTCCCGCCTCCGGCACACCAGGACTATCCGTGGTGCGTGCCCATCGGCTCGCAAACCGTGCAGGGCGCGGGAGTGGCCATGGCCTTCAAGGTGCGCGGGGAACCGCGCGCCTCCGTCACTTTCATCGGTGATGGCGGCACGTCCGAAGGCGCGTTCTACGAGGCGATGAATGTCGCCGGGGCGCGAGAGCTGCCGGCCATCTTCGTCATCGTGAACAACGGCTGGGCGATCTCCGTTCCGCTCTCGAGCCAGACCGCTGCGAAGACGCTCGCGCAGAAAGCGATCGCTGCGGGCATTCCAGGCATGCAGGTGGACGGCAACGACATCGTCGCCGTGAGACACGCCGCCGAGCAGGCGCTGGAGAGAGCGCGGAGCGGCGGCGGACCGGCCGTCATCGAAGCCATCACCTATCGCCTGAGCGACCACACCACCGCGGACGATGCATCGCGATACCGCCCTGCGGAAGAGGTCGAGAAGGCCCGCGGCCTCGAGCCGCTCATCCGCGTTCGGGCTCATCTCACGAGCATCGGCGCATGGGACGCCGCTCGCGAGGAAGCGCTGAAGGTGGAATGCGCACGTGAGGTGGAAGCCGCTGCGCTCGAATACCTGAACGCGCCACGCCGCACCACGGACGCGATGTTCGACCATCTCTACGCGCGCATGCCCAAGGCGCTGCGTGCGCAGCGCGAGCTGGCACGCCGTTACGCGGGCTCGAGCGGCCACTGATCGCATCATGCCCAAGATCACGATGGTTGAGGCGATCAACCGCGCCCAGGCTTGGGAATTGGAGCAGGATCCGAACGTAGTCGTGCTCGGTGAGGACGTCGGCGTGAACGGCGGCGTGTTTCGCGCCACGGCAGGATTGCAGGAGCGCTTCGGCACGCTGCGCGTGCAGGACACTCCCCTCGCCGAAGGCATGATCGCGGGCCTCGCCATCGGCATGGCGGGCCAGGGCCTGCGCCCGGTCGCCGAGATCCAGTTCATGGGGTTCATCTACCCGGCGATGGACCAGATCGCGAACCACATGGCACGCATGCGCAATCGCACGCGTGGCCGTATCACACTGCCACTGGTGATGCGCATGCCGCACGGCGGCGGCATCCATGCGCCGGAACATCATTCCGAATGCCTGGAAGCCATGCTGGCCCACCATCCCGGCCTGCGTGTCGTGTGCCCCTCCTCGCCGGCGCGCGCCTACGGACTGCTGCTCGCGGCGATCCGCGAGCCCGATCCGGTGATCTTCCTCGAGCCCGTGCGGCTGTATCGATTGCTGAAGCAGGAAGTGGCCGACGACGGGCAGGCGCTGGCGCTCGACACCTGCTACCGGCTGCGCGAAGGCGATGACGTCACGCTGGTCACCTGGGGCGCGATGACCATCGAAACGCTCAAGGCCGCCGAGCAGCTGCAGCGCGAAGGCATCGGCTGCGAGGTGATCGACCTGGCGACGATCTCGCCCATCGATCACGACACGATCCTCGAGTCGCTCGCCAGGACCGGCCGGTTGGTCATCGTGCACGAAGCGCCGCGCAATTGCGGCGTGGGCGCGGAAATCGCGGCGCACGTCGCGGAGCATGGGCTCTACGACCTCGAAGCGCCGGTCCAGCGCGTCACGGGGTACGACACCATCATCCCGCTCGCGCCGCTCGAGTACGACTACATCCCGAGCGTCGCCCGCATCGTCGATGCGGTGCACGCGACGCTGGCCGCCTGAGCAGGAATGCCTCGCATGACCACTTTCCATCTGCCCGATCTCGGTGAAGGCCTCGCGGAGGCCGAGATCGTCCGCTGGCACGTGAAGGTCGGCGACCGCGTCACGGTGGACCAGCCCATGCTCGCGGTGGAGACCGCGAAGGCCGTCGTGGAAGTGCCCTCGCCCCACTCCGGTGTCGTCACTGCCCTGCACGGGTCGGCGGGCGACATCGTTCCGACCGGCGCGCCGCTCATCGATTTCGAGGTGGAAGGCGAAGCTTCCGCAGCGCCGGCCGGGCGCGCAGCCTCCGACGCCGGCACCGTCGTCGGCAACATGCTGACCACGGATGAAGAGCTGGTCGAGACGGCCATCGCCGGCAGCTCGCTCGGTGGTGCGCCGAAAGATCGCGTCCGCGCAGCGCCCGCCGCGCGTGCGCTCGCCCGAAAATTGAACGTGTCCCTCGAAGACGTGCACGGCACCGGCCGCGGAGGAATCGTCACCGTAGACGACGTCCTCGCAGTCACCCAACCCGCTCCGCACATCGCGTCGGCTGCGGGTCACGGCACGACAGCCTCCTTCAAAGGCGACAGCGTGCGCGGCCTGCGACCGCGGCCAGGCGCAGCATGAGCCTGGCCCGCGACCAGGTGATGGGCTGCACGCTGTTCGACGATGTGGACCTGCACCCGTGGCCCCCAGGGCGAGGACTTCACCGCGCGCCTGCTGAGAGCCATCGCCGCAGCAGTACGGGCCGAGCCGGCCCTGAATGCGTGGTTCGACGGCGAGCGTCAGACACGGCGGCTCATGGACCGGCTGGACGTGGCCATGGCCGTGGATACCCCTGAAGGTCTACAGCCTGTTCCCGTGATCCGGGCGGGACGGCCGCGCCGCCGACGAGCTGCGCCGCGACGTGGACCGGCTCAAGCGAGCCGCCCGAGACCGCAGCGTTTCGCCGGAAGAGCTACGCGACTTCACATTCATGCTATCCAATTTCGGTACGCTCGCGGGCCGCTACGCCACGCCCGTCGTCGTGCCGCCCGCGGTCGCCATCCTGGGCGCGGGCCGGTTGAGCCAGGACGTGGTCGCCGTGGCGGGCGGCTTCGCAGCGCATCCGCGGATGCCGTTGTCGCTAACTTTCGATCACCGGTGCGTCACCGGCGCGGAGGCAGCTCGCTTCCTCGCGCGCTCATCGACGATCTCGAACGAGGAAACCGATATGCATGCGCAAGTCTCGGAACAGGGCAGCGAAGGACTCCACGGCATCCCGCAGGCACGGCTGGACCTCATCGAGAGTATCGTCGCCGCTGCACCGCGGCGCGCCACCAACGTGCCTGCCGTGGTCCGGAAGCGCTTTCTCCGCCAGTACTTCCTCGGCGTCGGCGAAGAAGACCTTGCGCAGCGCCAGGCCGGCAATCTGGCAGCGGTGGCCCTGCGCCACCTCGAGATGGGCAGTCGCGCGCGCGCCGTCGGCGAAGCGCGCGTCGAAGTCTTCAACCTGATCCAGCGCGCGACGGCTTCGATTCGCCCCACACCATCGTCCTCGTGGTTACGGACGACATGCCGTTCCTGGTGGACTCGCTCAACGCGGTGTTCCACCAGGCCGAAGTGGCCGTGCATCTCATCGTGCACCCGGTGCTCGCCGTGCGGCGCGATGGCCGTGGCCGCCTGCAGAGCATAGAGACGGAATCGCAGAACGACACGCGCGCGGAATCCTGGCAGCTCTTCACGGTGGATCGCCAGACCCAGCCGGAACAGCTGGCGAAGCTGCGCGAAAAGATCGAAGCCGCCCTCACCGACGTGCGCCTCGCCGTCTCGGACTGGGGCGCGATGCGCAAGCGGATGCGCACGCTCATCAACGAGCTGCAGAGCAATCCGCCGCCGCTGCCGACGGATGAAGTGGTCGAGGCGCGCCATCTGCTCGACTGGATGGAGGGCAGGCATTTCGTGTTCCTCGGCTACCGCTACTATCGCCTCGAGCGCGGCGCGAGCGAGGACAAGCTGGTGCCAGAAGCGCGCACGGGCCTCGGCATCCTGCGTGGCGGCCGCGGCAATGCCGGGCATTCGATGACGCTGCGCGGGGAGATACGCACGCGCGCCCGCGAGCGCGAGTTGCTCATCCTCACCAAGGCGAACTCCATCGCCACCGTGCACCGCGCGACTTACCTGGACTACGTCGGCGTGAAGACTTTCGGGCCGCGCGGCGAAGTATCCGGCGAGCACCGGTTCCTCGGGCTCTGGACCTCCACCGCCTATCACCGCAGCCCGCGCGACATCCCTGTCCTGCGCCGCAAGGTCGAGCGCGTCATCGACCATTTCGGGCTCGATCCGCAGAGCCACGACGGCAAGGCTGTGCTCAACGTGCTCGACACCTACCCGCGCGACGAGCTGTTCCAGGCGCCGGTCGAAGATCTCATCCGCATCGCCCGCAGCGTGGTGAACTTGTACGAGCGCCGCACGGTGCGCCTGCTCGCACGTCGCGACCCGTACAACCGTTTCTACTCCTGCATGATCTACGTGCCGCGGGACCGCTACAGCACGGACGTGCGCCAGCGCATCGAGCAGATCGTGCGTGAAGGCTTCGGCGGCCACCACGTCGAGACTCAAGTGCAGCTCTCCGACTCGAGCCATGCGCGCGTACATGTAGTGGTGCGCACGGATCGTGAAGACCGTCGCAAGGTGGACATCCCGGCCATCGAGCAGCGTCGCGGAAGCCACCACCACGTGGACCGACAGGCTCCGTGCGGTGTTGAGCTGCGTGAGTGCTCGGATGCGGCTGCCGTCAACCTCAGCAGCCGCTATCGCCGCACCTTCCCCGCGGACTACCAGGCCGTCGTGGCACCTGCCGACGCGCTGGACGATCTCGACGACCTCGAGGCGCTGCGCTCCGCACCCAAGGACCTGCGCCTCAACCTGTATCGGCCGGCGAACCAGGAGGCGGGCCGCGTGCACCTGAAGATCGTGAAGCACGGCGAGCCGGTGCCCATCTCGGACATCCTGCCGATGCTCGAGAACTTCGGGCTGCGCGTCATCGCGGAGCGGCCGTACGAGCCTGCCTGGTTCGAAGGCGGCGAAGCCTGGATCCAGGACTTCGAGCCGAGCACCGCGATCGCCTGCCCATCGACATCGCGCGCAGCGAGACGGCGTTCAAGGAAGCGTTCGCGGCCGCATGGCGCGGCGACATCGAGAACGACGGCTTCAACCGCCTGCTCCTCGCCTCAGGCCTGCTCGCACGCGAGATCGTGGTGCTGCGCGCGTACTGCCGCTATCTGCTGCAGACCGGCGTGCCGTTCAGCCAGGCCTACATGGAGCGCACTCTCGCCTCGAACGCCGAGGTGGCGCGCAATCTCGTGCGCCTGTTCGAGACGCAGTTCGATCCGGATCTCAAGGGCCGCTCCGAGGCGAAGGCGGAGAAGCTCATCGCGGCGATCCGCTCGGGTCTCGATGCCATCAAGAGCCTGGACGAGGACCGCATCCTGCGCGGCTATCTCACGGTGATCCGCGCCACGCTGCGCACCAACTTCTACCAGCCCGATGCGGCCGGCAAGCCGAAGAGCTACGTCTCCTTCAAGCTCGATCCGCAGAAGATCCCCGAGCTGCCGCTGCCGCGGCCGAAATTCGAGATCTTCGTGTACAGCCCTCGGGTCGAGGGCGTGCACCTGCGCATGGGCTACGTCGCGCGCGGCGGCCTGCGCTGGTCCGACCGCCGCGAGGACTTCCGTACGGAGATCCTCGGCCTCATGAAGGCGCAGAACGTGAAGAACACGGTGATCGTGCCGGTCGGTGCCAAAGGCGGCTTCGTGCCGAAGCGGCCGCCGCTCGGCGGCACCCGCGAGGAGATCGCTGCGGACGGCGTGGCCTGCTATCAAACGTTCATTCGCGCCTTGCTCGACGTCACCGACAACATCGTGAACGGCAAGATCGTGCCGCCCACGCGCGTCGTGCGCCGTGACACGGACGACGCCTATCTCGTGGTGGCGGCCGACAAGGGCACGGCAACGTTCTCGGACATCGCGAACGCCATCTCCATCGAATACGGCTTCTGGATGGGGGACGCGTTCGCCTCGGGCGGCTCCGCCGGCTACGACCACAAGAAGATGGGCATCACCGCGCGCGGCGCGTGGGAATGCGTGAAGCGCCTGTTCCGCGAGATCAGCGTCGACACCCAGGCACAGGACTTCACCTGCGCCGGCATCGGCGACATGGCGGGCGACGTGTTCGGCAACGGCATGCTGCTCTCGAAGCACATCCGGCTGCAGGCCGCGTTCAACCACATCCACATCTTCCTGGACCCGGCACCCGATGCGGCCGCGAGCTTCCGCGAGCGCGAGCGGCTCTTCAACCTGCCGCGCTCCACGTGGGACGACTACGACAAGAAGCTCATCTCGAAGGGCGGCGGGGTGTACTCGCGCTCGGCGAAGTCCATCACGCTCTCGCCCGCGGCGCAGAGCATGCTCGGGCTCGACTCGGCCACGGTGCCGCCGAACGACGTCATCCGCGCCATCCTGCGCATGCCGGTGGACCTGCTGTGGAACGGCGGCATCGGCACGTACGTGAAGGCGAGCGACGAATCCAACACCCAGGTCGGCGATCGCACCAACGACGCCGTTCGCGTGAACGGCGAGGAAGTGCGGGCCAAGGTCATCGGCGAAGGCGGCAACCTCGGCCTCTCGCAGCGCGGGCGCGTGGAGTACGCGCTGGCCGGGGGTCGGGTCAACACGGACTTCATCGACAATTCCGCCGGCGTGAACACCTCGGACGTCGAGGTGAACATCAAGATCCTGCTCAACCCGATGGTCGAAGCCGGCAGGCTCACGCGCGGCGACCGCAACAGGCTGCTCGCGCGCATGACGAAGGAAGTGGCGGCCCTGGTGCTGCGCAACAACTATCTGCAGAGCCTAGCCATCAGCACGCTCGAGCTGCAGTCGGCGACGCGCCTTTCGGAGTATCAGCACCTCATCCGCTCGCTCGAGCGCACCGGGGAGCTGAACCGCGCGCTCGAGTTCCTGCCGGCGGACGACGAGTTCGCCGAACGGCGCAAGGCCGGCGTCGGCCTCACGCGGCCGGAGCTCGCCATCGTGCTCGCCTACAGCAAGATCTGGCTGAGCAATCACCTGCTCGCCTCGGACGTGCCGGAGGATCCGTACCTGTCCTCGGAGCTGGACCGCTACTTCCCCGATCCGGTGGCGGAGCGGTTCCCCAAGGCGATCCGCAGGCACCGCCTGCGCCGCGAGATCATCGCGACCGCCACCACGAACAGCCTCGTCAACCGCATGGGGCCCACGTTCATGGCTCGCGCCCAGGAGGAGACGGGCTGCGGTCCGGCCGAGATCGCGCGGGCCTACACGGCCGCGCGCGAGATCTTCGAGATGCGCAAGCTCTGGGCGCAGATCGAAGCGCTCGACAACCGCATCACCGCGAAGCTGCAATACGAGATGATGTACCAGACGAGCCGGCTGCTGCGGCACGTCACCTACTGGCTGCTGGCCCGCCTCAAGGGCGGGTTGCAGGTGGACCAGGCGGTCGCCACGTTCCGTCGCGGCGTCGAGGAGCTGGAGAGCGACATCGAGACGGTGCTGGTCGGCACCGAGCGCGAGCGCTTCGAGAAGCTGCGCAGGCAGCACGTGGAGAGCGGCGTGCCGGTCGCGCTCGCGCAGCGCATCGCGAGCCTCGAGACCCTCAATGCGGCGCCGGACATCGTGCAGCTCGCCGCGCAGGGCAGGACGAAGGTCACGGAAGTGGCCTGCATCTATTTCGAGGTCGGCAACCGCATCGGGCTCGACTGGCTGCGCGAGCAGATCGAGCGGCTGAAGGTGGACGGCCCCTGGCAGGCCGTGGCCCGCAGCGGGCTGCGGGACAGCGCGCTGCGCATCCATCGCAGCGTGGCCGAGCGCGTGCTGGCGCGGCGCGAACGGGGTTCGGCCGCCGAGCGCGTGACGGCGTGGGTCGACTCGGCAGGGGACGATCTGGTCCAATGGCAGCGCACGCTGAACGACATGCGCGCCGCGGGGGCGAGCGACTTCGCGACGCTCTCGGTCGGCGTGGAATCGGTGCGCAAGCTCTCGGAATGAACCTCGACCTGGAACGCAAGCACATGACCGGCAAACTCGTCCTCGCCCGCCACGGCCAGAGCACCTGGAACGTCGAAAACCGCTTCACCGGCTGGGAGGACGTGGACCTCACGGACCAGGGCCGCGTGGAAGCCCGCAACGCCGGGCAGGAACTGCTGAAGGAGAAGTTCGAGCCGGCCATCGTGTTCACGTCCGTGCTCAAGCGCGCGCTGCGCACCATGTGGATCATGCTGGATGAGATGGACCGGCTGTGGCTGCCCGTGGAGCGCTCATGGCGCCTGAACGAGCGCTCCTACGGCGCGCTGCAGGGCCTCAACAAGGCCGAGACCGTGCAGAAGCACGGCGATGCGCAGGTGAAGATCTGGCGGCGCAGCTACGACATCCCGCCGCCGGCGCTGCCGTATGACGACGAGAGGCATCCGCGCTTCGACATCCGGTATGCGAACGTGGATCCGAAGCTGCTGCCCGCGACGGAATCGTTGAAGACGACGCTGGAGCGCGTGATGCCGTTCTGGAACGAGCGCATCGCCCCGGAGCTCACCGCGGGGAGGAACGTGCTGGTGGTGGCGCACGGCAACAGCCTGCGCGCGCTGGTGAAGATGCTGGACGGGCTGACGGAAGAGCAGATCGTCGAGCTCAACATCCCGACCGGCGTGCCGCTGCTCTACGAGCTCACCCCGCAGCTGAAGCGGGCGAACAGCCGGTATCTGGGCGACCCGGCCGCCATCGCGGCCGCGGCCGACGCCGTGAGAAGGCAAACCGAGAAGAAGTAAGGCCGGCCGTGCCGGCGCGCGCACGAAGGATGCGCGACGCCGTCAGCCCGTGGTCTCCACCTTGTAGACGCTGAAGCCGCGCGCCTCGTAGTTCTTGAGCGCGCTCGGATGGTCCAGCGTGCAGGTGTGCACCCAAACCCGCCGCGGCTGCATCTTCCACGCTTCCGAGATGGCCGCGCTCAGCAACGGCCCGCCGAGCCCGCGCCCGATGAACGGCGGCGCGAGCCCGAAATAGGCGAGCTCCACCTGCTCTTGCGGCTGGCGCTGCAGCTCGAAATATCCGGCCGGCGAGCCGTCGTAGTACGCCACGAAGAGGCTCAGTGCGTCGGACTCCGCGTAGTCCTGCCACTGCCGGTCGGTCCATTCGAGCTTGTCGCGCCATTGCCAGGAGCCGCCGACCAGCGAGTAGAGAAACCTGTTGTACGGCCATTGTTTGACCGTGGCCTCGAGGATGCGCAAGCGCGGGTCGGAGGCGGCCTTCGGCCGGTGCTCCCCGGCGGACAGCATCTGCAGATAGGTGGTGGTGACAGGCATGGCGCGGATGATACTCGTTGACACCGCCTTTACGCCGTCGCTATGCTCCGGCCCCATGCGCCTGGACGCCTCATTCATCGCCGCGTCGTTTTATTACCGCCCCACCCCAATCGTGGAGGCGCGCGCCTGAGTTTCCCTGGTTAACCGAACTCAACCGAAAGCCTCCCTCGCGGAGGCTTTTTCGCATCCGCGGGGAGCGAAGGATGCGAACCATGACCGAAAGCCCGAGCCCCCTCACCGTACGCCGCCTGCAGCAGGCGGACGTCCACGCCGTACTCGGCATCATCCGCGGCGTGCGCGAAGAATTCGGCATCGCCCAGCGGGTGCCGTCCGTGCTCGAGCCGGCGGACTACGCGCTGTTCGAAGTCTATCGGCGGCGCCGCTCGGCCTACTTCGTGGCGCTGGAGAATGGTCGAGTGGCGGGAGGCGCCGGGATCGCCGCGCTCGCCGCAGGGGACTGGCTCACCTGCGAGCTGCAGCGCATGTACGTGCGCCCCGAAAGCCGCGGCCACGGCGTCGGGCAGTTGCTGCTGGACGCCTGCATTCGCTCCGCACAGTCGATGGGATTCGTGCGCTGCTATGCGGAGACCATCTCGCAGATGCAGGGCGCTGTCGCCTTCTACGAGCGCAACGGCTTCGCACGGCTCGCAGCGCCGGCCGGCCACACCGGCCATTCGCACAACGACTGCTGGCTGATGCTGCACATCGCCGCGCCGTTCAGCAGCGGCCACTGCTGAATGGTGACGACCGCTATTGGCGTCGCCCGAGCACCAGCATCACCACGCCGGCCACGATGATGCCGACCGCCAGCCATTCGTGGCCGGTGACGGTCTCGCCCGCGAAGACGATGCCGAGCAGCATGCCGATGACGGGGTTCACGAAACTGTAGCTGGTGGCGAGCGCCGCGCTCGCCCGCGCGAGCAGCACCATGTACGCGCTGAACGCGATGAGCGAGCCGAACGTCACGAGATATGCCCAGGCCGCCACCGCCAGCGGCCGGGGTGGCCATTGCACGGTCTCGCCCGTGAGCTGCGAAAGTCCCATCAGCACGATGCCGCCGCAGATCATCTCGCTCGCGAAACCCGGCGAGCCGGCGGCGAGCGGCAGCTTGTGCTGGCTCAACACGCTGCCGATGGACCAGCTCACCGTCGAGATCATCACGGCCGCCAGCCCTGCGGGGGCTGCCGAAAACCCCGAGCCCTGCACGAGCAGCAGCACCCCGGCGAGCCCCACACCGATGCCCACCGCTTCGAGCGCCGCAGGCCGGATGCCGAACGGCAGGTTCGCGAGGGCGATCATCGCCGGAGTGACGGCGATGAAGGCCACAACCAGGCCGGACGCCACTGTCAATTCTGCATAGGCGGTACCGCCCATGCCTCCGGCCAGCATCAACGTGCCGACCAGGGCAGCGTTGCGCCACTGGACCGCATTCGGCATCGGCCGTCCGCGCAAGGCGCACCAGCCGAGCAGCAAGGCACCTGCCGCCAGGAATCGTGTCCCCATCTGGAAGAACGGCGGAAAGCTCTCCAGCCCGAACTTGATGGCGAGATAGGTGGAGCCCCACACCACCCACGTGGCGAAGAGGCAGCCGAGCACCAGGGGAGACAGCCGCTTCAAACGGAAGCTCTACGCGGCTTCGCGCCGCTGGATGAGCCAGAGCGAGATCAACGTGATCAACCCGGCCGCGGCCATGTAGTACCCGACGTACGCGAGCCCGTGCTGGTCTGCGAGCCCTTTCGCGATGTAGGGCGCAAGCGATCCGCCGAGGATGCCCGCCAGATTGAATGCGAGGGACGTACCCGTGTAGCGCACGCGAGTGGGGAACAGCCCACCCAGCGAGGCACCGAGCGGCCCGTAAGTGAGGCCCATCACCACGAGCCCTGCGGACAGGAACACGACGAGCTCGCTGACGCTGCCCGAGCCGAACAGCGGCGCGAAGGCGAAGCCAAAAGCGATGACGGCGAAGGACGCGGCGATCAGCATGCGGCGCATGCCGAAGCGATCCGCGAGCCATCCCGAGAACGGGACGGTGACGGCGAAGAAGAACACGGCGATCATCTGCACGCCGAGCAGCTCGCGCCGATCGTGACCGAGCGTCGTCACGCCGTAGCTCAGCGCGAATACCGTCATCAGATAAAAGACCACGAAGGTCGATATCGCGGAGCCGACGCCGAGCGCGAGCTGCCACGGATAGTTCCGGATGACGGTGAGCATCGGCAGGCGCTCCTGCTCTTCCTTCTCGAGCGAGCGGCGGAACGACGCCGTCTCCACGAGCCGCAAGCGCACATAGAGGCCGAGGAACACGAGCAGCGCGCTCGCGACGAACGGGATGCGCCACGCCCAGGCCATGAAGGCTGCGTCGTCTGCCCAGCGCGTCAGGAGCAGGAACGTGCCCGTGGCGAAGAAATAGCCGAGCGGCGCGCCGAGCTGCGGGAACATGCCGTACCAGGAGCGTTTGCCGGGCGGAGCGTTCTCGGTGGCTAGCAGCACGGCACCACCCCATTCGCCGCCGAGACCGAGTCCCTGCCCCAGGCGGCACAGGCAAAGCAGCACGGGCGCCCACAC
>JBGAIL010000146.1:0-12284 GCA_044225565.1 Steroidobacteraceae bacterium | reverse complement strand
CGAACACGAATCCGCCCACTACCGTCGTGGCCGTGGAGACGATGCCCGTCACCGCGGCAAGGGCGTGCAGGCCGTACATGATGTTCGTGTAGGGGACCAGCGAGGCGTCTGCAGTCGCGAGAGTGGCTGAAGCCGTGGTCTGGGTCATGGCACTTTCATCCTGGCAGGCGACAGGCCGCCGTGGCTGGAAAACACGGCTTCACGTGAAAAGTTGCGGGTGCTGGCCGGCGGCACCTACGGGTCACGCGCGGCGCTGCTCCACGCCCCCGCCTCCATAAACGGGTGGTGGCGGCTCATGCACTTGCCACGGATCGTCGCCCAGATAGATTTCCACGGTTTCGGTCGTCCAGGTCGCGACGCCTGATCCGAAGAAATCGCTGTCTTCCGTCCAGACAGGCGCTTCCAGAGCCAGTGCCAGGGCGACGACAGGCGCGATTTCCCAGCACCGCTTGGCGCACAGGGATGGCAGGTACTCACGGACTTCCTCGAGGCACGATGCGGGGAGGAACAGCGGGACGCTGACGCCGTATCGCTCGATCAACGAGCGGACGCGCGTGCCGAGCACCGCCCGCAGCACGATGTTGGCATCCAGTACCAGTGCGCGGTCTGCGCCTACTTCTTCTTCGCCTTGCGCCATGAGCGGAATTCCTTCGCGACCGTTCCCAGTTCCTTTTCCGTGAAGCTTGCACGCTCGAGCATGGCCTCCATCTGCAATGCCGCTTCCTGAAGGGCGGCCCGGTCCAGGTCTGGACGCCCGGCCCGGGCAGGGATGAAGTACCCGATGGTGGCACCGTGGCGCGTGACCGCGATGGGCCGCTTGCCCTTCAGCAGCAGTTCCGCGAGCCGCGCGCGAAACTCACGAATGCCGACGACGAGCGGTTCCATGAAAGCTCCGTAAGCGTACACAATGTGTACACATTATTGAGCCCGCTCGGCAGGATTGTCCAGCGGGCTCGAGCAGGTTTCGGTCACAATCGCACCCTCTCATCCGTCTAACCCTGCATGCTCCCCACCGACACCTTCGAGCGCCACCGTGGCCGTTTGGGCGCGATTTCCTATCGCATGCTCGGCTCCCGCTCCGAAGCCGAGGACATGGTCCAGGAAGCCTGGCTGCGCTGGCACCGCGCCGCCTCCGAAGATGTCCGGTCGCCCGAAGCGTGGCTCACTACTGCGATCACGCGGCTCTGCATCGACCGGCTGAGGCAGCTGCGGGTCGAGCGTGAGGCCTATATCGGACCGTGGGTGCCCGAGCCGCTGACGCTGGAAGCCGCTCCGCCGGCTGACCACGCCAGCGAGATCGCATCCGACCTCTCGGTTGCCTTCCTCGCGGTGCTCGAGCGGCTGGCTCCCGAGGAGCGTGCCGCCTTCCTGCTGCACGAGCTGTTCGATTCGGGCTACGACGACATCGCTCAGATTCTCGGCAAGAGCGAGGCCGCGTGCCGGCAGACCGTGAGCCGGGCGCGCAAGCGGGTTCGCGAAGGCAGGCCTCGCGTCCAGGTCAGCGAGGTCGCGCGGGCGCGGTTGCTGGAAGGGCTGGTAAAGGCAGTGCAGACCCAGGACGCGCAGGCATTGGTGAGCCTCCTCTCGACGGACGTCACCTGGAACTCGGACGGCGGTGGCAAGGCCAAGGCGGCTCGCAAGGTGATCCATGGCGCCGGGCGCGTGGCGCGCTTCGCCACGGGCGTGTTCCGTCGTCATCTCGCGAATGTGGAGTTCCGCCCTGCGCTCGTGAATCACGAAGCGGGCATGTCCGTGTTCCACGAGGGCAGGCTGTTCGCCGTCATCACCATCTGCACGGACGGCCGGCGCATCCTGGATGTCTACAGCATCCTGAACCCCGAAAAACTGCGCGGCCTGGAGCTTCGCGAGCCTGTCTGACCTCCCGCGTCCCGGCTGTCACAACGCGGCCGGCTGGCTCGTCTTCCCATCGTAGCCACACAACGATTCGGGAGTTTCCATGAAATCACGCCTGGACTGGTTTCATGCATCGCCGGGTGCGATGCAGGCCCTGCTGAGCTTGCAGGAGTTCGTGAACGAAAGCGGGCTCGACGCCAGCTTGCTCGAGCTCGTGAAGATGCGCGCTTCCCAGCTCAACGGCTGCGCGTATTGCCTCGACATGCACTCCAAGGATGCACGGGAGGCGGGCGAGACGGAGCAGCGACTCTATCTGCTCGATGCCTGGCGCGAGGCGGCGCATCTCTACAGCGAGCGCGAGCGGGCGGCGCTGGCCTGGACCGAGGCCGTCACCCACATCAGCGACGGACACGCGCCGGACGAGGTTTACGAAAAGGTGCGGGCGCAGTTCAGCGAGCAGGAGCTCGCCAGGCTCACGCTCGCCATCTCCGCGATCAATACGTGGAACCGCATGAACATCGCGTTCCGCATCGTGGCGGGCAGTTATCGGCCCGGCATGTTCAGGCGTGCGAAGGCGACGTGACGATCGCGTCGATCTCCCTCAGCAGCTCGTCCGTCGAGACCATCCGGCAATAGCCCTTGTAGAGCTCGAGCGACTGCTCGTGCCGGGCCTGCGTCATGGTGGCGCAGGCGTCCTCCGCCACCGTGACGAGGTATCCGAGGTCGCACGCATCGCGCACCGCCGATTCGACGCACTGATCCGTCAGCATGCCGACGACGATGAGATAGTCGACCTCGAGGTTGCGCAGCACGTAGTCGATGTTGGTCGAGTTGAAGACGCTGGAGGAGGTCTTCGGCAGCACGATCTCGTCGCCCACCGGGCGGATCGGATCCAGCACCTGCGCCTCCCGCGAGCCTTTCGGCACGTCGAGCCCCGAAATCTTGTAGTCCAGGCTGCGGTCCCGGCCGTCGAGAGTGAGGTTCTCCACGCAGGTGAACAGCACTTCGATGCCTGCGCGGCGGCAGCTCGCCTGGAGGCGCTGAATGTTCGGCACCATCACGTCGGACACGCGCTGGAAGTAGTACTGCAGGCTCGGCGGCACGCGTCGCGGATCGACCTGTTTGTGCACGCCGTATCCGGGTGCCGCGACGTAGTACTGCACGTCGACGACCAGCAGCGCGGCATGATCTGGCGAGGTGATGGGCCGTTTACGGGTGAGGGTGTCGCCTGCAGCGGCGTCTCTGATGCGTGCCATGGCTCTTCTCAGAACACCTGGCAGTAGAGCGCGGCGAGATCGTCAGGCGTCCGCGACTGGAGTGCCTCGATCTCCGCGCGGCGGAGCAAGGTGTAAGTCTCGAGCAAGTCGGGGCTCACCCAGCTACTCACCATTGCGGAGCTGCGCATCTGCTCCAGCGCCGCGGAGGCCGACTGCGGCAGCCGGCGAACGCCCAGCCTGCGCAGCTCTGCCTCGTCGAAGGCGGACGGGTCCGAATTGACGAGTGGCGGCGCTTCGAGCCCGGCATCGATTCCGTGCAGCCCCGCCCGCACGAGCGCATTGAGCGCGAGATAGGGGTTGGCGGTGGCATCGCAGGCACGGAACTCGAGATGCAGCTGTTCCTGCGGATCCATGCCCGGGAAATCCACTGTCGGGCAGATGCGCAATGCGGCCTCGCGGTTGCGCTCGCCGAGGCAGGCGTACGCGGCTGCCCACTTGTGGGGAACGAGGCGCTGATACGAAAGCACGCTGGGCGCGGTGAATGCCGTGATGGAGGGGAGTTGCTCGACGATTCCGGCAGCGAATGCGCCAGCCAGCTTGCTCAACCGGCCCGGCCCCTTCGCATCGTAGGTGCGCGAGTGCCCCGATTCATCGACGATGGAGAGGTGGATGTGCACGCCGTTGCCGATGCCGCCGGGCTTGACGATGGGGCTGAAGGTGAGGCGGCGGTTCATCTGCCTCGCCGTCTCGTGCGTCAGCTCGCGGATGAGCACGGACCGATCCGCCGCGGCGAGCGCGGAAGCAGGGCGGCACGTCACCTCGAACTGGCCGGCGCCGAACTCGGGCAGGAAAGTCTCGGGGTCCTGGCCTGCCTGCCACAGCGCGTCCATCAGCCGGGTCCCGAAGGGTTCGGCGATGCGCTGGCAGCGCAACGAGAACCCGGGGCCCGTGGGCTCCTGCTGGTCCACGAACGTGAACTCGTGCTCGAACGAGACCCGCAGCTCGCAGCTCGTGCGCTTGCGGAAATCCGCGAGCGATTGTTTGAGCACGCTGCGCGCGCACACGTCCCAGGGCGTGCCGTCGAGCTGCACGATGTCGCACAGGTAGAGTTCGAGCGCGGGCGCGCCCAAGCCGAGATCCACGCGGACGTGCGTGTCCGGGTCCGGGAGGAGTCGCCGGTCGCCGTGACTTCCCCACAGTGGAGAATCGGGAATGTGATCGAATGGCGAGATCGACTGGTTGATGGGCACCCAGCCGACCCCGCTGCGCAGCGCCTGCGCTCGATCCCGCGCCGGCCTCGAACGGCCGCGCGTGATCCCACCGAGGTCAGTGCACAGAAGCGCGATGAGCGTGCCCCCGTCGCCGGCTTCTCGTTCGTCAGGCTGCATGCGCGCTCCGCGGTGCCAAGGCTGTACTGTCTGGTAATGTACATTTCAGAAAATCTTAAATCCAGTATGTTGGTTGTATGTATTACATGACGCGCGGACGGCAGGCGGCGCTGCACTGGCGCGTTCCGCCAGCCCCGCTGCTGTCGCGCGGCATCGCCGATATGGCTATTTGACTCCGGCCCCGATACCGTATGGCGCCTCAGGGGTCGAAGCACGGGCATCTCGGCAGGGTCTCTCCAATGAAGAAAGAAATGCGGGGCAACATCCCGGAGCGCATCTACAACGCCTACGACAAGCTCACTCCCTCCGAGCGCCGCATCGCCGACGTGCTCTTCGACTCCGACCTCATGGTCGGCCTGGAGAACGTCGCGACGCTCGCGCAGCGTGCCAAGGTGAGCGGCCCCACGGTCATCCGCTTTGCGACGAAGCTGGGATTCGAGGGTTTCCCGCAGCTGCAGGCCGTGCTGCGGGAAGACCTGGGCGCCCGGCTCGCGTCCCCGCTGGACCACTACAAGCAGGTGAAGTGGCATGGCGACACCTCGGTCTCCATCGCCACGGCTGCCCGCGTCTTCAATGCGGGGGTCACGCACACGCTGAACCGGCTCAGGTCTTCCACGCTGAAGAAGGTTTGCGAACTCGTGCTGAATCCGTCGAGGTCGGTGCATCTTCTCGGCGGACGGTTCACGCAGCACATCGCCGAGATGCTCTGGGGGCACCTGCATCAGCTGCGCCCCGACACGCACATCATGCATTCCGGGGTCGTCTCGCTGCGGGAGAGCGCCCTCGACTTCGGCAAGGGCGACATCCTCATCGTGTTCGACATCCGGCGCTATCAGTCGGACATCGTCGAGCTCGCGAGAGTGGCGCGCAGCCACGGCGCTACGCTGGTGCTCATCACCGATCCGCTGCTGTCGCCGATCGTCAAATGGGCGAAGCACGTGTTCATCTGCGATCTCGATTCGCCGTCGCTGCATCTTTCGCTCGTTCCCTGTCTCGCGCTCGTGGAAGCCTTCATCGCGGAGCTGAACGTCGCGGCGGGCGATGCGGGCCGCGAGCGCATCGCGAGACTCGAGGAGCTGCGGGGCGAGACGAGGGTGGACGAAAGCCGCCCGCCTGCGGCGGCAAGGAAGAAACCGGCCCGCTAGGCCGCGCCGATCCGAATTCCAGCCTGATGGCGCCCGGGTAGCCGGGCTTCGCGCCGCGCATCCGATGCGCCGCGCGCCGCGGCCGCATGCCTTCATTTCCCCGCGCTCGCGCCCGTCGCTGTAATGAATAGTTCAGAAATTTATATTGACACTAATCAGAAAATCCCGTTTCATCGACCGCACGGCCCGGTCGAGGGCCGGTCGCAGGAGTCCTCCGCACCATGGCCGTGTACCTGCTCGGCGCCTACTCCACGAATTTCGGCAAGATGCCCGACCGCACGTACAAGGACCTGACGCGTGAGGCCTATGTCGGCGCGCTCGCGGACGCCGGCCTGGCCGATGGCGCGGCCATCGAGACCGCGTGGTTCGGCAACTGCTCGATGCACCTGGACGGCCAGTCGCTGATCCGCGGGCAGGTGTGCATGATCCCGCTCGTCAGGGAAGGGCTGTTCCCGGAGCGCGTGCCGCTCACCAACGTCGAGAACGGTTGCGCGACGGCATCGAGCGCCATGGTCGGCGCCTGCCGGGACATTCTCGCCGGCGCCGCGCACCTGTCTCTAGCGATGGGCGTCGAGAAGCTGATCGATCCCAGAACGGGGAAGGGGCGCATGGACGGCTTCGCCGGCGGCATGGACAGCCTGGATCCGCAGGAGGGCCACGCCTACTACGAAGCAGCTGGCGCTGCGGCGGGCAAGCCCTTCGAGCCCGGGCCCGGGCGAACGCCGTTCATGGACACGTACGCCATGCAGGCGTGCTATCACATGAAAAAATACGGCACCACGCGCGAGCAGATCGCCATCGCCGCGGCGAAGACTCATGGCAATGGCGCGCTCAATCCACGTGCCCAGTATCGCTTCACGCTGACACCGCAGGAGGTGCTGTCGGACCGTGAAGTCACCTATCCATTGACCCGATCCATGTGCGCCCCACTCGGAGACGGCGCCGCAGCGCTGTTGCTGTGCTCGGAAGAGTTCCTCCGGGAGTGCTCGCCGCGTGCGCGTGAACGGGCAGTACGCGTCAAGGGCATCGGCATGAGCGGCGGAAAGTATCGCGGGCTCGAGGAGCCGGGCCTGTCTTCCGTTGCGGCCCGGAAAGCCTACGAGCAGGCTGGAGTCGGGCCGCACGACATCGACGTCGCCGAAGTCCACGACGCCACGTCCTTCTGTGAGATCTACCAGGCCGAGATGATGGGCTTCTGTCCGCCCGGCGAAGGCGGGCGGTTCATCGAGAGCGGCGCCACGCATCCCGGCGGCCGTCTGCCCATCAATACCTCCGGAGGCCTGGTGTCCAAGGGGCATCCGGTCGGGGCGACCGGCGCTTCCATGATCTGCGAGCTCGTGGAGCAACTGCGCGGCGAAGCCGGCGAGCGCCAGGTGCGCGGCGCCCGGCTCGCGCTGGCGGAGAACGGCGGCGGCGTCATCGGCTTCGACGAGGCCGCCTGCGTGGTGGCCATCCTGGAACGCAACTAGATCGGACGGGTGAGCGCATGTCGAATGCGGCGATAGAGGTCCTCAAGCGCAGCGCGGTGTTCGAGGCGCCTGTTTTCGGCTTCGACGAGATGATCCGGACGCATGCCTGTCACCGTGGCAACGAGGCGGCATTCATCGACGGCGAGAGCGTCCTCACCTGGCGGGAGTTCGAGCGCCGCGTCTCCTGCGTAGCGGAATCCCTGGCGCGCGCCGGAATCCGCAAGGGCGAGCGCGTCGCGATGCTCGCCTCCAATTCGTTCTGGGCCTACGAGGTGATGTTCGGCATCGCCCGGGCCGGTGCGGTCGTCACGTCGCTCTCGCTGATGCTGACGCCCGCCTTGCTGGCCAAGCTGCTGGCGGACAGCGATGCGCAACTGCTCTTCGCAGGTCGTGGATGCGAGCAGCTCGCGACCGATGCGGCGGCGGTAGGCGGTGGCAAGCCGCGGGTCATCCGGGAAACCGGAGTAGCAGGAGCGCCGGACTCCTTCGAAGCGTTCATCGCCGGCACGCACGGCGTGTTCACTGGCCCTGACCCCAAGCCGCTCGACACGTTCGGCATCATCTATTCCTCGGGGACCACCGGGGTGCCGAAGGGAATCATGCACAGCCATGCCGGCCGGTTCGGAATGGCCTGGCATCTCGGCGCCGCGCTCGCCATTCCGGCGAGCGCGCGTTGCCTGCTCGCGACGCCGCCCAGCTCCAACGGCACGATGATCGTGCTGTTGCCCGCCATCATCGTCGGCGCCGCCTGCGTGATCACCCGCACGCTCTCGCCGGACGACTTCTTCGGTGCGTTGTCACGTCACCGCTTCACACATGCGTTCATGGTGCCGACGCAGTTCGCCGCCATCTTCACGGACGAGCGGGCGCAGCACGCCGATTTCAGCGGAGTACGCTGCTTGTTGAGCGCCGGCGCGCCGCTCGCGCCGCAACTCAAACGCATCCTGCTGGAGCGCATCGGGCACTGCTTCCACGAGCTGTGGGGCTTCACGGAAGGGGTCGCGACGCTCATCGGGCCCGAAGAGGCGCGCCAGAGGCCTCAATCGGTGGGTCGCGCGCTGCCCGGTACGGACCTGCGCGTCATCGACGAGAACGGGAAAGAGCTGCAGCCCCCGGCCACCGGAGAGCTCGTCGGCCGCTCCGTCATGTTGATGCAGGGCTACCTGAATCGACCCGATGCCAACGAGGAGATCCGCTGGCTGGACGCGCACGGCACGACGTTCCTGCGCACCGGAGACATCGGCGCGATCGACGAGGAGGGATTCGTGACGCTGCGCGGCCGGATCAAGGACATGATCCTTTCCGGCGGCCTGAACGTGTATCCCTCCGATATCGAGCCCGTGTTGCTCGAGCACCCGGCGGTCGCCGATGCGGCGGTCATCGGCGTGCCTCACGAGAAGTGGGGCGAGGCCCCACTCGCCTGCGTGATCGCGAAGCCCGGGGTCGCCCTGGACCCCGTGGCGCTGAGAGAGTGGGCCAACGCCCGGGTCGCCAGGCACCAGCGCCTGGTCGACGTGGTGTTGCGCACGGAGGACTTTCCGCGCAACGCGCTCGGGAAAGTGCTCAAGGCGCAGCTGCGCGCTGCTCTGGTTGCCGCCGAGGCGCCGCGCTGACTCAAACGGGGCAACGCGGGGCCGTTCGTGCCGATACGGAATTATTTAGTACAGGTTGACCGGTTACGGAATATTTGTAATATAGCTTACAGAGCGTCATGAGCCCTTCGACGGGCGGGGGAGCAACGAAATGGGTTCCAGCATCCGGCAGGTTCGGCGCGCATTGCGCGCAGCGTGTGTGCTCACACTGGGATATTCATGGGCGGCTTCGGCCGGCGCGGCGGATGCGCAGGCGGCAGCTGGGGCGGAAACTCCGGAAACGGAGAGCGCCTCCGCCGGCGTGCAGGAAATCGTCGTCACCGCGCGGCGCCGGCAGGAAGTCCTGCAGGACGTGCCCGTCGCGGTCACCGCCTTCACCGCCGAGACCCTCGAGCGGATGAACGTCACCAACATCACCAACACCCTGGGCGTCACGCCGGGCCTGTACTTCACGCAGAACGGGCTCTCGCCGAACCGTGATTTCCAGCAGCTCATCGTCCGCGGCGTCGGCGTGAGCTCCCAGCTCGAGCCGTCCGTCGGCACCTTCATCGACGGCGTCTACGTGCCGGCGCTGGGCTTCGACATGGGCTACCTCGACGTGGACCACATCGAGGTGCTGAAAGGGCCGCAGGGGGCGCTGTTCGGGCGCAACACCGAAGGCGGCGCGGTCAACATCGTGCTGCGCAAGCCGGACGACCAGTTCCGCGCGCGCACCTCGGTTTCCTACGACAATTTCAACACGGCCGCCTTCGACGCCACCGTGAGCGGTCCGCTGGTCGCGGGCAAGCTCTTCGCTTCCTTCGCCGGCAAGCTGCAGCAGTCGGACTACTGGGTGAAGCACACGGGCACGACCAAGATCGAGGAGAACCCCTATTTCCCGGGGCAGGACCTCATCGAGCAGTACGACCCGCAGTACAATGACATCCACGCCGCAGACGGCCAGCGCGAATCGGCGTTCCGCGCCGCGTTGCGCTACGTGCCGAGCGACGATCTGGAGCTGTATCTCTCGGCGCACGTCGGCCGGTTCCGCGGCGTCGGCCAGGCGCCGGGCCCGCTCGATGGCTGCAAGTGCTACACCGTCTACGACGATCTCGCCTTCCGGAACGACCGGGACTCCTTCGGCGCGGCTTTCACGCTCACGAAGAACTTCGCGCCGGCGGCGCTCAGCGCCACTTTCGGCTACGAGAGCGTCGAGAACCTGGCGCCCTACGACTACGACGGCACGTCGATCGTCACCAACAACTACGCCAACTACTATCGCTCCCAGTCCATCCTGTCGGCCGAGTTCCGCCTGACCTCCACCACGGACTCGCCGCTGCAGTGGCTCGCGGGCCTGTACGGCTTCAAGGACCGCTCGTTCACGGACCGGTTCTTCATCTGGACGGATCTCGGCCTGCCCGGCTCCCTGAACATCTACACCGGCACCTGGAACATCCAGCACACCCGGATCGAGCGCCCCGGCGCGGCCGCCTTCGGCCAGCTGAGCTACGATTTCACGCCGAAATTCCAGCTCGCCCTCGGCGGCCGGTACTCATGGGAGCGCGCGAAGGACTCGCAGCTCGCGGCGTTCGAGATCCCGGCGAACGGCCTGCTGCCGTACATCCCCAGCACCGCCTTCGGCTGGGAGGATTTCTTCACGCCGGTGCAGGATGCGAAGAGCTGGACCAACTTCTCGCCCCAGGTGGCGCTGCGCTACAAGTGGCGCCCGGACCTGATGACGTACGTCAACGTCGCCAAGGGATTCAAGGCGGGCGCTTTCCAGATCGCGCCGGTGGCGGTCACGGACGTGTATCCCATCGACCCGGAGAGCACGATCAACCACGAGGTCGGCCTGAAGGGGGACTTCTTCGACCAGAAGCTGTCCATCGATGCGAGCGCCTTCTACGTCAAGATCAAGAACCAGCAGCTGCAGTCCGTGCTGCTCCTCAACGGCATCCTGACGTCGGCCATCACCACCGCCTCGAGCAGTCACTCGCAGGGTGCCGAGCTTTCGCTGGCGGCCCGGCCCACCGAGCGCCTCACGCTGAACGCGAACGTCTCGTACACGAAGGCGGAGTTCGACGACTACCTCATCTCTCCGGAGCCGGGCGTCGTCGTCAACCGCAAGGGCGACCGGCTGCCCGACATGCCGAAGTGGACGTACTTCGCCTCTGCCGCGTACAAGATTCCGTTCGAGCGATACGCGCTGGAGCTCTCGGCCAACTATCGCTATGTCGGCTCGCTCCAGGTCGGCGGCGGAACGGGAGCCTCCGATCCGCTGCTGCCCGTGGACAGCTGGGATCGCCTCGACGTCTCGGCAGCGCTGCTGATGGATGCGTGGACGTTCCGGTTGTTCTCGGATAACGTCACCGACAACTACATCATCACGGCGAAGAACGTGCCGTTCACGACGCCACTCACGCTCGTGCATGGCATCGTAGACCCGCCGCGTCGCGTCGGTATTTCCGTGGCTTACAAGTTCTAAAGAGCGAGGCCGGGCATGAACGCATCAGGCGGCGCGAGGATGATGGGTCAGGCGGCGGGCGTGATGGTTGCCGCGCTTGCGGCGGCTTGCTGGGCTTCGGCGGCATTAGCCGCGGAGCCGGCGCCTGTTGCGCCCCGTGTCTCTCCGGATGGTACGGTGCACACGCTTCCGATGGACATTCCGCCATCCGGCCTGGTGAGCCCGAAGTTCAAGGAATGGTATGCCAAGTGGGTCACCAATGCGTTCGAGCATCCCACATTCCCCATACCCGCCACCCGTGATGCGCCTCAGAAGGAGTGGGACGCGCTCTACGAGTGGAACGAGCGCGAGGTGGTCGAGCCGCTCGCGTGGGTCATGGCGAACTATCCGGTGGACGTGGAGGATACCAAGCTCGCAGGCGTGCGCGTCGGTGTCATCACGCCCAAAGGCGGTGTCGCGCCCGGCAATGCGAAGCGGGTGCTGATCAATCTGCACGGCGGTGGCTTCATCCTCAACCCGGGATTGAGCTTCGGCAAGATGGAATCCGCGCCGGTCGCTTCGCTCGGCAAGATCAAGGTGATCACCGTCGATTACCGGCAGGCGCCGCGCCACCTTTATCCGTCCGCAACCGAAGACGTCGTGGCCGTGTACCGCGAGCTGCTCAAGAAATATTCGCCGGGCGCAATCGGCATCTACGGTTGCTCGGCAGGGGGCGCGCTCGCCTCGCAGGTCGCCGCGTGGCTGCAGGATGTGAAGCTGCCGCGCCCCGGCGCCATCGGCGTTCTGTGCGCTACGCCGGGGCCGGTCATCGTCGGTGGGGATTCGCTCATCTGGGCCGCAGGCGCCGTGCCGGCGACGACGATTCCGCCCGAGGTCATGAAGGCGTTCGCTCCGCTCGGCTGGTACATGTCGACCGCCGATGCCAAGGATGCGAAGGCCTATCCCGGCGTGTCCGATGCGGTCATGGCCGCCTTCCCGCCGACGCTGTTCCTCACCGGGACGCGCGATCCGGGTTCGGGTCCGGTCTACGCCACGCATGCCAGGCTGCTCGCGCTCGGAGTCGACTCTTTCCTGTACGTGATGGAAGGCGCGCCGCACGCCGCCCACGTCCTGGGCCCCGATACGCCCGAAGCCCGCGCCGCAAATGCGTACATCGCGCGCTGGTTCGACTCGCAC
>JBGAIL010000145.1:0-12361 GCA_044225565.1 Steroidobacteraceae bacterium | reverse complement strand
TCCCGATCAGCGCATCGCGGGACACGAGGTAAGGCACGTACACCTCGTGGTATCCGTGCTCGCGCGTGTGCAGGTCCAGCATGAACTGCGCGAGCCCGCGGTGCAGGCGCGCGATCTGCGAGCGCATCACCGCGAAGCGCGAGCCGGAGATGCGCACTGCCGCCTCGAAATCGAGCCCCAGGCCGCTGCCCAACTCCACGTGATCCCGCGGTTTGAAATCGAAGCGTCGCGGCTCGCCCCACTGGCGAACTTCGCTATTGGCGGTCTCGTCGCGCCCTTCCGGCACCGAATCGTGCAACAGGTTCGGCAGCTCGAGCTGCAAGCGCTCGAGTTGCGCCTGCGCTTCCGTGAGGCCCTGCTCGGCACGCGCCAGCTCCGCACCCAGCGCCTCCCCTCTGGCGATGAGCGGCGCCGCATCCTCGCCCTTCCCTTTCGCCATGCCGACGGCCTTGGCGGTCGCATTGCGCTCGGCGCGCACGCGGTCCGCCTCGATCTGCCAGTGCTTGCGCTGCTCCTCCAGCTTGCCGAAGGCTTCGACGTCGAGGGTGTAGCCGCGGCGCGCGAGGTTCGCGGCGACGCCCGGCAGATCGGTGCGCAGGAGTTTGGGATCGATCACGTTTGGCTCACTCGGCAGGGGGCGGGGCCTTGGCGCGCAACCGCGCCAGCGCCTCGCCGATCTTGATTTCCAGGCCACGGGGCACGGGCCGGTAGTATCGCCGATCCGGCAGCTCGTCGGGCAGGTAGCGCTCGCCGGCGGCGTAAGCGTCCGGCTCGTCGTGCGCGTAGCGGTATCCCTGTCCGTGGCCCAGGTTCTTCATGAGCTTCGTGGGCGCGTTGCGGAAGCGGAGCGGAACGTCCAGCGTGCCGTACTTCTCCACGTCCGCCATCACCTCACCATAGGCCACGTAGACCGCATTGCTCTTCGGCGCGATGGCGAGATACACCACGGCGTTGGCGATGGCGAGTTCGCCTTCAGGGCTGCCCAGGCGGTCGTACGCTTCCCACGCTTCAAGAGTGATCGCATACGCGCGGGGATCGGCAAGGCCGATATCCTCGTACGCCATGCGGACCACCCGGCGTGCGATGTAGTGCGGGTCGCAGCCTCCATCGAGCATGCGGCACAGCCAGTAGAGCGCTCCGTCCGGATCGGAGCCCCGGACGGATTTGTGCAGCGCGGAGATCTGGTCGTAGAACTGGTCGCCGCCCTTGTCGAAACGCCGCCGCGTGCCGCTCGCCACCTCCTGCGCGATGCGCAGGTCGATGGTGCCTTCCGTCGCCAGATCGGCCGCAAGCTCCAGCATATTGAGGGAACGCCTGGCATCCCCGTCCGCCGCGCGCGCAATCAGGTCGAGCGCATCGTCGTTCGCAGTGAGCCGCTCTTCGCCAGCGCGGCGCGAAGCAGCTTCACGATGTCGTCCACCGAGAGGCTTCGCAGCACGTAGACGCGGGCGCGCGAGAGCAGCGCGCTCACCACCTCGAAGGAAGGATTCTCCGTCGTCGCGCCGATGAACGTGAGCGTGCCGTCCTCGAGATACGGCAGGAAGGTGTCCTGCTGCGCCTTGTTGAAACGATGCACCTCGTCGAGGAAGAGGATGGTGGGCTTGCCGGAGATCGCGCGCGCCGCCTTCGCCTGCTCCACGGCCGCGCGGATGTCTTTCACTCCCGCCATCACCGCGGAAAGCGCCAGAAACTGGGCATCCGATCGTTTGGCGATCATGCGGGCGAGCGTGGTCTTGCCGGTACCCGGCGGCCCCCACAGGATCATCGAGTGCAGCTTGCCGGCCTCCAGCGCCTGCCTCAGCGGCTTGCCGGGCGCGAGCACGTGCTGCTGGCCCGCGTATTCCTCCAGGGAGCGCGGCCGCATGCGATCCGCGAGCGGGCGCGTCTTGTCCAAGGCCTCGGCCACCGCCTCAGCTCCGCGTGAAGCGGCGCTCGATCCACGCCATCCAGTTGCCCAGGCCGGCGCGGGCGATGGAGAGCGCGACGATGACGCCGATGCTGTTCGCCACGAAGTCCCTCCAGTCCGCGTCGCGCCCGAAGCCCATGAAGTACTGCAGGAACTCGATGAGCCCGCCGAGCGTGATGAGGCTGAGCGCCAGCCAGCCGTACTTGCGCGTGTCCATGGAGCCCGCGAACCACATGCCCATGAGGAAATAGGCGCCGCAGTGCATGATCTTGTCGTTGATGTCCGGCACCGCCCGATGCAGCTCATCGGGCGGGATCAGGCTGCCGAGCAGCACGCCGAGCAGGATCGCCCAGTCGCATGCCCACCAGAACGCCTTCCAGCGCAGCTCCGGCCTCGAGATCATCCCGCCGGCGTCCCGATGACGTCGACGCCCGCGGGCGGCGTGAACCTCACTTCGTCCGGGGCCACCGCGCCGTTGCGCGTCACTCCTTCGAACGCGATGGTCGCGGTCTGGCCGAGCTTGTCGTCCACGATCATCCGCGCGAGGCCGCTCTTGCCGAAGCCGAGCAGCGCACGCCGGAAGTCGGCTTCCGCGCCTTTCGGTTCCACCAGCACCCAATCCAGACCCTCGCGGGCACCCGCGGACGTCACGTTGAAGCGCTCGCGGATGTCTCCCGCTTCCGAGAGCAGCATGGCCGGAGTGGCCGACAGCGCGGAATCCGCCGGCTTCACCGTCACCTGCTCGAGCTCGCGATCGAAGAACCAGACGTTCTTTCCATCCGCCACCAGCAACTGCTCTCCCCCACCCTTGCCGTCCTGCGGCCGGGTCTCCCAACGGAATTTCCCGGGCCGCTGCACGACGAGCACGCCCGAGGAGCGATCCACAGGCCGCCCGCCGCTGTCCACCAGCGTCTGCGTGAACGAGGCCCGCAGCGTCCTGAGCCCTGCGAGAAATCCATCCAGCGGAGTGCTCTGCGCCGCAAAAGCCGGAACGCCTCCTGCCAAAACCACGGCCAGGACGGTCAGACGCCATCGCACGGGATTCACTCGCGAACGTGAAGCAGGCACCTGATCAATCCTCCGGCGGTGGCGGCGCGAGCACCTCCCGCCCGCCGTTCGGCTGCAGCGGCCCCACGATGCCGCTCATTTCCATTGCTTCCAGCAGCCGCGCCGCGCGGTTGTAGCCGATCTTCAGCCGCCGCTGCACGTAGGAGATGGAAGGCTTGCGCTCCTGCGTGACGATCTTCACCGCTTCGTCGTACAGGGGATCCGATTCGCTGTCTCCCCCACCCGCGGCCCCTTCGCCTTCCTCGCCGGAGATGCCGGGAATGGCGACCTTCGGTCCAGACAGCACCTCCTCGATATAGTTCGGCGGCGCCGAGGTCTTCAGCGAGTCCACGACGCGGTGCACTTCCTGGTCCGACACGAACGCGCCGTGCACGCGCGTGGGCAGCGAAGTGCCGGACGGCAGATAAAGCATGTCGCCGTGGCCGAGCAGCGTCTCCGCGCCCATCTGGTCCAGAATGGTGCGCGAATCCACGCGCGCCGACACCTGGAACGCGATGCGGCACGGAATGTTCGCCTTGATGAGGCCGGTGATGACGTCCACCGAGGGCCGTTGAGTCGCGAGCACCAGATGGATGCCGGACGCGCGGGCCTTCTGCGCGAGCCGCGCGATGAGCTCCTCCACCTTCTTGCCGACGATCATCATGAGATCGGCGAGCTCGTCGATGATCACGACGATGTAGGGCAGCGGCACCAGGTTCGGGATCGTGGACTGGTCGAACGTCGGATCCCGCGAGGCCGCCTCCGTCATCACCGGGTCGCGGATCGGCTTGCCGGCCTCGTTCGCCTCCTTCACCTTGCGGTTGAAGCCAGCGATGTTGCGCACGCCCAGTGCCGCCATGAGCTGGTAGCGGCGGTCCATCTCCACCACGCACCAGCGCAGCGCGTTGGCGGCCTCCTTCATGTCCGTGACCACCGGCGCGAGCAGGTGCGGGATGCCCTCGTACACCGAGAGCTCCAGCATCTTCGGGTCGATCATGATGAGGCGCACCTGCTCGGCCGTGCTCTTGTAGAGCAGCGACAGCACCATCGCGTTGATGCCGACCGACTTGCCCGAGCCGGTGGTGCCGGCGATGAGCAGGTGCGGCATGCGCGCGAGGTCCGCCACCATGGGCTGGCCGCCGATGTCCTTGCCCAGCGCGATGGCGAGCGGGGAATGCACCTCGTCGTAGGCCTTGGAGCGCACGATCTCGCCGAGCGTCACCATCTCGCGCTTCTCGTTCGCGATCTCGAGGCCCATCACGTTCTTGCCGGGAATCACTTCCACCACGCGCACCGACAGCACCGACAGAGCGCGCGCCAGGTCCTTGGCGAGGCCCGTGATCTGGCTCGCCTTCACGCCGGGCGCCGGCCGCAGCTCGAAGCGCGTGACCACGGGGCCGGGCTGCACCGCGACCACTTCCACCTCGATGCCGAAATCCTTGAGCTTCATTTCCACCAGGCGCGAGAGCGCTTCCAGCGCCTCGGCGGAATACACGGGCTCGCGCGGCGGCGGGTCGTCGAGCAGCTTCAGTGGCGGCAGCTCGTTCGCCTTCGCCGCCTCGAACAGCGGCACCTGCCGCTCCTTTTCCACGCGCTCGCTCTTCTCCACGACGGACGCAGGCGTCTCGATGCGCGGTGGTGGCCTTGCAGCGGCCTTCTTCTGCTCGACGATCACGGCTTCCTTGCGGGCCTGCTTGCGCTCCTTGCCGACGGCGACGTCGCGCTTCGTGCTCGAGCGCTCGCGCAGCCGGTCGATGCCCTGCCAGGTCCAGGCGCCGATGCGATCGATGATGGTGAGCCAGGACACGCCGAAGGCGAGCGAAAGCCCGGCCATCCAGGCGGCGATGAGGAACAGCGTGGCGCCGAGGAACTTGAGGCCCGAGGCCAGCCCCTGCCCGACGAGCACGCCGACGACGCCGCCGGCCGTCTGGCGCAGCGGCTCCGGATCCCAATGAAGCGTGGTGAGTCCGCAGCTGGCGATGAGCACCAGCACGAAGCCGCCGATCCGCACTGCCGTGTTCGCGCGCGAGGCGGCCTCGCCCTTCTGGCGGCTGCGGAACAGCTTCCAGCACGCGACGCCGAGCATCACCGGGAACAGGAAAGCCGGACGCCCGAAGAGGAAAAAGAGCACGTCGGCCATCCAGGCGCCGACGGGACCCACCGCGTTCTCGACTCGAGCCGCCTGGCCCGTGTACGAGAAGCCCGGATCCGTGGGGCTGTAGGAAGCGAGCGCCGTGAACAGCACCAGAGCCACCACGGCGAGCGCTATCACCGCGCTCTCGCGCAGGCCGCGGGTGACCGCGGTGGTGAAGCGAACGGCGTTGCGCGTCTGCGCGGTGGATTGGGCCAACGTGAACTCTCGGGATGCCGCGGGGCTGCGGATTATAGGGCCAGTCAGGAGGCGGCAGGGTTGATACCATGCAGGCCGCACCCCATACCGAGCTTTCCATGACGACAACCCGGCACAGCCGCCTCATCATCCTGGGCTCCGGCCCGGCGGGCTACAGCGCGGCCGTTTATGCAGCCCGCGCCAACCGCGCTCCGCTGCTCATCACCGGCCTTGCCCAGGGCGGCCAGCTCATGACCACCACAGAGGTCGACAACTGGCCCGGCGACGTCGAAGGCCTGCACGGCCCGGCGCTCATGGAGCGCATGCGCAAGCACGCCGAGCGCTTCGCCACGCAGATCGTCGCGGACCACATCCACAAGGTGGACCTGTCGCGCCGGCCTTTCGAGCTCGTGGGCGACTCGGGTCGCTATACCGCGGATGCGCTCATCATCGCGACGGGTGCCACGGCGAAGTATCTCGGGCTGCCGTCGGAAGAGAAATTCCGCGGCCGCGGCGTCTCTGCCTGCGCCACGTGCGATGGATTCTTCTTCCGCAAGCAACGGGTCGCGGTGGTGGGCGGCGGCAACACGGCCGTCGAGGAAGCGCTGTATCTCTCCCACATCGCCGAGCACGTCACGCTCATTCACCGGCGGGACAAGCTGCGTGCCGAGAAGATCATGCAGGACCGGCTCTTCAAGGAAGTCGAGGCTGGCAAGATCTCCGTGGTATGGAACCATGCGGTGGATGAAGTGCTGGGCGACGATTCGGGCGTGAACGGCGTGAGGATACGAGCCGTGGAAGGCGGCGCCACGCGGGACATCCCGGTCACTGGCCTGTTCATCGCCATCGGGCACTCCCCCAACACCGAGATCTTCGCGGGCCAGCTCGCCATGCGGGACGGCTATGTGCTGATCCACAGCGGCGTCGAAGGCAATGCCACGGCTACCAGCGTGCCCGGCGTCTTCGCCGCCGGCGACGTGGCGGACCACGTATACCGGCAGGCCATCACTTCGGCGGGTGCGGGCTGCATGGCGGCGCTCGATGCGGACAAATACCTCGAGGGCCTCGACGTCGACACCCACTGAGGGCGGATGCGGAGCATCGTCCACAAGAGCATCGAGGAGATCGATCCACGGCAGTGGAACGCGCTCCACGGTGCTCACGTGCCGTTTCTTCGTCACGAATTCCTCCTCGCACTGGAGCGAAACGGCTGCGTGGGCGGCGACACCGGCTGGGAGCCCCGCTACGTCGCGCTGAAGGATGCGGCCGGCCTGCTCGCCGCAGCGCCCGTTTTCCGCAAATGGCATTCCTACGGCGAGTTCGTGTTCGATTTCGCCTGGGCGCAGGCCTACACGCGTCATGGCGAGCGCTACTACCCCAAGCTGGCCGTCACCGTGC
Organism: Steroidobacteraceae bacterium; assembly: GCA_044225565.1. Taxonomy (GTDB): domain Bacteria; phylum Pseudomonadota; class Gammaproteobacteria; order Steroidobacterales; family Steroidobacteraceae; genus CAVXAE01. The sequence continues at coordinate 5,681 of JBGAIL010000145.1, read as the reverse complement.
CTTTCACTCCGGCCACCGGGCCTCGCCTTCTGGCGCGCCCGGGCATGGAACCGCATCTGCCCGCGCTGCTGGCGGCGATCGAGGCCGAGGTTTCGGAGCACGGCGCGTCTTCCGCACACGCGCTCTTCCTGGACGAGCCCGCGAGGCTCGCCTGCGAGCGCGCGGGCTGGCTGCTGCGCAGGGACTGCCAGTTCCACTGGGTGAACCGCGGATTCGCCAGCTTCGAGGCGTATCTCGAGACCTTCACCGCGGAGAAGCGCAAGAAGGCGCGGCGCGAGCGCCGCCGGGTCGCCGAGAGCGGCATCCATTTCGAGACGATCCCCGGCGGCGAGATCGATTCGCGAATGCTGGATCGGGTGTACGCCTTCCATCGCGACACCTTCCTGCGTCACGGCCACGAGCCTTACCTCACACGCGAGTTCTTCGGCGAGATCGCGCGCACCATGGGCAGGGACTGGCTGGTGAAGCTCGCGATCGCTGGCCGGCAGCCGGTCGCGGCGGCCATATTCTTCGAGTCCCGCGACACGCTCTACGGCCGGTACTGGGGCGCCGCCGCGGACTTCCACAGCCTGCACTTCGAGACCTGCTACCACCAGGGCATCGAGCACTGCATCGATCGCGGGCTGACCCGCTTCGAGCCCGGCACGCAGGGCGAGCACAAGGTCAGCCGCGGCTTCGAGCCCACGCTCACCTGGTCCGCCCACTTCATCGCCGACGGGCGCTTCCGCGAGGCGATCGCCGAGTATCTGCAGCGCGAGGCTAGCGCGGTGAACGAGTACGCCGCCGAGATCCGCCTCCATGTGCCATTCCGCAGGCCAGCGTGAAGACCATCACCTGGCTCTCGCCTTCCGATCCGCCGGATGGGTTTCCGCCGTCGAGCCAGGCCCTGGATGACCCACCTGGCCTGCTTGCGGCCGGCGGAGACCTTTCACCCGCGCGGCTCCTGGCAGCCTACCGGCGCGGGATCTTTCCCTGGTACTCGCCCGGCCAGCCGGTGCTGTGGTGGACTCCGGATCCGCGCGCCGTGCTGTTTCCGGAAGAGTTCCGCTGCACCCGCAGCCTCGCCAAGACCCTGCGCAACGGCGGCTTCGAATGCGCGGTGGACCGCAGCTTCGAGGCGGTCATCAGGGCCTGCGCTGCGCCACGGGCGCACAGCGCCGGCACCTGGATTACGGATGACATGCGCATGGCCTACATCCAGCTGCACCGGGACGGCCACGCTCATAGCATCGAGGCCTATCAGGGAAGCGTGCTGGTGGGCGGGCTCTATGGCGTTCGGCTCGGCTCCGTGTTCTTCGGCGAGTCGATGTTCAGCCAGGAGCGGGACGCTTCCAAGGTGGCGCTCGCCCATCTCGTGAGCCTGTGCCGGACCTGGGGCATCGCGCTGATCGACTGCCAGCTCCCCTCCCGGCATCTCGAGAGCCTCGGCAGCCGCACCCTGCCCCGCGCCCGTTTCGAGGCTCTGCTGCGCGAGCATCTGGCGCGCTAAATTGCATTGCCACGGTCCTTTATGCAGAATTCGCCGCCCTTGGGACGATAAGGCCGTGTGTGGCTAAAGAAGATGCGATCCAGATGGAGGGGGAAGTCGTCGAGACTCTGCCCAACACCACCTTCCGCGTGAAGCTCAAGAACGGGCACGTGGTGAACGCGCACATCTCCGGGAAGATGCGCAAGAACTACATCCGCATCCTCACCGGGGACCAGGTGACGGTGGAGATGACGCCTTACGATCTGTCCAAGGGCCGCATCATCTATCGCGGCCGTTGAGGCGGATTCCGGAGCCGCCTCGTCTGCGGCTCCGGGAAGATACCCTGCGCTGAGCAACGACCCGAGGCGGTGCCGCCCGCCTCAGTGGACGGTCGCCTCGGCCGGCGTGGCGGCTGCGCAATCGAGCTCCAGCCGCGTGCCGTCCTTCGCCACCGACACCCTCACCTGCCCGCCGTTCACGAGCTTGCCGAACAGCAGCTCCTCGGCCAGCGGCCGCTTGATGAACTCCTGGATCGTGCGCGCCATCGGCCGCGCGCCCATCTTCGGGTCGTAGCCCTTCCCGGCGATCCAGCGGCGGGCGTCGTCATCCAGCGAGAGCGCGACGCCCTTCTGCTCGAGCTGCGCTTCCACTTCGACGATCAGCTTGTCCACCACGCGCTCGATGGTCACCGGATCGAGCGGCGCGAACTGGATGACCGCGTCCAGGCGGTTGCGGAACTCCGGCGTGAACAGGCGCTTGATCGCCTCCATGCCGTCGCTCGCATTGTCGGACTGCGTGAAGCCGATGGACGCGCGCGCCATGTCCTGCGCGCCGGCGTTCGTGGTCATCACGATGATCACGTGCCGGAAGTCCGCCTTGCGGCCGTTGTTGTCGGTGAGCGTGCCGTGGTCCATCACCTGCAGCAGCAGGTTGAAGACGTCCGGGTGCGCCTTCTCGATCTCATCGAGCAGCAGCACGGAATGCGGATGCTTGGTGATGGCCTCGGTGAGGAGCCCTCCCTGGTCGAAGCCGACGTAGCCCGGGGGCGCACCGATGAGCCGCGACACCGTGTGCCGTTCCATGTACTCCGACATGTCGAAGCGCACGAACTCGACGCCCATGGCGATGGCGAGCTGGCGCGTCACCTCCGTCTTGCCGACGCCGGTCGGACCGGCGAAGAGGAAGCTGCCCACGGGCTTGCGCTGGTCGCCCAGGCCCGAGCGCGCCATCTTGATGGACGCCGCCAGCGCCTCGATGGCCTTGTCCTGCCCGAAGATCGTGAGCTTGAGATTGCGTTCGAGGCTCTTCAGCACCTCGCGGTCGGAGGTGGACACCGTCTTCGCGGGGATGCGCGCCATGCGCGCCACCACTTCCTCGATGTGCCGGACCTCGACCACCGTTTCGCGCTCGGCGACCGGCCTCAGGCGCAGGCGAGCGCCGGCCTCGTCCACCACGTCGATGGCTTTGTCCGGCAGATGCCGCTCATTGATGTGCCGCTGCGCGAGCTCCGCGGCCGCCTTGAGCGCCTCGTCGGTATACGTGACGCCGTGATGCTCCTCGAAGCGGCTCTTGAGCCCCATGAGGATTTCCACCGTCTCCGACACGGAAGGCTCCACCACGTCGATCTTCTGGAAGCGCCGCGCGAGCGCATGGTCCTTCTCGAAGATGCCGCGGTACTCCTGATAGGTGGTCGAGCCGATGCAGCGGATCTCGCCGTTCGTGAGCACGGGCTTGATGAGGTTCGAGGCGTCCATGACGCCACCGGAGGCCGCGCCTGCGCCGATGACCGTGTGGATCTCGTCGATGAACAGGATGGCGCCGGGTTGCTTCTTGAGCTCGGTGATCACGCCTTTCAGCCGCTTCTCGAAATCGCCGCGGTACTTGGTGCCCGCGATGAGCGCGCCCATGTCGAGCGCGTACACGGTGCAATCCGTGAGCACTTCGGGCACCTTGCCCTCGACGATGAGGCGCGCCAGGCCCTCTGCGATGGCGGTCTTGCCGACCCCGGCCTCGCCGACGTACAGCGGATTGTTCTTGCGCCGCCGGCACAGGATCTCGATGGTGCGCTCCACCTCGAGCTTGCGGCCGATGAGCGGATCGATGCGCCCTTCCTGCGCCATGCGGTTCAGGTTGTTCGTGTATTTCTCGAGGGCGCTGCCCGCGCCTTCCGCATCCCGCTCGCCGCCGCCTTCGGCGGTCTCCTCCTTGTCGGACTTCTCCTCCACCTGCTTGCTCAGGCCGTGGGAGATGTAGTTCACCACGTCGAGCCGGGAAACGTGCTGGCGGTTGAGCAGGAACACCGCATGGCTCTGCTTCTCGCTGAAGATGGCGACGAGCACGTTGCCGACGCCCACTTCCTTCTTGCCGCTCGACTGAACGTGGAACACCGCCCGCTGCAGCACCCGCTGGAAGCCCAGGGTGGGCTGCACTTCGCGCTCCTCGGTTTCCTCGAGCCGCGGCGTCGACTGGTCGATGTGCTCCTGCAGTTCCTGCTTCAGCTTGGCGAGGTCGGCACCGCAGGCGCGCAGCACCTCGCGCACCTTCGGGGTGTCGAGGATGGCGAGCAGCAGGTGCTCGACCGTCAGGTATTCATGCCTCGATTCGCGCGCCTGGTGGAAGGCGCCGTTGAGGCAGTATTCGAGCTCATTGGACAGCAATTTCGAACCTTTCGGACCTTCAGGCCTGCTCCAGCGTACACATCAGCGGATGCTGGTTGTCGCGCGCGTACGTCGTGACCTGGGCCACCTTAGTTTCGGCGATCTCGTAAGTGAAGACCCCGCAGACGCCCTTACCCCTGGTGTGCACCTCCAGCATGATGCGGGTGGCCGCGGGGCGATCCATCGCGAAGAACTTTTCCAGCACGTCGACGACGAACTCCATGGGGGTGTAATCGTCGTTCAACAAGACCACCTGGAACAGAGGAGGTTTCTTGACTTCGGGAAGCGCCTCTTCGACGGCGACGCCATGATCGGGGGCGCTGTCGGGGCGGGTCGGCAGGTGCTCCGGCATGGCCCCTTTATAGGGGTCGCCAAACGGCAACACAAGCCTCAAAACAGTGACGCGGTTTACCGAGTAGAAACAATTGCTTGAGAGCACGAGTAAGCGGCCCGTATGATGCGCCCCGCATGAATGCCGTTGCGTGGTTCGGGAGCCTGCCCGCGTCGTCCAAATGGCGCGAGCTCGCGCTCGCGCACGGCCCGCGCATCGCCACCTGGGCGCTCGCTCTGCTGCTCGGCGTGCAGGCGGCTCTGCTCATCACGGATCTCGCGGGAGGCTCGAAGCCTGCGGCGGTTTCCGCCGTGCCGCGTGAAGCGCTCAATCGCCCGAAAGCCCGCACCAACGTGGCGCTCATCGCCAATGCCCATCTCTTCGGCACGCACGCCGCGGGTCCGGGCGAAGTCGATGCGGCGAATGCGCCCCAGACGAATCTGGCGCTGGTGCTCACGGGCATCATCGCGGGCGACGACCCGAGCACCGGGCTGGCCATCGTCGGCGAGAGCGCAAGCTCGGCCAAGGTGTACGGCACGGGGGATACCCTGCCCGGCGGCCCCAAGCTTCACGCCGTGTACGGCGACCGGGTGCTGATCGACCGCAACGGCCAGATCGAATCACTGGTCCTGCCGCGTCAGTTCGCGGGGGGCTCGGCCGGCGCGACCCCGCTGCCGCAGGGCGCATCCGACGACGATCAGCCCGTCGAGCGCGTCCGGCGCCTCATCGCGGAGCAGCCGGGCGCCGTCTCGGAGATCATGCGGCCGCAGCCGGTGTTCGCGCAGGGCAAGCAGAAGGGCTACCGGGTCTACCCCGGCCGCAACCGCCAGGCTTTCGTCCGCCTGGGCCTGCGCCCCGGGGACCTGGTCACCGCCATCAACGGCACTCCGCTCGACGATCCCGGCCGCGGGCAGGAGATCTTTCAGACGCTGGGTTCGGCCAGTGAGGCGCGCGTCACGGTGATGCGCAACGGCCGGCAGCAGGATTTGAGCTTGAACATGTCCCAGGTGGCCCAGCAGGCGGAAGCCCTGTCGGGCGAGGCCGGCACGGACGCTGGAGAGCCCCAGCTGCAGGTGCCGGAAGAGCAGGCTCACAACCCGGATGGCGAAGAGTAAGGGGTCGTGATGAGACGCATCATTCTTGTCGGTCTGCTGCTGGCCGCCGGCTCGCTCGCCGGCGCGCAGCCCCAGCAGGGCCCGTCTCAGAACGGGCAAGGGCAGCTGGG
>JBGAIL010000144.1:0-12999 GCA_044225565.1 Steroidobacteraceae bacterium | reverse complement strand
GCTGGCGGGCGAGATGCCTCTCGACTGGGGCTGCGCCGAAACCCTGGCCTATGCGTCACTGCTCGAGCAAGGCTTCTCCGTGCGCATCACGGGGCAGGACAGCGGCCGCGGCACGTTCTTCCATCGTCATGCGGTGTGGCATGAGCAGCAGTCGGATGCCACCTGGATCCCCTTGCAGCACCTGTCCAAGGAGCAGCCGCGCTTCGAGGTCATCGATTCCGTGCTCTCCGAAGAGGCGGTCATGGGCTTCGAGTACGGCTACTCGACCACCGATCCCGGCGCGCTGGTCATCTGGGAAGGCCAGTTCGGCGACTTCGCCAACGGCGCACAGGTCATCATCGACCAGTTCATCAGCTCGGGAGAGGCGAAGTGGGGGCGCTACTGCGGCCTCGCGCTGTTCCTGCCGCATGGCTACGAAGGGCAGGGGCCCGAGCATTCCTCCGCGCGTCTCGAGCGCTTCCTGCAGCTCTGCGCCGAGATGAACATGCAGGTGTGCGTTCCTTCCACTCCCGCACAGATGTTCCACATGCTGCGCCGGCAGATGCTGCGCGGCTTCAGGAAGCCGCTCATCGTCATGACGCCGAAGAGCCTGTTGCGCCACGAGCTCTCCGTGTCCGCGCTCGAAGACCTCACGCGCGGCGGTTTTGCCAATGTGCTCGGCGAGGCGGAAGACCTGCCTGCGCAGTCCGTGCGGCGCGTGGTGGCGTGCAGCGGCAAGGTGTACTTCGACCTGCTCAAGGCGCGCCGCAAGGAGAGCATCCAGGACGTCGCCATCGTCCGTATCGAGCAGCTCTATCCCTTCCCGGCGGAGGAGTACGCGCAGGCGCTCGCCCGTTTCCCGAACGTGCGCGACCTCGTGTGGTGCCAGGAAGAGCCGCAGAACCAGGGCGCCTGGTACCAGATCCGCCATCGCCTGCAGGAAGCGGCAGGCGGCCGCGAAGTGCTGTACGCCGGCCGCGCGCATGCCGCGGCCCCGGCTACCGGCATGAGCAAGACGCATGAGGCCGAGCAGCAGGCGCTGGTGCATGCCGCGCTCAGCGGCTCGCCCAGCCAGGATGCGGCGCGGGAAGCCCCGCGCCCGACCCCCACTCCAATGAGGCCCACTTCAATGAGGAGAGGCTCGTGACTACCGAAATCCGGGTTCCCCAGCTGCCGGAATCCGTCGCCGATGCGACGCTCGTCGCCTGGCACAAGCAGCCCGGCGAGGCCGTGAAGCGCGATGAGAACCTGGCCGACCTCGAGACCGACAAGGTGGTGCTCGAAGTGCCGGCACCCTTCAACGGCGTGTTGAGGGAGATCCGCATCCAGAGCGGCACCAGCGTCACCAGTGGCCAGGTGCTGGCGGTGATCGAAGAGGGTGGCGAAAGCGCGAAGCCTGCCCCCGCCGCGGCGAAGAGCGCCGGCAAGCCGGCCGAAGCCGGCCGGGAATCCGGCGGCAAAGAGGGCGAGTCGCCCAAGCTCAGCCCCTCGGCGAAGCGCCTGGTCGAGGAGAACAAGCTCGACCCGGCCGGCATTCCGGCTTCGGGCCGCGACGGAAGGCTCACGAAGTCCGACGTGGTCGGCTTTCTCGACAAGCAGGCCAGGCCCGGCAGCGTACCGGCCGCCAAGGGGCCGTCGCCCGCACCCAGCGCGCCGCGTGCCGGTCGCAACGACCAGCGCGTCGCGATGACGCGCCTGCGTCAGCGCATCGCGCAGCGCATGGTCGAGGCCCAATCCACGCAGGCGCTGCTCACTTCGTTCAACGAAGTGGACCTCACCGCAGTGCAGGAACTGCGCGCGCGCTACAAGGACCGCTTCGAGAAGCAGCAGGGCGTGAAGCTCGGCTTCATGTCCTTCTTCGTGAAGGCCTCCATCGAAGCGCTGAAGAGATTCCCGGTGGTGAACGCTTCGGTGGACGGCACCGACATCGTCTATCACGAGTACTACGACATCGGCGTCGCGGTCTCGACGGACCGCGGCCTCATGGTGCCCATCGTGCGCGATGCGGACGCCCATCGTGAATGCGCCGCAGAGCGCCATCCTGGGCATGCACAAGATCCAGGACCGCCCGATGGTCGTGAACGGCCAGATCGCGATCCGGCCGATGATGTACCTCGCCCTCACGTACGACCACCGCATCATCGACGGCCGCGAGGCCGTGCAGTTCCTGGTCACCGTCAAGGAATGCCTGGAAGACCCGGGCCGCATGCTGCTGGGGATCTGATCCATGTCCGACTCGTTCGACGTCATCGTCATCGGCGGTGGCCCCGCCGGCTATCCGGCCGCCATCCGCGCCGGCCAGAACAAACTCAAGGTCGCGTGCATCGACGAGTGGAAGAACCTCGACGGCTCGCCGGCGTTCGGCGGCACCTGCCTCAATGCGGGCTGCATCCCTTCGAAGGCGCTGCTCGAGTCCTCGGAGCTGTATCACCGCGCGCGCAGCGAGTTCGCGACGCACGGCATCAGCATTTCCGGGGCGTCCATGGACGTCGCCGCCATGCAGAAACGCAAGGCAGGCATCGTGAAAGTGAGCACGCAAGGCATCCTTGCGCTGTTCAAGGCCGCAGGCGTCACTGCGCTGCAGGGACACGGCAGGCTGCTTCCCGGCCGCAAGGTCGAGTTCACCGCGCACGCCACCCCGTCGGCTGGCCCGAGGTGACCAGCGGCTGCGAATTGCTCACGCCGATCCCGAGCGGCCCGCCGCAGCCGCCGCCGGTCGCGCTGTATCCCGCCGGGCAGGACACCGAGCGCGTCTGCAGTCCGCCGAGCAGATATGGCACCAAACGCGAGCTCACGGCGAAGTCCGTCGTGCTCGCTTCAGGTTCCATTCCCACGGAGCTGCGCTCCGCGCCGTTCGATGGCAAGCACATCATCGATTCGTGGGGCGCGCTCGAGTTGAGCGCGGTGCCGAAGCGGCTGGGCGTCATCGGCGCTGGCGTCATCGGCCTCGAGCTCGGCAGCGTCTGGCGTCGCCTGGGAGCGGAAGTTACCGTGCTGGGAGGCTCTACCGGATTTTCTTTCCATTGCAGATCAACAGGTTGCGAAAGAAGCCTCACGTCATTTCAAGAAGCAGGGCCTGATGTGCGGCTCGGCGCGAAGGTGAGCGGCGCGAAAGTGTCCGGCGACGCGGTCGAGGTCTCGTACACCGACGCGAAGGGTGAGCAGAAGATCACCGTGGACAAGCTCGTCGTCGCCATCGGCCGCCGCCCGTTCACGAAGGACCTGCTGGCGCCGGGCACCGGCGTCGAGATCGATGAGCGTGGATTCATCAAGGTGGATCACGAATGCCGCACCGGCGCCGAAGGCGTGTGGGCAGTCGGCGATTGCGTGCGCGGGCCGATGCTCGCCCACAAGGGGAAGGAGGAAGGCGTGGCGGTCGCCGATCGCATCGCCGGCCTCTACGCCGAGGTGAACTACAAGACCGTGCCCTCCGTCATCTACACCGCGCCCGAGATCGCCTGGGTGGGGCAGACCGAGGAGCAGGTGAAGGCCTCGGGCCGCGCGTACAAGGTGGGCAACTTCCCGTTCATGGCGAGTGGCCGCGCGCGCGCCATGGAGGCTGCGCAGGGCTTCGTGAAGCTCATCGCCGCTCAGGACGACGACGAGATCCTGGGCGTGCACATCATCGGCCCGATGGCCGGCGAGCTCATCGCGGAAGCGGTGCTGGCGATGGAATATTCGGCGAGCAGCGAGGACCTGCAGCGCACCATCCATGCGCATCCCACGCTTTCGGAAGCGCTGCACGAGGCGGCGCTCGCCGCTGACAAGCGGGCCATCGACTCGCTCAATCGCTGAGAGACCGCCGGATCGCGTGTGGGGCCGGCCTCATGGGGCCGATCCCGGAAAGGGGAGACATGCTGCGTTTCAACTCGCTGACGAGTGCCTTGCTGTTTCTGACGAGCGCCGTGAGCGCCGCCGCCGTTCCGCCGATTCCACCTCCAGCGGACATTCCGTACGCCGGCACGCTCACGCTGAATGTGGATGCCACGGACGTCACCCGCCGCATCTATCGCGTGAAGGAAAGCATTCCTGCGGCACCTGGGCCGCTCACGCTGCTGTACCCGCAGTGGATCCCGGGTAATCACTCCACCACGGGCCCCATTCCCGCCTTCGCAGGCCTGCTCGTCACGGCGAATGGCAAGCGCATCGAGTGGCAGCGCGATCCCGTGGACATGTACGCCTTCCACGTGGAGGTTCCGCAGGGCGCAAGCCGCATCGACGTCGAATTCCAGTTCCTCACGCCGCAGCTCGAGAGCCAGGGGCGCATCGTCATGCTCCCGCAACTGCTGGGACTGCAGTGGAATACCGTCGTCCTCTACCCGGCGGGCCATGCTTCGCGGCAGGTGAACGTCGAAGCCTCGCTCACCCTTCCGGCCGGTTGGGGTTTCGGCACGGCGCTCGAGGTCGCGAGCCGGGAAGGCAGTACCGTGCGGTTCAAGCCCGCCACGCTCGAAACGCTGCTCGATTCGCCGCTTTTCGCCGGCGCGAACTACAAGCGCGTGCAGCTCGACGCTACCGCCCATGCACCCGTGCATCTCAACATCGTCGCGGACTCCCCGGAGCTTCTGGTGATGGGCCCGCCGGCACTCGCCGCATTTTCGCAGCTGCCACGCGAAGCCTATGCCGTGTTCGGCTCGAGGCACTATGACCACTACGAGTTCCTGCTCGCCCTCAGCGACCGGTTCGGCGACATCGGCCTCGAGCACCACCGCTCCAGCGAGAATCGCCACGACCCCAACTTCTTCACGGAGTGGGACCGCACCGCGCCGGGGCGCGACCTGCTGTCGCACGAGTACGTGCACTCCTGGAACGGCAAGTTCCGCCGTCCGGCCGGCCTCGCCACGCCCAACTACAACGTGCCCATGCAGGACGCGCTGCTCTGGGTGTACGAAGGCATGACCGACTATTGGGGCAGCGTGCTCGCTGCACGCTCCGGCCTGTGGAGCCCGGAAGACGCGCGCACCGCCTGGGCGGAGGTGGCCGCAACGCTGGACGCGGCGCGCCCCGGCCGCGAATGGCGCGCGCTCGCGGACACCACCAATCAACCGATCATCGCCTACAAGAAGCGGCAGCCCTGGTTCACCTGGCAGCGCAGCACGGATTACTACTCCGAAGGCACGCTCATCTGGCTGGACGTCGACACGCGCATCCGCGAGCTCACCGGCGAGCGCCGCTCGCTGGACGATTTCGCGAAGACGTTCTTCGGCGTGAAGGACGGAGAGCGCGGGCCGCTGCCTTACACGTTCGAAGACGTCGTCTCCGCGCTGAACGCAGTGGCAGCGAACGATTGGGCGGCTTTCCTCGACGAGCGGCTGCGGTCGCACGGGCCTGGCGCGCCGCTCGATGGCTTGCGACGCGGTGGATGGCGCCTCGCATACACGGACCAGATTCCGGGCTATCTCAAGCTGGCGGAGGACGCCGACGGCTCGGTCAACCTGATGTTCTCCCTCGGCATGATCGTGGCGAAGGGTGGCGAGCTGTCCGAAGTGCGGTGGAATGGCCCGGCGTATGAGGCCGGACTTACCCAGGGCACCACGCTCGTCGCGGTGGATGGCATCGAGTACAGCGGCGAGGGGCTCAAGCAGGCCATTCGCGCGGCGAAGGGCAGCGGCAAGCCCATCGAGTTGCTGGTGAAGAGCCTGAACCGCTATCGCACGGTCGCCATCAAGTGGGCGGAAGGCCTGAGATACCCGCAGCTGCAACGCGTGGACGGCACGCCAGACCGGTTCTCGGCCATCATGAAGTCGCGCACGAAGCCAGTTTCCCCGGCACGCTAGCCGCTTGCTTCGTTCCAGGCCACCCGCAACACCCGTTCGGGCTTGAGTGCCCGCATGCGGGCGAGCCCCGCGCACTCGCTGCGATGCACGGTGACGCCGCGGCTCAGCGTGACGTAGGCAGTGATAGGCTGCGGGCGCACCGGCACGCAGCACCGGGCCAGCGTTACCGGCAGGTCGTCCAGCCCTTCGATCAGAACGGGCATGCGCGCGCGGGCCCCTCCGGCTCTTGCGCGCGGCGGCGACACTTTAACCGGCGAGGCGGGCCGCGCTGCCAGGACGGGGCGCGGAAGAGCAGGGCCGTCGGCCGCGGATTCGCTTTCATCGAGCTTCTTGAACCACGCCCGCACCTTGGCCCGGTTCCGTGCCGAAGCGAGATAGCCTTCCGCCGGCAGCAGCCAGTGCCGGCTCGGCGCCGCCATCTTGCCCGTGATGATCTCCACCACTTCACCGTTCGAGAGCTTGCAGGTGAGGGGCACGATGCGCCCGTTCACCTTCGCGCCCTTGCACCGGTGGCCGAGCCCCGTGTGCACCATGTAGGCGAAGTCGAGCGGCGTGCCGCCGCGCGGCAGCTCGATGACTTCGCCCTTGGGCGTCAGCACATACACCCGATCCGTGAACAGCTCCGCCCGCATGCGCTCCAGGAAATCCCGGTCCGCGGGGTCCGTATTCTCCTGCGGCGCGAGGAGGCGGCGGGCCCATGCGATCTTGCGGTCGTACTCGGCGCTGCCGGGGCCACCTTCCTTGTACTTCCAGTGCGTCGCACCGCCGCTTTCCGCCTGGTCGTGCATCTCGCGCGTGCGGATCTGAACCTCCACGTGCCGGCCTTCCGGTCCCACCACCGCCGTGTGGATGGATCGATAGTGGTTGGCCTTCGGCGTCGCGATGTAGTCGTCGAACTCTCCAGGCACATACGGCCACAGCCCGTGCACGACGCCGAGCGCCAATAGCAGTCGCGCACCGTTTCGACGACGATCCGCTCGCGCGCGATGTCGAAGACTTTCTCGAACGGCAGCCGCTTGCGCTGCATCTTCCGGTGGATGCTGTAGATGTGCTTCGCACGTCCCTGGATCTCGGCAACGATGCCGGCGGCCTCGAGCTCCTTGCGCACGATTTCCCGCAACGCTTCGATGTGCCGCTCGCGCGCCACGCGCTTTTCCTGCAGGGCGGCGGCGATGCGGTGATATTCCTGGGGCTCGAGATAGCGGAACGCGAAATCCTCGAGCTGCCATTTGAGCTCGCCCGCGCCCAGCCGGTTGGCGAGCGGAGCGAACACCACCCGCGTCTCGAGCGCGAGCCGTTCGCGAGCGGGGCCGGGCTGGTCCCGCGCCAGCCGCAGGCGCGTCAGTTGCTCTTCCAGGCGTACTACCATCGAACGTGGGTCGTTCGCGACAGCGAGCAGCATCTTGCGCACGGCTTCTGCCTGGCGCGCATCGAGGCCGCGCTCCGGAGACCAGTCGCGCGGCAATGCGAGCTCACCGGGCGCAGGCAGCACGCGCTCGTCGGGTCGCGAGCCTGAGGTTTCGTCCGGGACGTGCCGCATCGTCGCAGGTTGCCGCAACCAGCCGCTGTTTGCGAGCTATCATACGCGCCGGTCTTGCAACGACGCGGTTCCGGCTGCGGCACGCATGTCGAGATATCGGACGAAAGCCTGGCGCTCATTCGATCCGGCCGCCGCCACTGGCGCGCCGGTGGCGCCGCGTCTCGCGTCCAGCGCCCGGGTGCGCATCCTCGGGCTCGATCCCGGCTCGCGCCGCACGGGATACGGTCTCATCGAGATCCATGGACCGGACAGCGTTCACGTGACGCACGGCTGCATCACGGGGACAGGCGCCACTTCGGCGGAGCGGCTGCGCGCCATCTTCGAAGGCGTGCGCCGGGTGGTCGAGGAGAACCGGCCAGACGAAGTGGCCATCGAGCGCGTGTTCGTCAACCGCAACATCGACAGCGCGCTCAAACTGGGACACGCGAGAGGTGCCGCGCTCTGCGCGGTGCCAAATCCGGTGCCGGTGTCTGAATACGCGCCGCGGGCCATCAAGCTCGCGGTCGTCGGCTTCGGCGGCGCCGAGAAGCTGGCAGTGGCAACATGATCCGTGCGCCCTGCAACTCCAGATCTGGTCACGGGCGACGCTTCGGATGCGCTCGCCGTGGCGTTGTGCCATGCGCACTCACGTCGCCTGCATGCCCTGGCGCAAGGGCAGGACACCGGCCTGCGGAATCGCGCCTAGATGATCGGCCTGATCCACGGGCGCATCGCCTCCAAGACTCCGCCCCAGCTCCTCGTCGAGGTCGGTGGCGTGGGTTACGAGATCGAGGCACCGATGTCCACGTTCTTCCTTCTGCCGGGCATCGGCGAGGAAGTGCGCCTGCTCACTCACATGGTGGTGAGGGAGGATGCGCACCTGCTCTATGGCTTCGCGACGGAGGAGGAGCGCCGCCTGTTCCGCAACCTGCTCAAGGTGTCCGGGGTCGGTCCGAAGATAGCGCTCGCGCTGCTCTCGGGTATCAGCGTCGAAGGCTTCGCGCATTGCGTGCGGAACGAGGATGCCGCCGCGCTGACACGTGTTCCCGGCATCGGCCGCAAGACCGCGGAGCGCCTGCTGGTCGAGATGAGGGACCGCCTCGATGCGCCGGTCATCGCACCCGGTGGGGTAGCAGTGCCCGTCGGCTCCAGCGCGCAAAGCGAGGCGTTCGGCGCGCTGGTCGCGCTCGGGTACAAGCCTGCCGAGGCGTCTCGCTTGCTGAAGTCGGTCGAGGGCGGTACACAGACCACGGAAGAGCTCATCCGCCGGGCCCTGCAGAGCGCGGCGAAGGAATGACCGAGGCTAACGTGGAAGCAGAACGCATCGTGACCGGGCTCGCGAGCCGTGAGGAAGAGGCGGTGGAGCGCGCCATCCGCCCGCGGCGGTTGGACGAGTATGTAGGCCAGGCACCCGTCAAGGCGCAGCTCGAAATCTTCGTGGGCGCGGCGCGCCAGCGCGAAGAAGCGCTGGATCACGTGCTCATCTTCGGGCCGCCGGGCCTGGGGAAGACCACGCTCGCCAACATCATCGCGGCCGAGCTGGGCGTGAGCCTGCGCCAGACTTCCGGGCCGGTGCTCGAGCGCCCCGGCGATCTCGCGGCGCTGCTCACCAACCTGCAGCCCCGCGACGTGCTGTTCGTGGACGAGATCCACCGGCTGAGCCCGGTCGTCGAGGAAGTGCTGTATCCCGCGATGGAGGACTACCAGCTCGACATCATGATCGGCGAGGGGCCCGGCGCGCGCTCCATCAAGATCAGCCTGCCGCCGTTCACGCTCATCGGCGCCACGACGCGCGCGGGCCTGCTCACCTCGCCGCTGCGGGACCGTTTCGGCATCGTGCAGCGTCTCGAGTTCTACGGCGTCGACGACCTGCAGAGCATCGTCACCCGCTCGGCGTCCATCCTGAACGTGGACATCGACGAGCCGGGCGCGCGCCACATCGCCCAGCGCTCGCGCGGCACGCCCCGCATCGCCAACCGTTTGCTGAGGCGCGTGAGGGACTACGCGCAGGTGAAGGCGAACGGCCACATCGACCACGGCGTTGCCAGCGCGGCGCTCGATCTGCTCGAGGTCGACCCGCAGGGCTTCGACACGCTCGACCGCAAGTTCCTCCTGACCATCATCGAGAAATTCGACGGTGGCCCCGTGGGCATCGACAGCATCGCCGCAGCGGTGGGCGAAGAGCGCGGCACGCTGGAAGACGTGATCGAGCCCTATCTCATCCAGCAGGGGTTCGTCATGCGCACGGCGCGGGGCCGCGTCGCTACGCGAACGGCTTACCTGCATTTCGGCCTCAGGCCGGCGGACAGGCCGGCCTCGAGCCTGCAGCTGTTCGAGGAAGGCAAGTGAGCGAGGCCGCGCCACGCGAAGCTGCGGAGTTCCTCTGGAAGGCGCGCGTCTACTGGGAGGACACCGATGGCGGCGGCATCGTCTACTACGCCAACTACCTCAGGTTCCTCGAGCGTGCCCGCACGGAATGGCTGCGCTCCTTCGGGCATTCGCAATCGCAGCAGCTGAAAGAGAGCGGGCTCGCGTTCACGGTCATCGGCGTGAGCGTCGAGTATCACCGGCCGGCCCGGCTCGACGACGAGATCATCATCACTGCCTTGCCTCAGCGCGTCGGTGGCGCGGTGGTGCGCTTCGACCAGCGCATCTATCGCGAGACGCCGGAGGACTTGCTCGTCACCGCGCAGGTGCGCGTCGCATGCTTCGACACCCGCACGCTGCGTGCGAGGCGGCTGCCGGCCTTCATCACCCAGGAGATCTTCGCGACATGAATTCCGACCTGTCCATCATTCGCCTGGTCGGCGAAGCGAGCCTGCCGGTGCAGATCGTCATCGGCATCCTGCTGATCGCCTCGATGTTCTCGTGGGCCATCATCTTCCGCAAGCGCATGGTCATCCGGCGCGCGCGGCGCGAGGCGGACCAGTTCGAGAACAGCTTCTGGTCGGGCGGCGACCTCTCGCAGCTCTATCGCGGCATCGAGTCCCGCGGGGGTGCGACGGGCATGGCGAGCATCTTCGAGTTCGGCTTCCGCGAGTTCGCGCGGCAGCGCCAGCAAGGCAACGTGCCGGCGGACCAGTTGCTCGAGGGCGCGCGGCGCGCCATGCGGGTCGCACAGCTGAAGGAGATCGACCGGCTGGAGCAGGGCCTCGCCACGCTCGCCACGGTGGGCTCGACGAGCCCCTACGTCGGCCTGTTCGGCACCGTGTGGGGAATCATGAGCGCGTTCTCGGGTCTCGGTAACGTGCAGCAAGCCACTCTCGCCATGGTCGCGCCGGGTATTTCGGAGGCGCTGGTCGCCACCGCCATCGGCCTGTTCGCCGCAATTCCCGCGGTGGTGGCCTTCAACCGGTACGCCGACCAGGTGGGCCGCCTGGAGGTGCGTTTCGACGCCTTCACCGAGGAGTTCTCCACCATCCTGCAACGCCACGCGAGCCGCGGCACGGCCGCGCAGGGGGCCTGAGTCATGGCACAGCTGACCCGCGGACGCAGGCTCATGGGCGACATCAACGTCGTGCCCTACATCGACGTGATGCTCGTGCTGCTGATCATCTTCATGGTGACGGCGCCGCTCCTCACCCAGGGCGTGAAAGTGGAACTGCCGAAGGCCGCCGCCGAGCCGGTGGACACGGCGAACAAGGAGCCGCTCGTCATCTCCATCGACGAGCAGGGCAGGCTGTTCATCAACACGGGCGTGGCGCCCGGCACGGCGATCGACGAGCAGGTGCTCGAGGCCCGCGCCACGGCGGCGCTGCAGAAAGAGCCCGAGCGGCAGGTGCTGGTGAAGGCGGACCGGCGCATCGCGTACGGCCGCGTGGTGGAAGCCATGGTCATCCTGCAGAAATCCGGCGCGCAGAAAGTAGGCTTCATCACCGAGCCGCCCGTGGAGGCGAAGCGCGGCAGCTGATCCGCCTGCGCTAAAGTCAGTCTCCATGTCCGAGCGCAAGAGCGACCGTTGGGTCTCCGTGATGCAGTCCGTGCTGTTGCACCTGGGCGTGGTCGCGCTGCTGGCCTATGGATGGTGGACTTACCAGCAGCACAAGGAAGCGCCGCCCGCACCGACGCTCGCCATCGAAGCCACGGTGATGGATTCGGGCGCGAGCGCGCCGAACCCGGCCCCGACACCCCCGGAGCCCGAGCCCGCTCCGCCGCCCGAGCCGCAGCCGGAACCCGAGCCCGAAGTGGAGACCGGCCCGCCGACGCCGAGCCCGGAGGAAGTGGCCGCGAAGCAGGAGCAGCAGCGCAAGGAGGAGGAGCGCCAGAAGGTCGAGGAGCAGCAGAAGCGCGACGCCGAAGAGAAGCGCATCGCAGACCAGAAGGCGGCTGCGCAGAAGAAGGAGCGCGAGGAAGCGGAGGCGAAGCGAGCCGCCGAGCAGAAGCGCAAGGCCGAAGAGGAGAAGAAGGCGGCCGAGGCGCGGGCCCGCGAGCAGCGTGAGGCGGAGCTTCGCCAGAGCCTGGAAGCCGAGGAGCGCCTCAATGCGATGCGCTCGAGCAGCGCCATGAGCAGCTGGGTCGCGCAGATCCAGGGCCGCATCCAGCGAGCCTGGCTGCGCCCCGCTTCGGCCCGTCCTGGCATAGACTGCGTGGTCTACGTGACGCAGGTGCCGGGCGGCGAAGTCGTGAACGTGCGGGTCGGTGCCTGCAACGGTGACCAGGCCGTGCGGGAATCCATCGAGTCGGCAGTGTATCGTGCGTCCCCGCTGCCGCCGCCGCCCGACCCGGCCCTGTTCGAGCGAAACCTGGAGATCCGGTTCAAGCCGGTGGATTGAGTCGAGACATGATGAAAGCACTGACCCGCATCCTCTGCATCCCCCTCGCCACGCTCGCTGTCGTGCTCCCGGCGCATGCCCAGCTGCGCATCGAGATCACTTCGGGCGTCACCGACCCCATTCCCATCGCCATCGTCCCATTCACGCCAGCTGCCCCGGCGGACGGTGGAACCGACGTCGCGGGCATCGTGCAGCGCGATCTGGAGGGCAGCGGCCGCTTCAAGGCGCTGCCGCGCGCGCAGATGTCGGTGAAGCCCACTCGCGCCGAAGAGGTCGTGATCAACGAGTGGCGGGGCAGCGGCACGGACTACATCGTGGTCGGCCGGCTGAGCTCCGCGGCGGATGGCCAGCTCGCCGTCGATTTCGATCTCATCAACGTGCTCAACGGGCAGAAGCTCGCCACGCAGCGCTTCACGGCTACCGCCGCTTCCCTGCGCAATGCGGCGCACCGCGTGAGCGACGTGGTGTATCAGAAGATTCTCGGCGTGCGAGGGGCTTTCGCCACCAGCATCGCGTACGTCTCGGTCACCGGCCAGGCGCCGGCACAGCGCTACAAGCTCTTCGTCGCGGATACCGATGGCGAGAACCGCCGGATGGTCCTCGAGTCCGGCCAGCCCATCATGTCGCCGGCCTGGTCTGCGGACGGGCAGTGGCTTGCGTACGTCTCGTTCGAGAGCAAGCGCTCCGCCATCTTCGTGCAGAAGCTGCGCACCGGCGAACGGCGCAAGGTGTCGGCCCGCGTCGGCATCAACGGCGCCCCGGCCTGGTCGCCGGACGGCCGCAAGCTCGCGCTCACCCTCGGTGGCAGTGGCGGCAACCCCGACATCTACGTGCTCGATCTCGGCACGCAGGCGCTCACGCGCATCACCGAAGACCCGTCGATCGACACCGAGCCGGTCTGGTCGCCCGATGGCGCCTCGCTGTACTTCACGTCGGACCGTGCCGGCGGTCC
>JBGAIL010000143.1:0-12655 GCA_044225565.1 Steroidobacteraceae bacterium | reverse complement strand
CACTTCACGGATGACCGGCTGACGGGAGACTTTACCGGCGAGATCGATTCGGTGGACGTGCGCCGCCGGCGTCCCGGCTACGTGCGGCTGTCTCTGCAGTTTCGCGGCAACGTGCTGAACGGCGGAGCGACCGCATTGGCACGCCATCCGCGCGGCAATGCGCTGACGCATTGGGTCGATCTGCGTAAACACCATGAGGAGTAGATGGCGATGCGACGTTTCCCTGCTCTGGCCCTGATTCTGATGATGTTCGCCGATGCTGTCGCGGCGGATACCTTCGATCCCGTCCGGCAGTACATCCGCCGCCTGCTCGTGGAGACGCCCACGCCGTCGATCTCGGTTGCAGTGGCGCGAAAAGGCCGCATCGGGTGGGAAGAGGGTTTCGGATGGGCCGACCTGGAGCGCCGCGTGCCGGCGACGGAGCACAGCCTCTACCTGCAGGCCTCGATCTCCAAGCCCATCACGGTCACCGGCCTGATGACACTCGTCGCCAAGGGCAAGGCAGATCTCGACCGGCCCGCCAATGACTACCTGGGCGATGCGAAGCTCAAGGCGCGCATCGGCGATGCGGACGAGGCGACGCTGCGGCGGCTGGCCAGTCACAGCGCCGGACTGCCGGCCCATTTCCAGTATTTCTTCGACGATGAGCCGTATCGCCAGCCGCCGATGGATCTCACGATCCTCCGCTACGGAAATCTGGTCGTGCCGCCTGGCGAGCAGCTGATCTATTCCAACCTCGGCATGGGTGTGCTCGGTTACATCATCGAGCGCACGTCGGGGCAACCGTTCGCCGATTACATGCGCCAGGAAGTGTTCGCGCCCCTGGGCATGCATCACACCTCGGTCCGCCTGACGCCCGCGCTCGAAGCCTATGCGGCGCGGCCCTACGACCTGTCCACGGCGCCGCTGGCATCGTTCGTCACGGATACCCCGGCCGCCGCAGAGGTGTATTCCAGCGCGCACGACCTCGCGCGCTTTGGTCTGTTCCACCTGAAGAACCCGTTGCCCGATCAGGCGCCCATCCTTCCGGGGGCGCTCATCGACGATATGCAGCGCCCCCATATGCGCAGCGGCCGGGACGATAGGGGCTTCGGCCTGGGATGGCAGATCGTGCCGCGGAACGGCTATCAGGTGGTCACTCACGGTGGCGGGCTTGCCGGTGTTTCGACCTTGTTGGCGTTGATTCCGTCCGAGCAGATCGTGGCTGTCGTTCTGATCAATCGCTTCTCCCGCGTGGACAGGGTGCTGGTGGGCGAGATCTTCGACCAGATCATGCGCGCCATGGTCAAAGACTGGCACGACGACTTCGAAGGGCGGCGCGCGGCAGAGCCGCCTGTCCGACCCACCGGGCAGGCCGTCGGCGTGTGGGAAGGTACCGTGCATACGGGAAACGCAGACGTCCCGCTGGTTCTGGACATTCGCGACTCGGGTGAAGTGCGCGCCACGCTGGGCCGGCAACCGGTCACGCTGCTAACACGCTGGGCCGGGAGCCAGGAAGGCCCGGACTTCGCAGAGGGCCGCCTGCGTGGCTCCATGACAGGGGATGTTGGCACTTCGGACACGCAGCGAAACTGTCCTTGCCTGCTCGACTTCGATCTCACTTTCCGCGGGGGCACGCTAAACGGTGGTGCCACGGTCGGCTCCGATCACGAGCGTCCCTACATCCGTGGCATGACGATGACGCTGACACACTGGACGGAATTGAGGAAAAAGTGATCGCAGGCGCATGCGCGAGATGTGCACCGGGGTCCATTCTCGTTCTCACTGGCGACCCCGGCCCGCTAGCAGGCCCGACCCGCGAGAGCGTCATGATCGCCGTACGCGCTGTCCGATTCTGCCGTAGTCTGCTCGCGGCGACGTTGGGATTGTCCAACATGCCGGCAGCGATATCCGCGGAGACGATCTCCAGTGCGGATATCGTGAAAATTTTCAGCCAGTTCTCCTCGCCAGCGACGCCGGGCTGCGCGGTCGGGGTATTCGAGCGGGGCCGTTCGCTGTTCACTGGCGGATTCGGTGCAGCCGATATCGCGACGGATGAGCGGTTGACGGACAACACCTTGTTCTACGCCGCATCCACCTCGAAACAGTTCACCGCGCTCGCGCTCGCAAAGGCGATCGAAGAGGGCAAGGTAAAGCTCACGGATGACGTGCGCCGCTACGTTCCCGAGCTGCCAGGCTACGGCACGCCCATGACAGTATCGATGCTGCTGTATCACACGGCGGGCCTGCGTGATTATCTCGACCTGTTCACCCTTGCAGGTGTCCCAATCCGTGACGAGCTCAGTATCCCGGCTACTCTGGCCATGATCGTGCGGCAGCGGGGGCTGAATTTCACTCCAGGCACGCGGCACGACTACACCAACAGCGGCTACTTCCTGCTCGCAGAGATCGTCGCGCGCGCCTCGGGAATGCCGTTTCATGAATGGGTGCGCGCTCGCATCCTGTCGCCGTTGGGCATGAGCTCCAGCTACGTGCGTCACGGCCCCAATCCGCCGCAGGTGAAGGTGGCGCGGGGCTACGGAGCCGCGCCGGCCGGCTATGTGCTCAGGGATTCGTATCCGCCTTTCGGGGGCTCCGGCGGGCTGATGACGTCCATTGCGGACATGCAGAGGTTCGACCGGGATTTCCACGTCGGCCACAAAGTCTGGACCCGGAGCACGCGGCGGCTGCTGCTGACTCCGGGCACGCTGTCAAATGGCGAGCCCATTCCGCTGACGGATCAGCTGAGCTATGCCGGCGGTGTCCACGTGGGCAAGCGGCGCGGCGTCGATTGGGTGGCGCACGGAGGCTCCGCTGCCGGTTTTCGCTCCGAGTATTTGCGACTGCCAGAAAAGAAGCTCGGCATCGCGGTGCTGTGCAACAGGAGCGACGTCTTCCCATGGTCGCTTGCGGAGAAAGTTCTCGATGCGTCCCGGGGAATCGGCTTGACCGGCGAGTGGTCGCCCCCACGGCAGTTCCCTGCCAATCCGGTGGATGCCGCGTCCACTGCGCTTACACCCGAAATTGCCGGCGCGCTTGCTGGGCGTTATCGCTCGGAGGAGCTCGCGGCGGACTACGTGTTCGCACCGGGTGCCCGCGGATTGCAGGTGAGTGCCGTTTCAAGCTACCAGGCCGCTTCCCGCGCAGAGCCGCTGTGCGAGTCGGTCCGCATGCTCTCCGGCGAGCTGATTCGCTGTGCGGGTTACACGTTCAAGCTCCGGCGCGCTGCCGGAGAAGGGATTCAAGGCTTCACCGTTCACGGCAGCCGAATGCAGGGAATCGCATTCGTTCGAAACGACTGAGCTTTGCCCCAAGAAGAATCGAAACGACGACTTGTGTCGAGATCGCGTTCTTGCGCCTCCCAGCCGTTGGGCCGGCGGCGGCGCGGATATTGCAGTTCCCGCATCGATTCCATGCCAGGTATTTCCGGGCGTGCTGATACCACGAGCCCGACGGGCCGGTATTTCGCTACATGCAAGCCTGAGAATGCAGCAGCTCGCGACCGCGGTGACGAGTCGGTTGGGGTGCCGGAAAGCGTGATGGTGAGGCGGCATTCCAGGGGGTATCTGGCCGATCGGGATCTGTCTCGCCGCCCTCCGTATCCTCAGACAGTTCTGAGCCAGGTTCTAGCTGCCCGAGCGAAGTACCGCATCGAGTCCCCTGAGGCACGCAAGCACCGACAGCGGTGCGAGCCGGCTCGTCCGCGGATTGTCAGGCGAGGGCTCCGATTCCACCCGGATCTCCAGGCGCGCTGCCGCGGCCTGCACGCGAATGGTGTGCGTGTTGCGCATGACGGCAGGGTCCGCCCAGATCTCGACTCGAGTCGCCTCCGGCCCGATGCCGGCGAGCGCCAGGGTCGCCGCCACGTTCGCGTTCGCGGGAAATCCTTCCGCTGCTTCCAGAGCAGTGCCCCGGAACACGCAGGTGGCTTCGCGGATCTTTTCCACCTCCACGCCGTTGCGGATCAGGTAAGGCGCGCCTGCCAGGCCTTTGGGCGGCTTGCGCGTCTCGAGCACCACGCTCGCGACCTCATCCAGCGCCAGTGCGCGGATGGCATCCAGCCCGGCCAGCGCCCCGCTGGGCAGGACGATGCGCGCGCCGCTCCGTTCGGCGACTTCGATGAGATGCCGGTTGCGCAACAGCGCGCCGGCCGAAGCCACCACCAGCGTCCGCCCTGCCTCCAGCGCCGGTCGTGCGATGGACTCGAAAGCGGCTGCCGGCGCGGCTTCCAGCACGATTTCCGCCTCCGCGAGCCCCGCCGCATCCACGATGCGCGGCGGGTTGCGGAACGACGCGGTTTTCTGCCGCGCACGCTCGGGACTCGAAGCCGCCACGGCAACGAGCTGCAGCCCTCGCGGATCGCGATCCAGCTGCCGTGCGACGCTCAGGCCGATGGCGCCCAGCCCGCCGATGGCGACCGATTTCGAGCCTGCGGACGTGGGCTGCATGAGTGCGATTATGCCTTCAGGCCGGATGCGCATTGTCATCCACGCTTCGAAGCGGCACTCTTCCCACGTGATCCTCTTCGAGCTCGCCATAGCTCTGTTGCTCTTCGGCGCGATCCTGTCGCTGTGGGCGAATCGGCTCGGCATGCCGTATCCGGCGCTGCTGGCGCTCGGCGGGGCTGCACTGGCGCTGGTGCCGGGCGTGCCCGAGGTCAGGCTCGACCCCGAGCTCGCGCTCGCCCTGTTCGTCGCGCCCGTGTTGCTGGATGCAGCTTACGATGCGTCGCCGCGGGACCTGCGCGACAACCTGTGGCCGGTCGTCAACCTGGCGCTCGTCACCGTGCTGGTGACCATTGCTGCGGTGGCCGTCGCGGCGCGCATGATCGTGCCGGAGATGCCGTGGGCCGCGGCCATCGCCCTCGGCGCCATCGTCGCACCGCCGGACGCTTCGGCCGCCACGGCGGTGCTCAGGCGGCTGCGCCCGCCGCATCGGCTCATGGTCATCCTGGAGGGCGAGAGCCTCTTCAACGACGCCACCGCGCTTCTCATCTATCGCGTCGCCGTGATCGCGGCGATGACGGGCGCATTCTCAGGCACCGGCATGCTGCTGACGCTGCTGCTCACCGGCGTAGGTGGCGTGGTGGCGGGCATCGTCCTGGCGAGAGCCTACGTCTGGATGACTTCGCGCATCGAGGACATTCCCATCTCCGTGCTGTTGCAGTTCATCAGCACGTTCGCGGTCTGGGTCATCGCGGAGCGCCTCGGGCTCTCGGCCATCATCACCGTGGTTGCATATGCGATGAGTCTCGCACGCCATGTGCCCGGTCGCGTGGACGGACGACACCGCATTGCATCCTATGCCGTCTGGGACGTCGCGGTGTTCGTCCTGAACGCGCTGGCGTTCCTGCTCATCGGCCTGCAGTTGCGCGGCATCCTCCAGCGAATCCGGCCGGAGGAGGCGCACACCTACGTCACCTTCGCGCTCGTGGTCTGCGCCGTCGTCGTGCTGGTGCGCCTGCTGTGGTGGATGCCTCAAAATGCATACGCGCGCTGGAGATTCCGGCGCCACGGGATCGCCCAGAAGCATTCGAGGATGTCGCCGACCGTAGGATCCGGCCTGGTCGTCTCGTGGGCGGGCATGCGGGGCGTGGTGACGGTCGCTGCGGCGCTGGCGCTACCGGATGGGGAGGCGGCCTTCCCGTATCGCGATCTCATCCTGCTCACCGCGTTCAGCGTGGTGCTGAGCACGCTGGTGCTCCAGGGCCTCACGCTCGGCCCGCTGATGAGGCGCGTCTGCCTGTCCGAGGATGATTCCGTCGATCGCGAAATCGGCCTGGCGCGCGCGGAGACCGCTAAAGCGGCGCTGCTCACGCTGGAAGGAGCCGAGGACCGCGATGCCGCGGAGCTGCTCCGCCGCGAATACGAAGCGCGCCGGAGAATGGGACAGGACGAAGCGTCGGAGCCTCATCCCGGCCGCAGCGAGTCTGCCCTGGCCGCGTTGCAACGTCGCGCCGTGCAGGCTCAGCGCCAGGTGCTGGTGGACCTGCGCAGCCGCGAGGTGATCGGCGACGACGCCTTCCATGCCGTGGAAGAGGAGATCGACCTGCTGGACCTGACCGCGGACCCGCGGATCAGGCCGGATCTCTAGACAGCCGCGCGCTGCCCGGGCTTGCGCCCGAGATCACGTTCAGCAATTCGCGCGACACACGCTCGTCGATCTCCGCCGCGTGCTGCAGCTGCACCGGATAGCGCACGAGCGCCTCGACGCCCGAAGCGGAGAAATTCAGGCTCACCTGCGGCTGCGCCTCGCCCGTCGAATGGGAAGAGGTGGTCTTCCGTATCTGGCTCGTCTGGCGCGCGATGTCCTCGCGATAGTCCTGCAGCACGTCGTTCACGGCAGCGGTCAGCTTTTCCTTCATCGCCGCGGGGTCCGCGCCCGCCGGCAGGCTCAGCGTGATTTCGTGCCACGCGAGGTTCACTCCGGGGATCTGCTTGAAGATGCCTCCCGAGGCCTGGAACACGATGGAGTTCGCGAACGCGACCACCCGCCCGGTAGGCCCGAGCGGCCCCTGGCCGCCACTCAGCTCCATCAGGTGCAGCCGCACCAGCCCCAGCTCGATCACTTCGCCGGTGACGGTGCCGATCTGCACGCGATCACCGACGCGGATGCCGTACTTGCCGATGAGGAAGAAGTAGCCGACGAACGACACCAGCACGCTCTGCATCGCGACCGCGAGGCCGGCCGTGATGAGGCCCACGAACGTGACGAGCGATCCCAGCTCCGTCGCGAACGCGAAGCCGATGATCGCCACCACGAGCGCCCACAGCACGATCTTCCGCACCAGCAGCAGCTGATAGCGGCGGCGCGGCTCTTGCACGTAGCGCAACACCGCGCGACGCCATAGCTCCGCGATGGCGAACACCGCGGCAAGCATTGCGAGCAGCACCACGGCGCGGAGGCCCAGTGCCTTCAGCGCATCCCGGTACTGCGCGCGCACCGCATCGCGCCAGTTGGCCAGGTTGTGCCGGTATTGCGCGAGCAGCACGCCTTCCTTGCTGAGCGGAACCAGGATGTCCGAGGTCTGTTTGAACAGCCATGCGAGCGTGTCGAACTGACCCCGCACCGCGCTCAGCTCCTCGCCGCTCGCCTCGTCCGCCTGGGCGGCGAGCGCATCGCCACGCGCGGACAAGGCTTTCAGCTGCTCGAGCGGCGGGCTGCGGATCTGCTGAAAGGTCTCCTGCAGGTCCGCGGTGCGCTTGTCGATGGCCTCGATGGTGCTCATCTTGGCGGAGAGCTTCATCACGTTCGAGGTGAGGTCCCAGATGCCGAGCCGGGTGGAAGCCTTCTCGTTGGCGGCATCGAGGAGCGAGACGGGCGCGGCGGTGCTCGCGGGGCCACCAGTCGCAGACGCGCCGGCGGGTTGAGTGGCCGCGCCGCCCGAGGAAGGGATCGACACCGCAATGGCATCGATGTGCGCCTTCAACGCGCTCGCGCTGTTGCCCGCCTCGTCGCTCTGGCTGACGAACTGCGCCATGGTGTCGAGCAGGTTGCGCCGCGCGTTCACCATGTCGAGTTCGCTCTTCAGCTCCGCGGCTTTCGTCTCGAGCTCGGCTTTCTGCGCGCCGGAAGCTGCGGCGACCTGCTTCTGCACGGCCAGCATCTCGCCCTGCAGCGAGAGGCGTTGCGCGTCGAGCCCGGCGCGGACGTCATTGATCTGCTTCTGCGAGAACGCGGCATCGCCGGTGCTCTCGGCAACGTCCGCCTCGCTGCTCAGCAGCTCGGCGTTCGCCCGGGCGATCTCGAAGGCGAGGGCGATCACCTTGTCCGCCGTCTGGCGGTTCGCATAAAGGATGAGCAGGTCGCTCGGCTGCGTGGCGGACTGCTGTTGCGCGCCGAGCGTGCGATACCAGTCGACGGTCTCGTCCAGGATGCGCACGACCTGCTCGCCGGTCATCACCGCGCGGGTATGCTTCGCCGCCGCCGGCTCGTCGGCGGCCGAGACGTCGTGGGCGATGCCGACGAGGAGGGCGAGGGCGACAAGTCGTATGGGTTTCAGCATCGGCGAATCCTATCCCAAGCCGTCTTTGCGGGTGCACCCCGGTACATGCGCCTTCGTCCGTGAAACGGCTCAACGTTCGCCCGCGAGCACACCGTCGGCCGGTTCCGCTACGATCCGCGCCATGCGCAAGCTTCCGCCGATCCCGGGCATTCTGCTGTCCGCGCTGCTGGCTTCCTGCGGCAGGCCCGCGGACGAAGGGCTGGCGCCGGCCGGCGAGACGGCAGGCCGGGCCGAAGTCAACTTCGCCAACTGGGTCACCGAGATCGGCCCCGGCACGCTCGCGGGTTTCGAGCGCGAGACGGGCATCCACGTCAACCTCGAGCTCATCGAGAGCAACGTGCTGCTCGAAACCAAGCTGCTGACCGGCGGCTCGGGCAACGACGTCGCCGTTCCCTCGTCCAACTTCCTCGCCCGGCTCATCGGCTCCGGCGCCCTGCGCAAGCTCGACCGCTCGCGCCTGAAGAACCTGTCGCATCTCGATGCGGTCATCCTGCGCCAGCTGGAGGCGCTCGATCCCGGCAACCAGTACGCGGTGCCTTATCTCTGGGGCACGTCGAGTTTCGCCTACAACGTCGCCAGGGTCCGGCAGGCGCTGGGCGGGGAGCCGCCAGAAAGCCTCGCGATGCTGTTCGATCCGCAGATCGCGGAGCGCCTCGCACCCTGCGGAATCACCTGGATCGATGGCGGCGGCTGGCTGATGGTCGATCTCGCGCTCATTTATCTGGGCCGCGATCCCAACTCGGAGCGCGGCGACGATCTGGCGGCGGCGGAGGCCGTTCTCAAACGCGTCAGACCGTACGTGCGCTACATCGATGCCGCCCGCTTCGACACGGACCTGGCGGCGGGCGAGACCTGCATTGCCGTCGGCCCTTCGGGTGATCTGCTGCAGGCGCGCGAGGCCGCCCGGGCGGGCGGCGCCGGCAACGAGATCCGCTACGTGCTGCCGAAGGAGGGTGCGGTGATGTGGATCGACGTGCTGGTCGTGCCGCGCGATGCGCCGCATCCCGAAGCCGCCCATCGCCTCATCGACCATCTGCTGGCGCCCGCGGTGATCGCGGAGATCAGCAACGCCACCCGGTTCCGCAACGCCAACCTCGATGCCGACCCCCTGATCGACGCGGCCCTGCGCCTGGAGCCCGGCATCTATCCGGCGCCCGAAGTCCTCGACCGCCTCCATCTCGCCCGGGGCGAGTCGCACGAGTACAGCCGCCGGCAGACGCAGCTGTGGACGCGCATCCGTTCGCGGTAAGTTTTTCACGGCCCACGCCATTCTTTCACCGGGCGCGCCCGCCGTTGTCGGCATTTTCCGACAGCGAATCCAGTGGCGGGCGCGCATGGCTGCTGCGAGAATGCGTGACCAGAACAAGACGGCATTCGACGACTGGGGGCCGCATTCCGCGGCCGTTCGGACCGGGCCTTGGCAATCACGCCGACTGTACGCACCTTGATCAGGGAGCCCTTCTTGGTGATTCTGCGTCGAAGCTGGCAGGTGCGCCTGCACGCGCTGGGCGTCACCCTGCTGACCACCCTCCTGCTGTCGGATGCCAGCGGCGGGCCGGACAAGCAGCCGCCGCCGCCCAAGCCACACGTCCAGTTCACCTTCACCGCAGTGCAGCGCGTGGCGCAGCAGCGCGCCGCCCGACCCTACGTCAAGCCGGCCGAGATCCTGCCGGATTCGCTCACCCGCCTCTCGTACGACCAGTACCGCGACATCCGCTTCAAGCCGGAGCTGGCGCTGTGGCGCGGGCAGGGGCTGTTCGAGGTGCAGTTCTTCCACCGCGGCTCGAGCTTCAAGCCGAAGGTCGCCATTTCCGAGGTGACGGACGAGGGCGTGCGCCCGGTCCACTACGATTCGGGGCAATTCGACTTCGGCCCGCTCGCGCAGCCCGTGAAACTGCCGCCCGAAACGGGCTTCGCCGGTTTCCGCGTGCACTTCCCGCTGCACACGCCCCAGTATCGGGACGAGATCATCGTGTTTCTCGGCGCGTCGTATTTCCGGGTGCTGGGCCGCAACCAGGTGTATGGCATCTCGGCGCGCGGCCTGGCCATCGACACCGCGCTGCCCAAGGGCGAGGAATTCCCCTCGTTCACGGACTTCTGGCTGGTCAAGCCCGAGCCCGAGTCCCGCACGCTGACCATCTACGCCGTGCTGGACAGTCCGAGCGTCGCGGGTGCCTACCGGTTCGACGTGCACCCCGGCGGCGCGACCCAGGTGGAGGTGACGAGCGAGCTCTACCCGCGGCGCGCCATCGAGAAGCTCGGCGTCGCGCCCATGACGTCCATGTTCCTGTTCGGGGAGAACCGTGGGGAGCGGCAGTTCGACGACTTCCGCCCCGAGGTGCACGACAGCGACGGCCTGCTGTCCCAGACCGGCGTCGGCGAGTGGATCTGGCGCGCCCTCGGCAACCCACGGTCGCTGCGGGTCAGCCGGTTCATGGACGAGAACCCGCGAGGCTTCGGGCTGAGCCAGCGCGATCGCGACGTTGCGCATTACGAGGACAACGAGTCCCGCTTCCAGCAGCGACCGAGCTACTGGATCGAGCCGAAAGGGGACTGGGGCAAGGGCGGCGTCGAGCTCGTCGAGATTCCGAGCGACGAGGAGATCCACGACAACATCGTCTCGTACTGGGTGCCCTCGGGAACGGTCCGGGCGCGCAAGCCGCTGCGGTTCTCGTACGTCCTCTCCGCCTATTCCTACAACCCGCGGCTGCCTCCGGGTGGCAAGGTAATTGCAACGCGCATGGGCAGTGCGAACGTCGGCAGTGCCGGCAACCGTGCGCCGGAGGGGATGCGGCGGGTGCTGGTGGACTTCGCGGGAGGAGATCTCGACGGGTTGAACGAGCGGCAGCCGGTGCGCGCGGAAGTTTCCGCCAGCAGCGGTGAGGTGAGCGCGGTCACGGTCGAACGGCAGCCGAACGGCTTGTGGCGGGCGGCGTTCCGGCTGAAGCCGAGCGGGCACCGGCCCGTGGACATGCGCTGCTACCTCACGCTCTACGGCGAAGTGCTCACCGAGACGTGGACGTACCTATGGAACCCCTGAACGGAGAGGCGATGCACGACGATCCGCTGCGCAGGGTGGCCCACTGGCGCCGGGCGCTGTTCCTGGGACTCACGCTCACGAGCTCCCTGCTGGCCAGCAACATGATGCTGGACATCCTGCGCGCCAACGGCCTCACGCTGCTGGAAGCGGCGAGCCTGGTGCTGTTCTTCGTACTGTTCACCTGGATCACCGGCGCGTTCTGGACCGCGGTCGCAGGGTTCCTCGTCCGGTTGTTCGGCTGGCGGGATCCCGCCGTCATCCACCAGGATGACGCTGCGGGCGGCCCGCTGCAGAAGCGCACGGCGCTCATCATGCCCATCTACAACGAGGATACCTCGCGCGTCGCCGCGGGCCTCGACGTCATCTGGCGCTCGCTGCAGGCGCAGCCCGAGCAGGGCGCGTTCGATCTGTTCATCCTCTCGGACACGCGCAAACCCGATATCGCGGTGCAGGAGGAAGCGGCATGGCGGGCGCTCGTCGCGCGGCACGGTGCGGCCGGCCGCATCTTCTATCGGCGCCGCGAGCGAAACACCGGCCGCAAGGCCGGCAACGTGGCGGACTTCGTGCAGAACTGGGGTGATGCTTACGAGAGCATGGTGGTGCTCGATGCGGACAGCATCATGTCCGGGCGCACCCTCGTGGCGCTCGCGCGCCTCATGGAGAAGCACGCGGACATCGGCATCATCCAGGCGATGCCGCAGCCCGTGGGGCGCGAGACCCTGTTCGCGCGGCTCATCCAGTTCGGCGCGCGCCTCAACGGACCCATGCTCTCCACCGGGCTCACGTTCTGGCAGCTGGGCGAGGGCAACTACTGGGGGCACAACGCCATCCTGCGCATCAAGCCGTTCGCGCAGCACTGCGCCCTGCCCACGCTGCCGGGCAAGGCGCCGCTCGGTGGGGAGATCCTCAGCCACGATTTCGTGGAAGCCGGCTTCATGCGCCGCGCGGGATACAAGGTGTGGCTGCTGGCAGACATCGACGGCAGCTGGGAAGAGGTGCCCTCCAACATCATCGATTTCGCCGCGCGCGATCGCCGCTGGGCGCAGGGCAACATGCAGCACTTCAAGGTGCTGCGCGCCCGCGGGCTGCATTGGCTCAGCCGGCTGCACATGATGACGGGCATCCTCTCCTACGCGACTTCCCCCATCTGGATGACGGTGCTGGTGATCAGCTCCATCGTGGTGTGCCTCGAGGCGGTGCAGGGCCACCGGTACTTCGAGCCGGGCGCGTTCACGCTCTTCCCGAACTGGCCGGAATCGAAGATGGACGAGATCGCCTCGCTGCTCACGGTGACCATCATCGTGCTGCTCATGCCGAAGGTGATGGGCACGCTGCTCGCGCTGAAGGACCCTGTGCTGCGCCGGGGCTTCGGCGGCGCGAGGAAGCTGCTCGGCAGCCTGCTCATCGAGCAGATGTTCAGCGTGCTGCTCGCTCCCGCCATGATGGTGTTCCACGCCACGTTCGTGCTGACCACGCTCGCGGGCACGCCGGTCGTGTGGGACGCGCAGGAGCGCGGAGATCGCGGAGTGACGTTCGCGCAGGCGTTCCAGCGGCATCGCTGGCACGTGGCGCTGGGACTGCTATGGGGCGCAATCATCCTCACGTTCGCGCCGGACTACATCTACTGGATG
>JBGAIL010000142.1:0-13817 GCA_044225565.1 Steroidobacteraceae bacterium | reverse complement strand
CCAATCGGGCACTACGTCGACGGTGCGGCCGTGCGCCCGCAGCATCTCCTGCAGGACTTCGCGGCGACCCGCGGAATCTGCAGCGATGAGCACACGGCCGCCGAATTCCTGCAGGAAGCGGTCGAACGGCGCGAACGGTTGTTCAGCGCGGGTGTCGATACGGATCTCGCGTGGCGCCGTCGTCGGGAAGTTGTGCAGCTCCGCGGAGGCGGCCGGCTCCGAGTCCGCCTTGAACGCTTCCAGTGTGATCGAGGCGAACTCGCGCATGCGGGTTTCGAGCTCGCCCGGTTCCACGAAGAGCTCGGCGGGAGCGAGCACCGGGCGCTCGATGTCGTGCCGACGGTCCTCGTAGCGCGTTCCGATGTCCTGCCAGTCGCGCATCAACGCGCCGTGCAGGCCGGTGTCATGGACGACGACGGCGTTCTTCGGCAGGTAGTCGAGCAGGGTGTCGGTCGAGTCGAAGAACAGCGGCAGATGGAACTCGATGCCGGGAGGCGCGAGCCCTTCACTGACCCCGCGGTAGATCGTGGTGCGCATCGGGTCGCCTTCGAAGCGCGTGCGGAAGCGTCTCCTGAAGTCGCGGATCGCATCGGCATCCAGCGGCACTTCGCGGGCGGGCAGTAGGCGCACTTCCTTCAGCGAGTCGAGCGAGCGCTGCGTATCGGGATCGAAGCTGCGGATGGCCTCGATCTCCTCGTCGAACAGGTCGATGCGCAAGGGCTGCGCGGAGCCCATGGGAAACACGTCCAGCAAGGCGCCGCGGACGGCGAACTCGCCGGGGCTCGTCACCTGGCTCACGCTCGCATAGCCGGCTTCCACCAGCCGTGAGCGGAAAGCGTCGAGGCCGAGTGTCTCTCCGACCTTCAGCTCGAAGGCGCGCGCCTGTACGTAGGCGCGTGGCGGCAGGCGCTGGGTCAACGTGTCCGAGGCGACGATCAGGCAGCCGCTGCGAATGGAGGGAAGCTCGTACAGCGTCCGCAGGCGCTGCGAAGTGATGTCGGGGTGCGGGGAGAAAAGGTCGTAGGGCAGCACTTCCCAGTCCGGGAAGGTGAGCAGCGAAAGGCGCTCTCCCGCGTAGAAGCGCAGCTCCGCGCTCAGGCGTTCGAGCTCGCGCGCGCCGTCGGCCACGACGACGTACAGCCGCTGGTCGCCCCGCATGGCCTCTGCGAGCGCCAGAGCGGCGGCGCTGCCATAGAGTTGGTGCCAGCGCAGATGGCGGACGGCGGAGGTCGGAATGGGAGGGCGCAGCAGCAAGATCGGGCTCGCGAAAATCCGCGAGCTTACAGAGGGGAAGCCGGGTTCGTCACCCCGCCGGCGCGGGGCGCAGGCTCAACCGGTGGCGACGGAGTGGATGACGAGATTGCGCTCGAAGAACACGGAGAAGCCGGTGTAGTCCCAGCGGGTGATGGGTGGCTGCTTCACGCCCGTGCCGCCCACCGCGGCGTGCTTTTGAGCCGGGGCACCGAAGCGCTTTTCCACGTCGCCCATCGACATGCCCTTGCCAGGCGTTTCGATGCCGGCCGGGCGCACCTGCACCTGGTCGTCCACCACGACAGTCTCGGCGAGCGCGGCCTGCGCGCCGGCGAGGGCGGAGAGCGCGAACAGCAGGGTGCGGGTTTTCATGGCCAGACTCCTTCGGGGACGGGTGGACTATAGCACCGCCGCCATTTGCAGAAACTGTGACCCAGTTCC
The DNA here is from genome assembly GCA_044225565.1 of Steroidobacteraceae bacterium. Classification (GTDB taxonomy): domain Bacteria; phylum Pseudomonadota; class Gammaproteobacteria; order Steroidobacterales; family Steroidobacteraceae; genus CAVXAE01. Next base: position 12,125 of record JBGAIL010000142.1, on the reverse strand, counting down.
AAGTGTGCTTAAATCCTGCCGATGTTTCACCCCCTTTCGCTGTTCGTGGGGCTGCGCTACGTGCGGGCCCGCAGCCACAAGTTCTTCGTGTCCTTCATCACCTGGGTATCGCTGCTGGGAGTCTGCGTGGGGGTGGCCGCGCTCATCGTGATCCTGTCCGTCATGAACGGGCTGGGGGACGAGCTTCGGGATCGGTTGCTGTCGCTGAGCGCGCATGCGCGCGTCGTCGCGAAGGAAGGCGTGGGGGAGCCGGACTGGGCGGCGATCCGCAGCCGGATCGCCGCGGTCCCGGGTGTGAAAGGTGTCGCGCCCTATGCGGAATTGCAGGTGCTGGCGATACGCACACCCGAGATGCTTCCCGTTGCGCTGCGCGGCATCGATCCCGCAGTCGAGACCGGCGTGACGGACGTGGCGCGCTCCGTCACACAGGGAAGCCTTGCGGATCTCACGCCTGGCAGCGACAAGGTGATCGCCGGCGAGATCATCACGCAGCGTCTGGGGTTGGCGATCGGTGATCCGGTCACGTTGCTCATTCCCACCATCGCGGCGAACGGCGCCCCTGCACCCAAATTGCGTGAGTTCATCGTAGCCGGCGTATTCGAAGCAGGGCTGCAGGATCATGACGCCACGTTGTTGTTCACCAGTCTCGACGATGCGCGTGCGCTCGCGCCCAGCGGTGCGGGCGAGGGGCTCAGGATCCGCTTCGACGACGTGCTCGCGACGCCGGAGCGTGCCGGCGAGGTGGCGGCCGTGCTGCCCCAGAGCGTGGAGATCATCGACTGGACGCGGGATCACGCGAATTACTTCCGGGCCATCCGCATCGAGAAGACCATGATGGCGCTGATCCTGCTGCTCATCGTAGCGGTGGCTGCCTTCAACCTCGTCGCCATGCTGGTGATGGTGGTGACGGACAAGCGCACGGATATCGCCATCCTGCGCACGCTCGGCGCCGCGCCTCGCAAGGTGATGGGCGCGTTCCTCACGCAGGGGCTGGTCATCGGCTGGCTGGGAGTGCTGCTGGGCGTGCTGCTGGGCGTGACGATCGCGCTCAACGTCGATGTCATCGTGCCGGCACTCGAGCGTACCTTCGATTCCAGATCATGGATTCGGACGTGTACTACGTCACCCGCATTCCGTCCGATCTGAGGTGGGCCAACGTCGCCTGGATCAGCGTGGCCGCCCTCGCGCTCACGGCTCTCGCCACCGTGTATCCCGCCATGCGCGCCGCTCGTGTCGCTCCGGCGGAAGCGTTGCGCTATGAGTAGTGCCTACGAATGGCTGATCGGCACGCGGCACCTGCGGTCCACGCATCGCCGCGGCTTCGTGTCGTTCGTCGCGCTCGTATCGGTGGTCGGGCTGATGCTTGGCGTCGCGACGCTCATCGTCGTGCTCTCGGTGATGAACGGCTTCGAGCGCGAGCTGCGCACGCGGATACTCAGCGTCACCGCGCACGGCACGCTCACCGGCCTGGACGGCTCGGTGGAAGACTGGCGGCAGGTGCAGCAGGCTGCATTGAGACGTCCCGAAGTGGTCGCAGCGGTGCCGTTCATCGAATCCGAGTCCATGATCGCGAACGGTCAGCGCGTCACGGGTGCGATGGTGCGGGGCGTGCTGCCGGAGCAGGAGCGCAAAGCCACCGGACTGGCGCAGCGCCTCGTCGAAGGGGAGCTCGAGTCTCTGCGTGAGGGAAGCTACGGCACCATCCTCGGCGTGGCGCTCGCGAAGCAGCTGCAGGTGCGTGTCGGCGACTCCGTGGTGCTCATCGCCCCGGAAGGTACGGCGACGCCGAGTGGCGTGGTGCCGCGGATGCGACGCTTCCAGGTGGTCGGCATCTTCGACTCCGGCATGTACGAATTCGACAGCAGCCTCGCGCTCGTGCACATGGCGGATGCGGCGAAGCTCTTTCGCCTGGGAGACCGTGCCACGGGCATCCGGCTTGCGCTCGCCGATCCGCTCATGGCGCCGGGCCTGGTGCGCCAACTGGCGGTGGCGCTGGGCGGCGGCTACTTCGTCACGGACTGGACCCGCAATCACGCCAACTTCTTCCGCTCCATCGAGATCACCAAATCGATGATGTTCGTGATCCTGCTGATGATCGTGGCCGTGGCCGCGTTCAACATCGTCGCAACGCTGGTGATGATCGTGAAGGAGAAGCAGACGGACATCGCCATCCTGCGCACGCTCGGCGCGGGCCCCCGCAACGTGCTCGCGATATTCGGCATCCAGGGCGTGTTGATCGGGTTGGCCGGCACTGCGCTCGGTGCGGGCCTGGGCATCGTGCTTTCCCGCAACCTCCAGGCGCTGGTGAGCGCGCTCGAGAGGGCGCTCGGCACCCAGTTCCTGGACGCACGCGTCTACTACATGAGCGACCTGCCGGCCTACGTGGAGGGCACCGACGTGCTGCAGGTCTGTGCGGTGGCTTTCGCCTTGTGCGCGCTGGCCACTCTTTATCCCGCGTGGCGTGCTTCACGCACCGCGCCTGCCGAGGCTTTGCGACATGACTGACCTGGTTCTGGAAGCGCGCGACGTCCACAAGAGCTTCACGCAGGGGCCGGCCACGGTCGAGGTGCTGCGCGGCGTGAATCTGTCGGTGGCGTCAGCCGAGCGACTCGCCATCGTCGGGGCATCTGGATCGGGCAAGACGACGCTGCTGCAGATTCTGGGAGGGCTGGACCGACCGAGCCGCGGGGAGGTGCGTGTGGCGGGGCAGGATATCCACGATCTGGGCGAGCGAGCGCGCGGCAAGCTGCGCAACGAGGCTTTGGGTTTCGTGTATCAGTTCCACCACCTCCTGCCGGAGTTCTCGGCGCTCGAGAACGTCGCGATGCCGTTGCTCGTGAGGCGTGAGCGGATCGTCGTGGCGAAGGAGCGGGCGCGCGAGATTCTGGAGCGCGTAGGGCTGGGCGCGCGGCTCGATCACCGGCCTCATCAGCTTTCGGGTGGCGAGCGCCAGCGTGCCGCAGTCGCCCGGGCCCTGGTCACTCAGCCCAAGATCGTCCTTGCGGACGAGCCGACAGGCAATCTCGATGGTCACAACGCAGAGCAGGTGTTCGCGTTGATGCTCGAGCTCAATCAGAACGCAGACCAGCCCTTTCATCGTGGTGACGCACGATCTGCGGCTGGCGGGGCGGAAGGAGAGTGCTGGAGTTGCGGGGTGGGGAGCTGGTGGGGAGGGGGTGGGGGAGTAGGGGGCGTCGGTGGAGGTGGCGTAGTGCGTGACGCGTAGGCGTGGCTGGTGTTCGCGAGGCGGGTGCGGGGCCGCGCCAACGGGCTTCTTCCGGGCTGGCAGGGTACGGGAACGTCTAGCCACTTAAGGCCTCATCCTCGCGCTGCCCTCGTCTCCGAGGTGGGGTAGGAGGGCCAGATATCCTCGGGGAGCAGCTGAAGACGCCTCAAAGAGGCGGCCCAGTCTCTGCCATCCCTCCAGAATCCCATTGTCACGGCCCCGCACCCTTTCGACGCCGGCAAATCCACGATCACCCGTCACCCGACTACCGACCGACGACTCTTCACCCACTCCACTAGTGGTGTGTGTGGAGCATGGGTGAATCGAGCGGGTGGTCTGGGCGAGGGCTGCGAATGAGGTTTCCCGCAGGGTGGCAGAGACTGGGCCGCCTCTTTGGAGGCCTGCTCGGAGCCGCTCCCGAGGATATCCGGCCCCACCCCACCTCGGAGACGAGGGCGGCGCGAGACAGGCCCCATCTGATCAGCCAGCCCGGAAAGCCTCGTTCACAGCTCGCCACGCGCAGACCCTTCTTGCTTTCCCCCAGCCCTAGCCACGCGCACCCTCCCCGCTTCCCCAGCCCCTTCACTCACCCCGCCCCCGAAGCCCCACGCCGCCGCCGATACTTCGACCTCACCTGCCACCGCCACAACGACTCCAGCACCACCCACCCCGACAGCGACGCCAGCGCCCCACAGATCAGGCATCCGAGAAGGAACGGTTTCCACAGCGGCCCGAGCCCATGCTGCAGCCACTCGAAGCTCAGCTCGAACGCGAAGCGTTTCACGGGATGCCCGAGCGCCGCGGTCCCCACCCGGTACGCCACGTAATAGATCGGCACCGCCGTGATCGGGTTGACGATGAACAGCGTCAGCGCCATGGTGGGAATGTTGAGCCGCCAGACGATCGCGGCGAACGCGCCGAGGAACAGGTGGATCGGCAACGGCACGAAGCTGATCCCCAGGCCGGCGGCGAACGCACCGGTGACCGAGCGGCGCTGCAGCGACCATAGCCCGGGGTGAGCGACGCGCGAGCCGAAGATCCGCAGGAACCACTGGTTCTGCAGCTTCCCCGGATGCGGCGTGATTTTCTTGAGGAAGGAACGAGGCATGGACGCCGACGACTTTACCAGAAGGGACCTCGCGCCTGCCGCGAGCGCATGGCTTTGCGGCATTCTCTGCCTCGCGGCGTGCCCTGCGATGCCTGGCATCGGTGCAAGCGCGATGGTGGGCTGTGCGGCACTCGCGTGTTGCCTCGTCATGCGGCGGCGATGGGGGCGGCTGATCATCTGTGCGTGCTGCGGGTTCCTGTTTGCCGAGGCTCACGCGTATCGGCAGCTCGGGAGCACGTGGCCTGAAAGCCTGTCTGACGAACGCGTACGCGTCGACGCCGTGATCGATTCGATTCCGGAGCCGCGCGGAGAGGATTCCTCCTTCGATGCAGTGATCCGGATCGAGGCCCCGCGCGCCAGCGCTCACCGGATGCGAGTGCGCGTCATCTCGCGCGATGCTGCTGTGCGACCGCAGGCTGGTGAGCGATGGCGACTCATGCTCGCGCTGCGAGCACCACGCGCATCCGTGAACCCCGGCACGATGGATCACGAGCGGTTGCTGTTCCACGAAGGCATCCAGGCGTTCGGCACCGTCGTGCGCTCCAATTTCAACGAGCGGGTGAGCACTGGCGAGCGGCCTCTCACCGCTCTGCGCGAGCGCATCACGCGGCACATCGAGAGTCACGTCAAAGACCGCGATGCGGCTGGCTTGCTTGCTGCGCTCGCGGTGGGCGCGACGGGCGGCATGTCTCGCGAGCAATGGCGCGTGTTCAATGCAACCGGCACCACACATCTGGTCGCCATATCCGGTCTCCACGTCACGTTGTTCGCGGTCCTGATGTTCGCCGTGGCGCGTCGTCTGTGGTCCGCACTGCCCTGGCGCTTGGTGCGATGGAATCGGGAGAGCTTCGCGGCCGTGTTCGGCCTCGCCGCGGCGACGGGTTATGCGTTGCTCGCAGGGCTCTCCATTCCCACCCAACGCACGCTCGTCATGCTGGCCGCCTGGCTGCTCGCCCGCTGTGCGGCACGTAACACTTCAACGCTGCAACCGATGGCCGTCGCACTGCTCGCGGTATCGGTCCTGGATCCGTTCGCGCCCCTGACGGCGGGCTTCTGGCTGTCGTTCGGCGCAATGGGGGCCATCATGCTGTTCACTTCCACCCGCTTCACGCGCCGTAAGACGTTGCATGAGGCAGTGGTGGTGCAGCTCGCCGTCACCGTTATCCTCGTGCCGCTCACTCTCGCCACCTTCGGGTCCTTCTCGCTCGTGGGCCCGCTCGTGAATGCGGCAGCCATCCCCTATATGAGCTGGCTGCTCGTGCCTGGAGTCCTGTTAAGTGTGATGCTCTTGCCCTTCTCTCCGTGGGCATCCGATCAGGCGCTGGCGTTCGTCGAGCGGTTGCACGACTGGGGCTGGCCCTGGCTCGCGGCGGCGGCGGATTCTCCCTTCGCGCTCGCCTATGCAAGTCCGCCTCCGTGGTGGTACGCCCTGGCGGCCTTTTCCGTGCCGCTGGTATTCGCACCGTGGCCGGCCAGAGTGCGTCTGGCGATGGCGATATGCGTACTGCCGTTGGCCGCAGCCGGTCGCAGCTCGCCGCAGGAACATGAGCTGGAGGTCACGGCGCTCGACATGGGAGAAGGCACCGCCATCGTGCTGCGGACGGCACGACATACGCTCGTCTACGGCGTGGGCGAGTCTTATGGAACGGGGGGCAGTCGTACCGAGAACGTGCTCGTTCCCTTCCTGCGAAGCCGAGGGGTGCGTCTCGTCGATCGGCTCATCGTGCCGCGGCTCACGCCCATCACGGGCGAAGGCGTCACCGCCTTGCTCGCCGCGTTGCCGGTGCAAAGAGCCCGATGAACGGCGTGGCATCCGGCGATGGCGGCGGCATGCTCACCCGGCGAGTCCTGGGACTGGGACGGTGTCCGCTTTAGCATCCTCGAATCCTGCGGACTCGAGGCCTTGACGGAAGGTGCGCGCTTCCAGCTGTCGGCAGGCCTGACGCACATCGCCGACAGCCGCGGCACGAGCTGGGCCATCGTTCCCGGCCGCGCTCATCGTGGCAAGCGCCGCAGCGCAGTGGCGCGAGCGAGCGGCCATGTCGATCACGTGCTTGCCACGGGGGATCTGGGCGCCATTCGCATTGACGCCCTCAGCGGCGGAGTCACCGTCACCGGGCTACGTGAGGAGTGGCCCGCCCTGTGGCGTGGCCCGGCCGCCCATGCCGGCTCCGCGCCACATTGAGGTGTGCCCTCCGGTATAGTTCGCCCACTTCCTAGGGTGGCGGAGTCGCTTCGGATGTGGGAAATCGTGCGGGCCGGCGGCCCGCTCATGTGGCCGCTCATTCTCTGCTCCATCGGCGCGGCGGCGATCATCCTCGAGCGGCTCTGGACGCTCCAGGACAAGCGCGTGCTGCCCCCGGAGCTCGCCAGGAAGGTCTGGCAGCTGGTCGAGGCGGACCAGATCAACGACAAGGTCATCGCCGCGCTCGAGCAGAACTCGCCGCTCGGGCGGGTGCTCGCCGCGGGCCTGGCGAGCCGGCACCGTCCGCGCACCATCGTGATGGAGCGGCTGGAGGACACCGGACGGCACGTGGTCTATGAGCTCGAGCGCTTCCTCAACACGCTCGGCACCATCGCCGTGATCTCGCCCTTGCTCGGCCTGCTGGGCACGGTCACCGGCATCATCCATTCGTTCAATGCCATCGAAGCGGGAGGGGTGGGCGACCCCCGGATGCTGTCGGGCGGCATCGCGCAGGCGCTGATCGCCACCGCGGCCGGCATGTGCGTGGCCATTCCCGCGCTCTTCAGCTATCGCTACCTGCGCGGCCGCGTCGATCGCATCGTCATCGAGATGGAGAAGGAGGCGATCCGTCTTGCGGACGCCGTGGAAGCCGCCACTCACCGCAACCTTGCCGGCGGCCAGAGCAAATGAACCTCAAGCCGCGCCGGCGCGAGGAGCCCGAGATCAACGTCGTGCCTCTCATCGACGTGGTGCTGCTGCTCGTCGTGTTCTTCATGCTGTCGAGCCGCTTCATGGATGAAGGCCGCGTGCGGGTGAAGCTGCCGCAGGCCAGCACACCGGTCGTGGCGCCGCAGGCGGAACCTCTCGTCGTCACCGTCACCCGCGAGGGCGGCTATCGCGTGAACGAGCGCGAGCTCATCAACTCGAGCGCCGATACGTTGCGTGCCGCACTCATCAAGGAGGCCGGCAAGGATCGTACGCAGCGCATCACGCTTCGCGCCGACGGGCAGGCCACGCACCAGTCGGTGGTCACGGCGCTAGACGTGCTGGGCAAGCTCGGCTTCGCGGAGGTCAGCGTGGCCACGGTGAACGATTCGGGGCAGCCTTGAGCGACGCCATCGTCGGGAGTGCCGTCGCGCCGCCCGATGCGAAGGGTGTGTGGCGCCGCCTGCTGGGCTACGTGAAGCCGCATCGTGGGGCTTTCATCCTGGGCATGCTCGGCGGCGCGCTGTACTCGGCCACCATGGTGAGCTTCGCGCCTTACGCGAAGTACTTCCTGGACGGCACCTTCACCTATCCCGATCCCCGCACCGTCACCTGGGTGCCGCTCGCGCTGATCGGCCTTTTCATCCTGCGCGGGCTCGGCGACTTCACGCAGACCTATTTCATGGGCTACGTCGCCCGGCGCATCGTCAAGCGCATGCGCGGCGAGGTCTTCGAGCGCTTTCTGCAGCTGCCGGTCGGCTACTTCGATCGCGGCTCCTCGGGCGTGCTGCTCTCCCGCCTCACGTACAACACCGAGCAGATCGGTAACGCCGCCACGGATTCGGTGAGCATCCTGGTCCGCGAGGGCCTCACCATCCTCGGCTCCGTGGGCTATCTGCTGTACCTGAACCCGAAGCTCGCCGCGATCGCGCTCATCATGGGCCCGCTGGTCGCCTGGCTGGTCACGGTGATCAACAAGTACTTCCGCCGGTACAGCCGCCGCATCCAGGATTCCATGGGGGACGTGACGCGCGTCGCCAAGGAGACCCTCGAAGCGCCGCGCGTCATCAAGGTGTACAACGCGGAGGGCTACCAGACCCTGCAGTTCGAGCAGGTGAACGAGCGCAACCGCCGCTCGCACATGCGCCTCATCCTCACGCGTGGCCTGGCCAATCCGGTGGTGCAGCTCGTCAGCTCCATCGGCCTGGCGTTCGTGCTGTCCATCGCGATCTCGGAGGCGATCCACCACAAGCTCACCATGGGCGAACTCATCGCGTTCTTCGCTGCGCTCATCAACATCGCGCAGCCGTTGCGCGGGCTCGTGAATGTGGCCGGCCCGCTGCAGCAGGGCATCGCAGCGGGGCAGAGCATCTTCGCGCTGCTGGACGAGAAGCCGGAGGACCAGGGAGCGGGACGCAGTGCCGCTGCGGTGCGTGGCGAGGTGGAATTCCGCGACGTCTCGTTCTCGTACGGCGCTGGCAAGGGCGCTGCGCTACACGACATCTCGTTCAGCGTGAAGGCCGGCGAAACGGTGGCGATCGTCGGGCGATCGGGCAGTGGCAAATCGACGCTCGTGAACCTGCTGCCTCGCTTCTACGATCCCAGCTCCGGAGCCGTCCTCGTGGACGGGGTGGACGTCCGCGAGTATTTGCTGCGCGGGCTGCGGGACCGCATCGCGCTCGTCACGCAGGACGTCGTGCTGTTCAACGACACCATCCGCAACAACATTGCCTTCGGGCGGGAGGCCTCCGAGGAAGACGTGGAGCGCGCCGCGGCCGCCGCTCACGTGCTCGAATTCGCCCGCAAGCTGCCGGAAGGCCTCGACGCCATCGTGGGTGACCGCGGCGTACAGCTTTCCGGCGGCCAGCGGCAGCGCATCGCCATCGCCCGTGCGCTGCTCAAGGATGCTCCGATCCTGATCCTGGACGAAGCGACCTCGGCGCTCGACACGGAATCCGAGCGCATCATCCAGGCCGAGCTCGAAGAGCTGATGCACCACCGCACGACGCTGGTGATCGCGCACCGTCTTTCGACGGTGGAGAAGGCTAGTCGCATCGTGGTGCTCGACGGTGGCCGCCTCGCCGAGACGGGCACGCATGCGGAGCTGCTGCAGCGCGGCGGCTTGTACGCGCAGCTCCACCGCATGCAATTCAAGGACTGAAGCCGCCTCCATGGAAGCCTGGCTGACGCGGCGCTGGTACGGGGAATCGGCACCGCTCGCCCTGCGCCCGCTGTCCTGGATCTACGGGGGCGCCATGACCCTGCGGCAGGCCGCCTATCGGAGCGGCGTCTTCCCCAGCCACGATCCGGGCAGGCCGGTGCTGGTGGTGGGGAATCTCACCGTGGGCGGCACGGGAAAGACGCCGCTCGTCATCTGGATAGCCCGGCAGCTCGCGCAGCGCGGTCTGCGAGCGGGTATCGTTTCTCGAGGGCACGGGCGCAGTGAAACGGCACCGCGCGTGGTTGAAGAGGGCACTGATTGGCAGCTCGTGGGCGACGAGCCGGTCTTGCTGAGAAGGAACTCCGGGTGCCCCACAGTCGTGGCCGCGGATCGTGTCGCCGGTGCCCGGCTGCTCGTCGAGATGGGCGTGGATGTCATCGTAGCGGACGATGGTCTCCAGCATCTGCGTCTGCGTCGCAAGTGCGAGATCGTGGTCGTGGATGCCACGCGGGGTTTCGGGAACGGTTCGCTCCTGCCGGCAGGGCCACTGCGTGAGCCCGTATCGAGGCTGCGCACCGTGGATGCCGTGGTGATGAATGGAGGGGATGCCGTGAGCAGCGGGGACGGGACGACGGCGGTTCAGGCGTCACCCGCGTTCACGATGTCGCTCGAGCCTCAGGAGATACAGCCCGTGTGTGGGGGTGTGCTGCCGCGAGCCGACAGCATGAAATCACCCGGGCCGGTCGGTCCGGGGGCGGTCGGCGGATCGGCCAGCCCGGATTTCGCCGGCCAGGCCGTTCATGCCGTCGCCGGCATCGGCAACCCGGCGCGATTCTTTGCGGCCTTGCGCGAGCGCGGCATCCAGGTGATCGAGCATCCTTTTCCCGACCATCATGCCTTCGCCGCCGCGGATCTCGCGTTCGGCGACGGCCTGCCCGTGCTCATGACCGAAAAAGATGCCGTAAAATGCCGCGACTTCGCGGATCCGCGCCTGTGGTACGTCCCCGTCGCCGCCCGGTTCGGCGAGCGCGAGGGGGGTGAGCTGCTGGAGCGGTTGCTGCGCAAGCTCGATCCCACCGGCCACCCGCGAGGTTGACTGATCCATGGATGCCCGCCTGCTCGAGATTCTCGCGTGCCCGGTCTGCAAGGGCCCTCTGCGGCATCACCCGGAGGCGAAGGCGTTGGTGTGCCGCATGGACCGGCTCGCCTATCCCATTCGCGACGACATCCCCGTGATGCTCGAGGAAGAGGCTCGCCAGCTCGCCGCGGACGACCCTCTGCTGGACAAATGAGCGGCGTCGGCGTGTTCCGCGTCGTCATTCCCGCCCGCTACGCCTCGACCCGGCTGCCGGGCAAGGCGCTCCTGCCGCTCGCCGGCAAGCCGATGATCCAGTGGGTGTACGAGCGGACGGGCGGCTGCGGCGCGAAGGAAGTCATCATCGCGACGGACGATGAGCGCATAGCGAAGCCGGCGCGCGCCTTCGGCGCGGCAGTTGCGATGACGGCCGCGACTCACGCGTCGGGCACCGACCGCATCGCGGAAGTGGCTAGCCAGCGCGGCTGGGCCGAGAACGATATCGTGGTCAACGTGCAGGGAGATGAGCCGCTGATGCCGCCCGCGCTCATCGGGCAGGTTGCCGGTCTGCTCCACGATGCGCCTTCCGCCGGCATCGCCACGCTGGCAACGCCTTTGCGTTCGACGGAAGAGCTTCTCAATCCGAACATCGTGAAGGTCGTGACGGACGTCGTGGGTCGGGCGCTGTATTTCAGCCGCGCGCCCATCCCCTGGAATCGCGATGGCGCGGTGGGAGATCTGCAGAGCCAGCGCAGCTACGAGGAAGCGCGACGTCACATCGGCATCTACGCCTACCGGGTGGGTTCGCTGTTGAGACTTGCTTCATTGCCCGCGGCTCGGCTCGAGAATCTCGAGAAGCTGGAGCAGTTGCGCGCGCTCGAGAATCGCATCGAGATCCGCGTGGCGGATGCTGTGATGCTTCCTGGGCCGGATGTGAACACCCAGGCCGACGTGGCGGGTGTAGAGCGACAACTGCTCTCGGGGGGTTGAGTCGGTTCCTACTTCCGGAGGCGTCACGGACAGAGAGTTATCGCGCTGCAATATGGAAGTATCAAAAATAGAACTTGAGTGAGCGCTTGGAAATATGTAGGCTCGACCCGCCGTAATGCGATCTATCCGACCGCGGCAGAGCTGGCGCAGATCGCCAGCACCACCCGCCGTGGCCTCACCGGCCAGGAGCACCTCGACAACCTCGCGCTCATCCACCTGAACGGGCGGGTGTACGATCCGTTCGCGGCGCGATTCATCTCCGCAGACCCCTTCATCCCCGATCCGCTCGATACTCAGAGCTACAACCGCTACAGCTATGTGAACAATCGGGCATTGTCGTTCACTGATCCTTCGGGCTTTCACCCGTGCGGAGAGAGTAGCCAGGTGGAGACGTACGACGCCGATGGCAACTTCACGGGTTATGATCTGAAGGGTGGGATGGATAGAAACTGCTATCTGGGGATTCCCATGGATATTTCATTCGGGAACACGCGAGTCGGCCGCGCCGGCTACTTGTCGGGCCATTACAACTTCGAGTTCATGACAAATTTCAATGATGCCATCGATACCTACGAGACTCTCGTCGACTTGGCACCGTCGCCTGCTCTGGGCGTAGATACGGAGTACGAGCGTCAGTTCGCCTACCGGTACGCGTCTGGACAGGGCGGTACGGCG
>JBGAIL010000141.1:0-12811 GCA_044225565.1 Steroidobacteraceae bacterium | reverse complement strand
ACGCTCGTGTGGAACGGCACGGTGGTTGCGGGCCTGGATGCGCTGGAAGGCTACCTGCGGTCGGCGGCTGCCCGGGAAGCGCAACCGGAGCTGCACCTGCGCCCCGACCGGCATGTGCGATATGAAGTCGTGGCTCAGGTGATGGCTGCCGCACAGCGCAACCGGCTACACAAGATGGGGTTCGTGGACACGGGCGAGTTCAGGGAGTGAGCCATCCGCGACACGCCCGGCGGCGTCCTCAGCTTCCACCTCGCCTCTTCGCCCTGCGTGACAGCATGTTGAGCCCCTCCACGCCCGCCGAGAACGCCATGGCCGCATAGATGTATCCCTTCGGCACGTGCACGCCGAAGCCTTCGGCGATCAGCACCATGCCGATCATCAGCAGGAACCCGAGGGCAAGCATCACGACGGTGGGATTCCGGTTGATGAAATTGGCGAGCGGCTCGGCCGCGAGCAGCATCACTGCCACGGCGACGATGACCGCGACGATCATGATGGGGACGTGGTCGGTCATGCCGACGGCGGTGAGGATGGAATCGATCGAGAACACCAGATCGAGCAGGATGATCTGGAAGATCGCGGAGCCGAAGTTCATGGCGACCGGCGCCTTCTTGTCGAGGATCTCGCCGCTCGGCGTCGGGTCCACGTTGTGGTGGATCTCCTTGGTCGCCTTCCACACCAGGAACAGGCCGCCGGCGATGAGGATGAGATCGCGCCAGGAGAAGGCCGTCTCGAACGAGGGATTGCCGTGGTTGTCCACCGAGCCGGTGAGCCCCAGGTCGAAGAGCGGCGCCGTGAGGCCGACGATGAATGCGATGGTCGAGAGCAGCGCCAGCCGCATCCCCAGCGCCAGGCCGATACCGGTGCGCCGGGCGCGCGCCCGCTGCTGCTCCGGCAGCTTGTTCGTGAGGATCGAGATGAAGATGAGGTTGTCGATGCCGAGCACGACTTCCATGGCGATGAGGGTGAGCAGCGCCGCCCAGGCGGCAGGGTCGGTGGCGAGGGCGGACAGGGTTTCCATTGGGGGTCCGTGGCGGGTTGGGGGTGAGAAGTATAGCGAAGCGGGAACGTCGACTGGCGTCGGCGGGGAATTTCGGGCTTGCGCGCGCATCCCGCCCGCCGGGTTGCACGCAACGCCGGCCCGATCGCTCGCCACTCAATGCCGGCCATGCCGGTCGCTCCGGGAGTTCCCCAAGCGAAATTCCGCCCCTGATCCGGCAGCATCGCGGGCATGGCGGGACGGCCGCCAGACACCGGCCTCGACTTTTCATGCCAACGAGGATTTAATGATTGTATCTATATTGAGTCAGTTGTTTATACATCTCGACACCCAGCGCCATCCCTTGCGGAATACACCGGCGATACCCCCCCAAACTCAAACGTATTCCCCTGCCGAACAACGTTCAATTCATTATTTTGCCGCGGAAGGATTCACGCCCTAGCCTCCGGTCTTCGGCTCGATCCACGGGGCCCGAATGCTCGTGAGATCGAACGCCGATCTGCCGCAAACGATGCGGCAGCAACGTTGCCCTGGAGTCACTGGAGAGATTCAAATGAGCATGATCGAAGAGAAGCGGATCGAGGAAGTGGTGGAACGCGTGGCGGAGGACGAACTCGTCGAGCTGGGAGAGGTGACGACCGAGACGCGCGGTGGGGTGTTTGGCTTCATCTCCGATGGCGGTTACGGCGTCCGCAAGGGCTGAGGAATCGGTGCGCGGAGATCACCTCTGCGCACCCTCTTCCGCTACCAGGCTTTTTCCACGCTCAAGCCTACCACCCGTCCGTATGGCTGCGCATTCAGCACATCGAAGCCAAAGCTGCGATCCACGAACGGCGGATTCTGATCAAAGAGATTCACCGCATTAAGACGGACCTCACAGCGATCGAGAATCCCGTTCCGTTCGCCAAATCGATAACTCCACTGCATATCTACCGTCACGTAAGAGCTTACGCGAGAGAGGAGCGGACTTTCGCGATCCCGATAGCTGTCCGCAAACGTGAGTGCCGCGCGGGCGCCCCAGCCCGGCTGCGCTTCTTCATTACTCTGATTCCACTTGAGAACACCGCGTGCGCGAAAGGAGAGCGGATTGTTCACGGAATCGAGCAAATCCACGTCAGGTGAGGTGCTGGAGACCGAACGACGGAACCTCAGCACCTTCGTCGCCTCGATCGAGGCCAGGAATGTTCCATGCGAGCTGATGACATGATGCACGGCGGAAAAATCGATACCCCGGGTCTTCGTCGCAGCAAGATTGCGCAACCGCAGATCAACGATCGCTACCGGATGACTGGCAAGACAATCGGCGGCGGATATCAGGAGGTCCGGTCGCCTGCAAATGGCTTCGATTGCCTCCAGCGCAGGATCACGGGTCACGACCCCGGGCCACTGATCTTCCTGAAACAATATCTCGAATGGGAACGTGGGGCCGGGCTGGATGATCTGATCGCGATAGTCGATGTCGAAGTATGTCATTGACAGTGTCAGACCCGGTATCCGGGCGGGCGCGAGATCCAGCCCAGCCGTCCAGGTAGTCGCTGCCTCTTCTTTCAGATCCGGATTGGTTCCTTGCATCGCTGCAACGAGCGACACCCCGGTCGGCGATCGCGGGTCCGGGAAAGGCAGGACTCCTGATGCGTTATCAGAAGTATCGTAAAGATCCACCAGCTTCGGCGCCTTGAACGAGGTCCCCCAGCTCGTGCGCATTTTCAGCGACCGCAGTGGAGACCACTGCAACCCGAGCTTCGGGTTGAAGGCATCGCCGAAATCGCTGTAGCGCTCATAGCGCCCGGACAGCGACAGCTCGAGACGCGGGGCGGCCCGCACGTCGTCGGGAGCGCCCAGGAGCGGGAGGGAGAGCTCCGCGAATGCCGACTCGACGCGCCGCCCGAACGACTGGGATGAAATCCCGTTCCGCTGCAGGGATTCCTGGCGACGCTCGAGACCCACGGCCAGCCGTGCGTTTCCCGCGGGCATCTCGAGCACGGGGCCGTCGGCGATCAAGTTCACCGTTCGCAGCTTCGAGTCGGCGCGGTCGACGTGGCTCGTACGAATCGCCTCGAGCGTTGCCGGATTGGTGTTCGAACCGTCGCCGAACGGATCGAAGGCCGTCAGCGGATCGGGATCCGCAAGGGCGGCATCCAGCGCGGCCTGGTCGAAGAGATTGGAGATCTCGAAACGCAGGCGCTCGACGCCCAGCCCAGCCGACAAGGTGGCATTCCAGTCATGGGCAAGCGCCAGGTGGGCTCCGGCCGTGGTCATCGAGTTGCGCGTGCGGCCGAGGTTCTCCAGCAGCCCCAGATCCTTTCTGAAGTTGTAGGCGACGACGACCACGGGCGAGCCACCGAACGGGTCGACGAAGAACGGGTTCGTGTCCGGCACGAAGAGCAACTGGCTCGCGGGGATGTCGGGATATTCCACTTCACGCTGCGAGGCACGTGCGTCCAGGAAGAGCTCCACATGCTCTCCCGCACGCCACGCTCCATTCAGATACACGCTGTGCATCCGCCGGTTGGGTACGAGATCGTAGCCCTCGAGCTCGTTTTGCAGATTCACCGTATCCGTGAGAAGGTCCCGCGCCAGTAGATCGCGGCCGTCCTGTCCTGCCGGGATCGCGAATGCCGGCGCAAACGTGGCCGGATCGAGAATGTTGCCGGGGTTGCTGCGGGCGCTGCGGAAATCGCGGCCACCGAACGCGCGTTTGTCCTGGTTCGCGGCATAGGCCCGGTCCGCCGCAGCCAGCGAGGTCTTGCGCGAGTATTGATATCCGAAGAGCCAGCGGCCGGCCTCGGACTCACGGCCGAACAGCTGGCCCACGAGGGTTTGGCTGGCACCATCCTCGGCGGTGCTGGTCCTCAACCGCGTCTCCGCCCCATCCAGCCGATCCCGCATGATCACGTTGATCACACCTGCGATCGCATCGGAGCCATACAAGGCCGACGCCCCATCCGGCAAAATCTCGATGTGATCCACCGCGCTCCACGGGATGTTTGAAAGATCCACGAAGTCGGCCGTGCTCCCCGCCGCAGGCTGCCGCCGGCCGTTCACCAGCACCAGCGTGGCACCATACCCCAGGCCGCGCAGGTTCGGCGCCGAGCCACGGTTGAAATTGCCCACACCACCTGTGTTCTCGTTCTGCGAGGACAGCAGGTTCACGGGCAGCGACTGCAACGCATCCTGCACCGTGCCGTAAGGCGAGGACTGCATTTCCTCCCGCGTGACGAACGCAATCGGAGACATGATGTCCAGCACGCCATGCAGGTAGCTGCCGGTGACCGTGACCTCGGGCGTGTCGATCTCCGTTTTCGCGATGCGAAGCTCCGCGGTCCCGGCCTCCATCACCCCCGGCGCCAAGGATGGCATTGGGTTCACGGCCAGGCCCTGGTCGGAGTCCTTGGCCCTGAGGAGCAGCGCCGAGCGCGGATTCTCGAAGCTGAAGGAAAAGCCGGTCCCGCGCAGCAGCTTCTCGAGCGCTGCCGCGGGCGTGAGACTGCCGCGGACGGCGGGTGTGCGCAGGCCCTCCACGCTCGACGGTGCGACGTAGAGGATCTCGATCTGCGACTGCTTCGAGAACTCGATGAGCGTCTCGGAGAAATTTCCCGCCGGAATGTCGAAGCGGACCCGGGGCTCGCCAGGGTCAGCGACTGCCTGGCCGATGGCGAGGAATGCCCATAGTGCGCACAGGGCGACGCCCGGGATGTGTCTTCCGTTGATGTGCAGACCCTCCGTGAGTCCGGATCCGGGGCATAGCTATCTGGTTCGACGTGCCCGGAACTCGCGGTGAGAGTGTGCGCCACACGCTGAAATTTTCAAGCTGCCGGTGAAGCCCTGCCGTTCCTCGAAGGGAAAAACCGCACGATTCGAAGTAGCGACAGGCGGTGGTCTCGCCATCGGCCGATCGCAGCGCACAATGAACCGGGCGCGGGACCGACGGCCAAAATAAAGAGGCCGCGTGACGCGGCCTCTTTCGCAGTACGGAGGGATCTATCGGGGGGACGTAGATTTCTTGACTGCGGGGATAGTCTGCCCCGAAATCCTCGACGGTGAACCCGGCGCACCGCCGATCCAATTGTCGGACTCGTCCTACACTCAGGACGACGTGAGCTGCAGCGCGACCCCATGCTGGTCCACTGTGTGAAGCTCCACCGGCCGGCGCCACACGCTCTGCACGTAGTCCAGGACCTTCCGACTGCGCTCCAGGTCGAGCCCACGCCCGTCGGTCTCGTGGTCGTGGATCAGTTCCAGCGTGCCATCCATCTGCACGTGACCAGCCGCAACGGTGGGCGCCCCAAAGCCGTACTTGGGCGCGAGCAGGCTCTCGTGCAGTGCGCCGAGGTCCATGTCCATCACCTTGATCTGCCCGTCCGAGCGGGCGTTGTAGCGGAACATGTGCAATTCGTCCGCAAGCTCGCGCGTGAGATGGTTGCGGACGAAGCCGAAATCGTCGTCCTGCTCCATGATGCGCCGCGCAGCCTCGAGCCCCTGGGCCTCGATGATCTTCTCCCACATCGAGAAACCCAGGTGATAGGGGTTGACGCTGAGCGCCACCTGCTTGTCCGCGGCAATGGGCCGCACCACGTCCGAATGGCACTTGATCGCATCCACGTACGCCTGCTGCGGGATGAAATCCGCCTCGCGCAGCAGTCTCGCGTGCCAGTACGAAGCCCAGCCTTCGTTCATGATCTGCGTGGCAAACACGGGATAGAAATAAAAGGACTCTTCGCGCACCGCCAGGAAGATGTCCCGCTCCCAGCTCTCGAGCTCCGGCGCGTAGTTCGCGATGAACCAGAGCAGGTCCCGCTCCGGATGCGGGGGCACGGGGGCTCGCTTGCGCACTTCCTGCGCCACCGCGGCGGCGGTGGGGTCCAGCGCGGCAAAGCGTTTGCGGAACGCGTCGTCCACCAGAGGCTTGGGCTCCGGAAGGTATTCGGGATAGCGCTCGCGGCGCAGGGCCAGGTCGACGTCGATGTGCTGTTCCAGCGCCAGAGCGGCATCCAGCACCTTCTCGACGCGCTCCGCGCCGTAAGTCTCGATGGCATGCTGGATCTGCCGCGCGTGGCTCGCCGCATGCTCGACGATGTGCTCGCTCACCTGCTCCTGGCAGCGTTTGAACAGCAGGTTGTTGCGCGAGAAATCCGCATGGCCCAGCACGTGGGCCGTCACGAGGATGTTCTCCGCCAGCCCGTTGCCCGAAGCCAGATAAGCGTGACCGGGGTTCCCCGGGAACACCACCTCGAACAGTCGCGAGTTGCCCATGTGGCGCTGGATGAGCTGATAGATGTAGCGCACGCCGAACGACCAGTGCGGCATGCGTACCGGCAGGCCGTACACGGCGATCTCCATCATGAAGCTGTCCGGTACCGCCTCGAAATCGACCGGGTGGAACGAGAGCCCGAAGCGTTGCGCCAGCGCCTCGATGCGCTGCGTATAGGATTGCCAGCTCTCACTCACCGTCGCACCCCCCGACCCATGCGCCACGCGGTGCCGGACACCATCTCGCGGCCTATCTTCATGGGGTGCCTTCGGCGGCGTGCTGTTCGCCCGAGAAGAAGTGCCGCACGGCGTTCCAGATGTCGTCGTGATCGGCGAGCGCGTAGCTGCCGGCAGCGAGGCCAGAGCCCGCAAGCTCGGCGAACAGCCGACCGGTCTCCGTGGCCAGCTGGCGCGCGAGCCCGGAAGACACTTCCACGTAACCCGTGTAGCACGCGGCTTCAGCTACGGCTTTCAATGCCTCGCGCGCCTCATCCGCATCGCTCGCGGCGTTGTCACCGTCCGAGGCATAGAACAGATAGATGTTGCTGCGCGCCGGGCTATACCGCGCTGCGATGATCTCACGCACCTTGTTCAGGCCGGTGGAGGCCACGGTGCCGCCCGTACCGCTGACCTGAAAAAATTCGGACTCGCTGAATTCCCAGGCCTCCGTGGTATGGGCGACGAACACCGTCTCGAGCGAGCGGTATTCCCGCCGCAACCCCTGCACCACCCAGAAGAAGAAGCTCTTCGCGAGCTTGCGGTCCCGGTCGGACATGCTGCCCGACACGTCCAGCATGAAGAACACCACGGCGTGCAGCGCGGGCTGGCGCCGGCGCGCCAGCTGGCGGAAGCGCAGATCTTCGTCCGTGAAAGTGGGTGCGGCACCGGGATGGCTGCGCCGCTTCACCATCTCCTTGAGCGAGCGCCGCCGGTCCAGCCTCGAGCGGGCGCCGCGCTTGTCCCAGCCTTCGCGCACCCAGTCGCTCTCGTCCGAAGGGCCCACGCGCGCCTTCAGGTTCGGCAGCTGCATTTCCTCCCACAGCCAGTCGACGATGTCGTCGATCTTGAATTCCAGCATCAGCTGGACCTCGCCCTCGTCGCGCCCGCCCTGGCCTTTCTCGTTGCCGCGATCGCGATCGGGCTGCGCGAGCACGTCGCCCGGCTTGACGCTGCCCTGCCCCGCACCCTGCTGCTCCTGCGGCTTGCGCAGCCTGAAGTGATAATGCTCCAGCATGCGCACGGGAACGCGCACGGTCCGCGCAGATTCGTTGATGACGTCTGCGCCGGCAACGATGTCGGGAAGATTGGTGCGCACCGCGTCGCGCACCTTTTCATCGTGCCTCAGCCAGTCCCGCGCGCCGCGCGAGAACAGCTCATACCATTTGGATCCTGCCGAGCGTGTGGTCTTGACGTCCTCGTTGCTCATGCTTCAGCCATGCATTGAGTGGACATGGCGCCTGCGCGTCACTCCTGCGCAAGCAGGGTGGTGACGTAGCTCAGCGCCTCCTTCGCGCTGTGCTCGTCGTAGCCGTACTCGGCGATGAGCCTTTGCTGCACCACGGAGATCTTCTGCCGCGCCTCTTCGTCCGGCCGCGCGGTGGAGGTGACCAGACGCAGCACGTCGCGACGCTCCTCGAACAGGTACTGCTCGATGGCCTCACGCATGCGCGCGTGACTCGAGAGCTTGAACTTCTCACCGGCCTTGAAGGCCACCATGGCCTTGCGCACCACTTCCTGGCGGAAGGAGAGCTTGCCGGAGTCCGAGACCTTGATCTTCTCCTCGACGGAGCGCAGAAAGCGCTCGTCCGCCGGGCGCTCCTCGCCCGTGATGGGATCGCGCACCTGGCGGTGGTCCAGCGAGGCCTCCACCTCGTCCAGGTACTTCTCGAGCAGCTGCTGCGCCTCCTCCTCGAACGAGGCGAACATGGCGCGGTGCACGTCTTCCTTCACCCAGCGGTTGTAGAACTCCTTGCGGGCGGTGACGAGGTGGTCGATCCAGCCCTTCTTGAGCTTCGCGTCCATGCGCGCGTCACTCTCGATGGAGTCCTTCACCGCGAGCAGCAGCTCCATGCTGGTGAGGCTGTGCGTGTTGCCTCGCGTGATGGCGTTCGAGATGGAATTGATGATGAAGCGCGGGCTCACGCCCGTGAGGCCTTCGTCCGGCACTTCGGCGCGCAGGCGCGCAGCTTCGGTCTCCGGGATGCCCTCCACCGCCTCGCCCGCGTACAACCGCAGCTTCTTCGCAAGGTCGAGCCCTTCACGCTCCGGCTTCGCCAGGCGCGTCAGGATGGCGAACACCGCCGCCAGATTCAGCACGTGCGGGTCGAGATGCACGTTGCGGAACGCCGGCGCCCCGGAGACCAGCTTCTGGTAGATGCGGGACTCGTCCTTGTAAGACAGCGCATAGGGGACCTTGATGATCACCATGCGGTCGAGCAGCGCCTCGTTCTCCTTCTCCTGCAGGAATTTGTGGAACTCGGCGAGGTTGGTGTGCGCGAGGATGGTCTCGTCCAGGTGGATGAGGGGGAAGCGCGACACCTTCACGTTCTTCTCCTGCGTCATCGTGAGCAGCAGGTAGAGGAATTCGCGCTTCACCTTCAGGATCTCGATCATCTCGAGCATGCCGCGGCTGGCGGAATACACGGCGCCGGACCAGGACCAGGCGCGCGGATCGCCTTCGTCGCCGATCTGGGCGACCTTGGCGAGGTCCACGGAGCCCACCAGGTCTGCGATGTCGGCCGTGGTGGGGTCGTGCGGCGCATAGGTGCCGATGCCCGAACGCGACGCCTCGGAAAGGAAGATGCGCTCGACTGGCACGCGAACGAAGTCGCCGTCGAACTCCCGCTCGACGTAGTCCCGGGCCCAGGGAGAGAGCTCGCCGGTGATGTCCACCCCGTACGTGCCCCGGAATTCGGCCCGCAGGCTCGTGGGCACCAGGTTCAGGGGGTTCTCGCGCAACGGCGAGCCCTTGATGGCATAGAGCGCGCCAGCGTCCGTGCGGCTGTACTCCTCCAGCCCGCGCTTGAGGAGGATGGCCAGCGTCGATTTTCCGCCGGAGGGCGGCCCTAGCAGCAGGAGCAGGCGACGGCCAACATCGGAGCCCGCCGCGGCGGCCTTGAAGTAGTCCACCACCCGCGACAGCGGCTCGTCGATGCCGAAGAGCTCGCGCTTGAAGAGCTGCAGCGGCCGTGCGGCCTCGCCAGAAGGCTCAGGATCGGCGTTCTGGCCATGCCAGCGCAGCATGTCCCAGATGTATTCGTGGCTGGAGCGCGCCACGGCGGCCGGATCGGCCGAGACGATCTGCTCCAGGAACTCCCCGAAGGTGCCTTCCCAGCGCTGCGCACGATGCAAGCGGCTGAAAGAGCTGAGAGATTCGATGAAGCCGGCGCGGCGCGCATTCGGCGAGCCTTCGCCGGGCTCCGGAGTCTTGCCAGAAGAGAGCGGTGCCATCGTCACTTCCCTCCCGTATCGCTGCGATCACACCATAGAACTTATGAGAGTGCGCGAGCGTGATCCGGTTCCCGGTCGAGGCCGCGCAGCCTCCATGGTTCACAGTTCAAGCAAAATGCATTCCCACTCCGGCGCCGCGGAATGGGCGGGTGCCAGCCGATCGGCGCTCAACGATTGAATAGATTCTTGAGCTTCTCGTCGAGCTTTTTCTTGATGTCGTCCTTGCGCTTGTCGACCTCCTTGCGCACGCGGGCCTTGAGGAGGTCTCCCACGTCCGGGCGGATCTTCATGTCCGCCAGAGTGCCCGTGATGGCCACAGGAATCTCCAGCGCCTTCACATCGGCCATCTCCGAGCCTTCTGCGGAGGCCGGCAGCTTGTAGACCTCCGCCACGATACGGTAGTCGACGGCCTGCGTATCCACGTTCAGCGTGCCGCTACCGTGCGCCTTGATGTAGTCCATGTCCACGCGCAGGTTTTCGTCGTGAATCACGCCACCTGCGAGGCGCCCGTTGCCCGCCAGCGTCTTGAACTGCGTGCGCACCGGCTCTGTGCGTGTGGGCGGCGTGGTGCGCTTCACCAGTGCGACGGCGCGCCGCAGCTCGTACCAGAGGTCGGTGCCGTTCACCGCTCCATCGCGTACGTTCAGGTCGTACTTGCCCGCGAGCGACTTGATGAGCTGCGCATCGGTCGTGCCCGAACCACTCAGCGAGAAGTTCGCATCGCCCCGCCCAGTGAGCCGCTTGGATTCGAACGCGGCGTTCGCCAGTGCGCCCACATCCGCGCCGCGCATGTGGCCGTTCATATCCATCCGCACCTTTTCGGCACGCGCATCCAGCTGCACGTCGCCTTCGTAGCTTCCTCCGAAGAGCTTCGCCTGCGGAGCGAGCTTCACCAGGCCATTCGCGGCATCCACAGGCAAGCGCACATCCGTGAGTTGCACGTCCGCCACGGTGAGTCGCGCGATGCGCAGCTGGCCTTTCGCCTTGAGGTCGCGCAATGCATCGCGAGGCAGGTCCTCAGGCGGCGCGGTCTTTTGCTGCGCTTCGCTCTTTGCCTCGGGCTCGCGATAACGGTCCGCATTCAGCGTGTCGATGGCGAGATCGAAGGACAGGGCCATGGCATCGAGGTCGTCGATGCCGAACGTACCGCGGATGTGGGAATCATCCAGTGTGGCCTGCAGATCGCTCAACTGCAGCGCGTTCTCCGTAAGACGGTAGCCAGCCTTCGCGGAAAGCGCGGTGAGCGCCTTGGCATCGCGCGCCTTCGTCTCCTCCATGCCCATCGACTTCATGAGCTCCCGCGGCGAGACCTGTGGGACGTCGATCTTGCCCGTGACCACGCGACTGCTGAAGAGCTTCTCGCCGGCCGCCGTCACGCTCAGGGGCAGCGTGCCATAGCGCACGTCGAGCCTGGCAGGCGCCAAGGTCTCTTCCTTCCAGTCGAGCGCCAGGAGCGGCGAGCCCACGCTGAACTCGGTGCCGTCCTTGCCGGCGCGGCCTTTCAGCTTCAGCTCCTTGAGCTCGATGCGCGAGCTGTTCGAAGGCAGGCGCGCCGAGGACTCGAGCTCGATGTGCATGGACGAGTCCGGCGTGCCATCGTCGTAGTCGAAACTCGCTCGCAAGGGCACAGATGCCTCGCCGCCGAGTGCGCCCGTGCTCACCTCGAGATGCGTGAGCCGCGTGGTGGTTTTGTCCGACTCGTCGCGGAAGACGAGTGAAGCGTCCTTGATGTCGACGCCGGCGATCGTGGCCCGCTCGATGGCGGGCCCGGAGCTCGGGGCTTCCTCGCTCCCGCCTAGATCCTTCCAGTTGTTGTCCTCGTCGCTGCGGCTCACCAGGTTCACCGCGAGCCCCTCGAGCGTCACGCGCCGCACTTCCACTTCCTTGCGCAGCAGCGGCAGCAGCTTGACGCCGACGTCGGCCCGCTTCACCGTGAGGAACGGCTCGCCGCCGTAGCCTTTGGGATTACCCAGCGAGACGTCGCCCACCTGCAGCGCGATCCACGGGAAGAGCTTCAGGTCGAGCTTGCCGCCGATGCGCAGCGGCCGGCCAGTGGCCTGCTCGGCACGGCGCTCGATCTCGCCCCGGTAGTCGTTCGGATCCACCAGGAGCAGCACCGCCACCGCGGCCAGGACCAGCAGGCCGACCAGGCCGCCAGCGACGAGTAGGGCGATCTTGACTGCGCGCATGCCGGAATCCCCTGGGGCTGCGATTTGGCGGCCATTGTAAACGCGCAGTGCGTCCAGGTTTGCATAACACGAGGGTCGCAACGGGATCTGCCCCCTCATATGTGTGAACTGCGGCAAGGCGAGGCGGTAGCGCCCCACTATCCTCCGGACGCTATCCGCGCGGAGTCCATACTTGGCCACTTCAGCATCCACACCCTTGCGCCCCATGGATGGTGGCCCAGGCGGGGCTTCGACCCCTCAATCCCCGACGCCGGCCCGTGCCGCCGTCGACGTCGTCGCCCTCACCACCCACGACGATTTCCTGCTGGAAATCGGCGCCACGCTCGGCGGGCAGGCGTCGGTCAATCCCGTCGAATCCTCTGTCCAGGCGCTGGAGCGCATGGCCGGCGCCAGGTGCCCCCAGGTGCTGATGATCGACGGCCGCGACGTGAGCGACGCACGCGCCGAGGTCGACGCCGTCCAGACGAAGGCGCCACGCGCCAGCATCGTGGTGTTCGCGGCTGAAGGCTCGGAGCAGTCCATTTCCGATTCCCTCAGGGGCACCAGTGTGTTCGCCGTGCTGCCTCTGCCTGTCGATGCCGCCAAGACGGCGGCCATCTTCGAAGGCGCCGTCGCCGAAGCGAAGACCAAGCATTCCGAGGCCGACAAGGCCTCCCAGCCGGCCGCACGCGTCAATGAAGGCGCACGAGGGTCTGAGGCCGGTATGCCGCGTGCGGAGTCGCTGGCCGTCGATGCCAGCGCATCGCGCGTGCAACCATTGACCGTCGAAGTATCCGCCTCGGTGGGGCACGCCAGCGCACCGTCGTCTTCCGCCACGGAGCCGCCTTCGGAGGGCGGTGGACGCCGTCACACGATGCAGATCGTGCTGGGAGGCGTCGCAGCAGTGATCCTGGGTGGCGGAGTCATTGCTTATATGAGCAAG
>JBGAIL010000140.1:0-13681 GCA_044225565.1 Steroidobacteraceae bacterium | reverse complement strand
TGCCGTTGTTGCAGTAGACCAGCACCGGCTTCTCCTTGTGCTTCTTCAGTGACTCGCCGGCGACCAGGATCTGTTCCGAAGAGAAATGGCGCGCCCCGTTCACGTGGCCGGCGGCGAATTCCTCCTTCGGCCGGATGTCGAGCACCAGGGCGCCCTGGTTCATGAACCGCACCGCTTCCTGAGGTGAGACCGATGCCAGGTTGCCCGAGCGGACGCGCATCTCGTAGGCGATGACCACCGCCACCATGACCGCCGCTGCGGTCACGAGCCAGGGATGATTCCCCGCATATTCGATGAGTCGTTCCATCTTCGGGCGGTCGCAGCCATGCCTTCGCGGCAAAGGGCGGGCATTATAGGGCCTATGTTTCGAACCTTGCTCGCCGCCGTGCTCGCGCTTGCCATGGCCGGACCCCTCGGCGCCGCGACCGACCCGAAAAAGACGGAGGCGGATCTCAAGGCGGTCAAGGCCGAGATCGAGCGGGTGCGCAGCCAGGTGCGCCGGGACCAGGCCCAGCAGGATCGCCTGACCCGCGAGCTGCGCGAGGCCGAAACCTCTGCCGGCGGTGTGCGCGATACGCTCGAACAGCTGAGGCGCAAGCGCGTGGAGCATGCCCAGAAGCGCGCGGAGCTCGCCGCGGAGAAATCGCAGCGGCAGGAGGATCTGGCTCGTGAGCGCGCCGCACTGGCGGGCCAGTTGCGCGCGGCCTATTTCATCGGCAACGAAGAGCCGCTCAAGCTGCTGCTCAACCAGAAAGATCCCGCACGCGTCGGACGTATCTTCGCGTACTACAGTTATTTCGGCCGTGCCCGTGCTGACCAGATCGGTCGCATCACCGAGAACGTGCGGCGCATCGAGGGGCTCGAGAGCGAGGTGGAAGCACAGGACCGGGAGCTTGCTTCCCTCGAGGAGCAGCGGCGCGTCGAGCTGACACGGCTCGACGACGCCCGCGCGAAGCGCGGTGCGGTGCTAGCCAATCTGAAGAGCGAATCGCAATCGCGCGTTCAAAGTCTGGAACGCCTCAAGCAGCAGAAAGCGGGACTGGAGAAGCTGCTGCGCGAGTTGAAGCGGGCCATCGAACGCTATCCCATCGATACCAACGACGCCTTCGCGCGTCTGCGTGGCAAGCTCAACTGGCCCGTCAGCGGCCAGATCACCGCGCGCTTCGGCGAAGCGCGCGCGGGAGGCGTGAAGTGGGACGGGATGATGGTTGCCACCGAGCGTGGCGCGAACGCATGGGCGATTCTGAGCGGCCGGCGACCCGGCGTGACTGGCCGCCGAGGTCGGCTCGCCATCGTGGACCACGGGGAGGGCGACCTCAGCCCACGGCCAAGAACAACGTCGATAAAGGTGCCGCGAGCGCGTCGCCGGGTGAGCCGATGATCGCCGGCGGCCGGAGCAGGGCCGCAGCCGGCCGCCTCGAGCTACCGAGATCCGCAAGGCCGGCAAGCCGGTCGACCCTGGCCCTGGTTCCGCTCCACCAGGCCTGGACCCGGCGCAGGGCGTTCGGCCGCCCTGGTCAAGTGCCGCAGGTATTTAACTGAATCGCCAACTCGCGCGAGAAATTACCAGGCTGGCCTGGCAAAGGTGCGCCCTCAGGTCTTCCCCAGAAGCATGGTTCTCCAATGAACTCAGCCAGGCAGAGCGGCGAGCGTCCCGATCCCTGGGGGTCGTTCGATCCGTACGCGCAACTGGTGAAATCGCTGATGCCGCGCGCGAGCAGCATCGCCGTATTCGACACCAGCGGCGAGTTGCGCTGGTCCAGCGAGACGACCACCGGTCCGACCTCATCCATCTCGTCGAGGAGACGCTCACCGCTGCCCGCTCCGACAAGGGCAGGGCGGCGGTGCGCTCGACGGAAATGTGCCCGTCTATCTCTTCTGGCTGCGCAACGATGCGGACAATCTGGTCGCGATAGTCGCGATCCTCTGCAGTACACCTGTACCAGGGACTCCGCGCAAGCCACGCCGCGTGGGCGCTGTCGGGCCCGCGCTCGAGTGCCTGCGGCCGTGACCTGCTGCGCGCGCGGCGATCACCGATCTCAGCAAGACCGTGCACGCGCTCGACAAGGATCTCGAGCTGCTCCTCACGGATCCTGCGACCCGCTCCTCCGCCGGTGATGGCGCGGACGAGCTCAAGGGACTTCTGCAGCAGGCGAACGAGCATCTGCGTTGCGAGATGGCCGCGCTCATCGTGCCGGACAAGGGCATCGTGATGATGCGCAGCGAAGGCCAGAAGCCACCGGACAATCAGCTGGTGGCACGCACGCACCGACAGTTGCTGTCGATGGCGCAGATGCGTCGCGAACCCGTCATCATCAATCGCCTCGCCACGTCGAACGGCCAGGGCCCCGTACCGTATCGCATCCTTTCCTGCCCGCTGCAGCACGCTTCGGGCCGCTCGATAGGCGTGCTCGCGCTGTTCCGCCACGAGGAAGGCACCGAGTTCGTCGATCGCGACGCGCGCCTGGTCGATATCCTCGCGCGCAAGGCAGCCGGAATCATCGAAAGCAACTACGACGCGATCAGCGGCCTCTATACCCGGCCCGCGTTCGAGCAGCGTGTACGGGCCGTGGTCGCCAATCCGCAGCGCAACGCACAATGGTCCGCGTTGTATATCGACTCCGACCAGCTGCACGTCATCAACGACAATTTCGGCATGCATGTCGGCGACAGCGTCATCGGCCAGCTCGGCGATCTGGTGCGCCGTCGCCTGCCGCCGAACGCATTCGCTGCGCGTATCTCGGGGGACCGCTTCGCCGTCCTGCTGCCCACTGGCCTGGATGACGCCACGCAGTTCGCCGAATCCCTGCGCGAAGGTGCGGAGCAGCTCGGTACGCTGCAGGGTGAATCGCGCATCCACGTATCCATCAGCATCGGCGTCGCGCCGGTGGAGACCCAGTCCGGCGACTTGATGCATTCGCTCGCCGCCGCCGAAACAGCCTGCAAGGCTGCGAAGGACCGCGGTCGAAATCGAGTCGAGGTCTACCAGACGAACGATCTCAGCATCGTGCGTCGCTTCGACGACATCAACATTGCGGCACACCTGCGCGATGCGATCACCGCCGGCCGCCTGCGGCTCGACGCGCAGCTGATCCTGCCGTTCGCGTCCGGGCAGCATTCCAAGCCGCACTACGAGTTGCTGCTGCGCATGATCGGTGAGGACGGCGGCACCGTCGGCCCGGACCGCTTCCTCTCTGCTGCCAACCGCTACCAGCTGATGCCGGCCATCGACCGCTGGGTGATCGACAACGCCATCGAGCAGCTCAAGCCGCACGCGGGGCTTCTGGACAACGGCTCGGTATCCTTCGCCATCAATTTCTCGGGCCAGTCCCTGAGCGATGAGGAATTCAGCGATTTCCTCCTCGGCCGCATCGAGAAGAGCGGGCTGAACCCGGCAGTGTTCTGCTTCGAGATCACCGAGAACGCCACCATCGCCAACATCGCCCGGGCGGAGACGCTGATGCGCCGCCTGCGCAGACTCGGTTGCGGCGTCGCACTGGACGATTTCGGCACCGGGTTGTCGTCTTTGTCCTACTTGCGACAACTTCCGGTCACACTTCTCAAGATCGATGGCAGTTTCGTCCGCGACATCCTCAAGGACGCCCGCTCGGAGTCGATGGTGCGCGCCATCGCCCAGCTCGCTCGCAGCATGGCCATCGGCACGGTGGCTGAATATGTCGAGACCGAGGAGATCCGCGCCCGCCTGGAGGGCCTGGGCGTGGACTACGGCCAGGGTTTCGCCATCGGTCGTCCCACCCCGCTCGCGGACGTGCTCCTCGAGCTGCCGATGCTCGCCTCCGCCAGCCCCGTGGACTGCACGCTTGAGTCGCAGATTCCGCCGCTGCGGGCTGCGGGTGCCTATTGACCCGGCTCGCGCGCCTGGTATCTCATGCGTGGTGAGCAAGAGGCCATGAGGAATAGGGGACAGGCCGAGATGTCTACTCGATCGCGCACGCTGACCGCACTGGCTGCGGGCGCAGTATTCTGGCTTTCGGCCGCGGCCGCGGGCGATGCCATTTCCGAACGGCCGGTCGCCGAATCGCCGCCGCAGGATTCCACCAGCACCACTCCGCCGGCGCTTCCGTGGGAAGAGGCGCGCCTGTTCGCGGAGGTGTACGAGCGCATCAAGCGGGAGTACGTCGACACCGTCGACGACCGCGAGCTGATGGAAAAGGCCATCCGTGGCATGGTCGCCGCGCTCGATCCGCATTCGGCCTTCCTCGACAGCGACGAGTTCGAGGAGATCCGCCTCAGCACCATGGGCTCCTATCCGGGCGTGGGCATCGAAGTGGTCGCGGAAGATTCCGCGGTGAAGATCCTGCGGCCCATCGAAGGCTCTCCCGCCGAGGTTGCCGGGATGCTCTCCGGCGATCTCATCGTGAAGATCGACGATTCCGACGTCGGTGCGGATCTCGCCGGCGCCATCACGCGTATGCGCGGTCCCGCCGGCAGCAACGTAAAGCTCACCGTGCGGCGTCCCAGCACGGGCGAGCTCCTCAGCTTCTCGCTGCTGCGCGCGAAGGTGGACGTTCGCAGCGTCGTGCAGCAGACGCTGGAGCCTGGCATCGGCTACCTGCGCATCACCAGTTTCAGTGAGACCACCGCGCAGGACGTGGCGAAGTCCATCTCGTTGCTGAAGGCCGCCAATCCCCGCGGCCTCACGGGCCTCGTGCTCGATCTGCGCAACAACCCCGGCGGCGTGCTCGAAGCCGGCGTCGCGGTGGCGGATGCGTTCCTCGACGACGGGGTGATCGTCTCCGCCGATGGCCGCTCGCCCGATGCGCGCTTCAAGATGGAAGCCACGCCTGGTGACCTGCTGAGCGGCGCAAGCCTCGTGGTGCTGGTCAATGGCGGTTCAGCGTCCGCAGCGGAGATCGTAGCCGGCGCATTGAAGGATCATCACCGCGCCGCGCTCATTGGTCACAAGACTTACGGCAAGGGCTCGGTGCAGACCGTGATGCCGCTGTCGGACGGCGGTGCCATCAAGCTCACTACCTCGCGTTACTACACGCCTTCCGGCGTCTCGATCCACGCGAAGGGCATCACTCCGGACGTCGTGGCCGAAGGCCCGGAGGAGGCGCCTGCGGAGCTACGCCCGGGCCGCAACTCGGCCTCGCTTGCCATGCGTGACAAGGAAGTGCGGCTGGCGCTGGATACGGTGAAGGCGCGTGCGCGCCTTGCGCAGCGCCAGCAGCAGGCCGACAACGCCCGCTCCTCGACGAACCGTTGATCCGCGGCGCATCGAGCGGTGGAGCTCATCACGTGGTTCGTGGATTTCGTGCTGCATCTCGACCGCCATCTGGTCGAGATGCTCGCGCACTTCGGCGTCTGGATCTACGCGATCCTCTTCCTGATCATCTTCGCCGAGACCGGTTTCGTCGTTACGCCCTTCCTTCCAGGTGACTCGCTGCTCTTCGCGGTGGGCGCGCTCGCCGCGGTGGACACTACCGGCACTCTCGCCGCGCCCACGGTATCGATCCTGCTCGCCGTGGCTGCGGTGCTGGGGAACACGGTCAACTACCATATCGGCCGCGCGATCGGCCCGCCTGCGTTCAGCGGTCGTTACCGGTTCCTGAAGCTGGAGTATCTGCAGCGCACGGAGGCGTTCTTCCAGCGCTATGGCGGCCTGACCATCGTCATCTCGCGCTTCATGCCCATCGTGCGCACGTTTGCGCCCTTCGTGGCCGGCGTGGGTCGCATGCCTTACGCGCGGTTCCAGGCCTATAACATCGCGGGCGGCGTCTCGTGGGTGATGATCTTCATCTGGGGCGGCTATCTCTTCGGCAACATTCCCATCGTGAAGAACAACTTCGGCATCGTGACGATCCTGATCATCGTCCTGTCGGTGCTGCCGGTGATCATCGCGATGCTGCGCAGGAAGACAGAACCAAAAGACGCGTAGCGGAAGAGCCTCGAAGACGAAGGGCTCAGCGCCCGCGAGACGGCGATTCGATGTGCGCGGCGAGCGCTCTCAGCCGCCTGACCGTCGCCAGCCGGCCTGCGATCCGCTCCCTGCGGCCGGTTGCCCGTTCAGCCCAGGACACCAGGATCATCGCCCTGATCAGGGACTCGATCCGCGGCAGAGTGTGCTCGTCGGCGAGCAGGGCCGCGCGTTGCGCCGCAGTCAGCTGGCTCATGGGGTCATCCTTGGAAGGCGGCTCGCCGCCCGGTTCCTGCCGCTACTCTAGTCTTGTCCCCTCGATGGGAGCAAGCGGCGGATCGCTTTCAATCCCGCTCCTCGAGCGGGGACAGCTTTGGGAAAGCAACTACGCAGCGCACGGCATGGCGCACTCATGCGGGAGCTTGCAGGCGCACGCCGTGCGGCCGGCATGACGCAGCGCGAGCTGGCAAGACGCCTGAAGCGCGCGCATTCCTTCGTAGGGAAGATCGAAGGGGGCGAGCGGCAGCTGAACGTGCTCGAATTCTGCGATTACGCCGAGACGCTGGGCTGCGATCCGGCTGATTTGCTGCGGCGCGTCCTGAAGTAGCGGTCTACTCCATGGACAGGGTGACGCGGTTTCGCCCTTCGTTCTTGCTGGTGTAGAGCGCAGCGTCCGCGCGGCGCAGCAGCGCCTGTGCGGCGGCATCCGCGGATTGCGAAGCGCAGGCTGCATTCAGTTCCGCTACCCCGAAGCTCGCAGTGATGGAAAGCGGCCCGCTCGAAGTTTCGATGAGCGTGGCGGCGCAGAGCGCGCGCAGCTTTTCCGCCGCGACTGTCGCGCCGGCGAGATCGGTCTCGGGCAGCACGATCACGAATTCCTCGCCACCGTAGCGCGCGATCCAGTCGCTCGGCCGCACGGTGGATCTGGCCATCTCCGCGAAGCGCTGCAGCACCTCGTCGCCCGTCTGGTGGCCGCGCTCGTCGTTGATCATCTTGAAGCGGTCGAGGTCCGCCATCACCGCAGCGAGCGGATGCCGATATCGGCAGGCGCGGTCCACCTCGCGCACCAGCTGGGAGCTCAGATAGCGACGGTTGAAGGTGCCGACCAGCGAATCGGTCTCGGAGAGCTGCTGGATCTTCGCATTGGCATCCCGGAGGGACTGCTCCAGGCAGACGATGCGGCGCCCGGAATTGAGGCGCGCGACGAGCTCCGCCTCATTGGCTGGCTTGCGCAGGTAGTCGTCCGCTCCGGCGTCGAGGCCGGCCACCACGTCGGCGGTCGAGCCATGGCTCGTGAGCAGCAGGATGTAGATGTAGGTGGGCAGGTTGGCTTCCCGGACGCGCCGGCACAGCGTGCGGCCATCCATCCCGGGCATGTCCCAATCCGTCAGCAGGAGCTGAAACTGCCCACCGAGGATCTTCCGGAGCGCCTCTTCGCCATCGACCGCGGTCTCCACGGCATAACCCGCCTTGCGCAACTGGCGTTCGACGAGCATGCGCTGGGTGGGCTCGTCCTCGACGAGCAGGAGGCGGAATTGAGGCGCGTCGCTCATGCTGCGGAAACCTGGGTCGCAACATAACCCGCTGCGGCGTCGAATGCCTGCCTGAGCTTCGCGACGGCCGGCTCGAGCTCGGTGAGGGGCTTGTGCCTGGCGTCCTTCTCCAGGGCGGCGGCCAGCCTGGCGAGCTCGTGGGCACACACGCTGCTGCTGCCGCCTTTGAGCTTGTGGGCCAGCGAGCTGAGTGCCGCCCGGTCGCCGGCGGCCAGCACCGGCCCCATGTCGGCGACGATGCGG
Organism: Steroidobacteraceae bacterium; assembly: GCA_044225565.1. Classification (GTDB taxonomy): domain Bacteria; phylum Pseudomonadota; class Gammaproteobacteria; order Steroidobacterales; family Steroidobacteraceae; genus CAVXAE01. Next base: position 6,004 of record JBGAIL010000140.1, on the reverse strand, counting down.
GCGCTGCTCGAGGTGAACGTGTCGCACAGCTCGCGCAGGAACTGCGAATCGTCTCCGACCACGGTGCGCAGCTGGCCCAGATCCACTGGGGCGGAGGCGGAGGGTCCGGCCGGTGTGCTCGATGAGCCGGCCCCTTGCTCGAGCACCGCGAGGTCGGATTCAGCCGAAGGCGCGGTGTCAGGCGAGGCGGTGCCAACCGGTTCCGGCGCCGTGGGCGTACCTTGCGCAACGGACGGGCTGACGGGCGAGAGCAAGCCGCCTTCGGCCTTGAACCCGTGCTGTTCGAGCAACTCACGGAGCTTGCCGATCTCGAGCGGCTTCGCCAGCACGGTGTTCATGCCTGCGGCGATGCACTGCTCGGTCTCGTCCGTCATGGCACTGGCAGTCAACGCGACGATCGGCGCACGGCGGTTGGGTCCGTCCGCGCTGCGAATCCTGCTCGTGGCGGTAATTCCGTCCATGACGGGCATCTGCACGTCCATCAGGATCAGGCTGAACTCGGTCGAGCGGCACGCTTCCACCGCACGCTGGCCGTTGTCCACGAGCGTGACTTCGCAGCCGAGCCTTTCGATGAAGCGCTTCGCCACCTGCTGGTTGACGACGTTGTCCTCCACCACCAGCACGCGCCCGCGATAGCGACCCTGCCCTTGCTCCGCCGCGAGCGAGCTTCGGGTCACGAGCCCCTGGAAGCGACCGGAGGAGTTGGCTTGATCCAGCACTCTCTCGACGCACGCGAGCAGCTCACGGCCACGCACGGGCTTGGTGAGATACGCCGCGAATCCCGCATTGGCGAGCGCCTTCAGGCTGTCGTTGCGGTCCGCGGAAGTGAGCAGCACCAGCTGCGCGCCCGCGAGGTCCGGAATCGCTTTGAGCTGGGCGGCGAACATGAGACCGTCGCAGTCGGGCATCTGGTCGTCCACGATGACGAGATCGAAAGGTTCGCCCTCGCGATGCGCTTCGCGCAGCGCGTGCAGCGCGTCGGCGCCGCCCGAGGCTTCCGCGATCTTCAGGCCCGCAGGCTCGAGCTGGCCACGCATCACGCGCCGGTTGGTCGCGTTGTCATCCATTACCAGCAGGCGTCGGCCCTGCTGGATGACGCGCACGCTGCCCGTGGGCTCGGCGGCGTCGTAGATGGCGTCGAACGGCAGCGTGAAGCTGAATACCGAGCCGCGACCCGGGCTGCTCGTGACGTCGAGTTGACCGTCCATCAGCCCAACCAGGCCGCGCACGATCGTGAGCCCGAGGCCGGTGCCACCGTGCTGGCGCGTGCTGGAAGTGTCGCCCTGAGTGAAGGGCTCGAAGAGCCGCTTGATGGTCTCGGGCGGCATGCCGACGCCTGTGTCGCGCACTTCGAAGCTCAGGAGCGCGCGCCCGGAGCGCAACGCCACCGGAAATACTTCGATGACGACCTCACCTTTCGAGGTGAACTTGATCGCGTTGCCGCCGAGGTTCATGAGCACCTGTCGCAGGCGCACCGCATCGCCGAGCAGGCGGTCCGGCACGCCCGGATCGACGTTCACGACGACTTCCACATCGCGCCCGTTGGCCTGCGCGGCGAGCGTCATGCCGACGTCCTCGACGCACTCGCGCACGCTCATGTCCACGCGCTCGATCTCGAGCTTGCCGGACTCCATCTTCGAGAAGTCCAGGATGTCGTTGACGATGCCGAGCAGGGCCGTCGCGCTGCTGCGGATGGTGTCCGCAAACTCACGCTGCATCGGCTGCAACGGCGTGTCGAGCAGCAGCTCCGTCATGCCGATCACGCCGTTCATCGGCGTGCGGATCTCGTGGCTCATGTTGGAGAGGAAGTCCGCCTTCGCGCGGCTCGCGGCGGCTTCCGCCTCGAGTGCCGAGATGCGCAGCTCCTCCGCCTCGCGCATCATGGTGACGTCCTGCATGGCTCCATAGAGCCGGGTGACCACGCCGTTGCGGGTTTCGGCCACGCCCATCACCCGTACCCACAGCCGCCGCCCTTTCGCGGTGATCAGGGGAACGGTGTGGTCGTAAGGCTTGCCGCCTTCGAGCGCTTCCTTGAGGGCACGCTCGACCACCGGGCGCGCCTCCGGGGCGTAGCAGTTGATGGCGTCGCGGAGGTTCGGACTGGTCGCCGGGTCCAGCTCGTGGATGCGGTAGACCGCGTCCGACCAGATGGGCGTCATGGTCGCGAGGTCGAGCTCCCAGCCGCCGATGCGGGCCATGGCGGCCACGGTGTCCTGCATCTCCCGCTCGCGGCGCAGGGCGGTCTCCGCCGCCTCACTGCGCAGCAGCGCGGCCTTGAGCGCCGCTTCGGTGTTTTCGGCTTTTGCTTCGGCTTTCAAGAGGGCCGGCCTTCGACAAATGACGGACATCTTAACGGCCGATCCCCCGCGCTCCTTGTACCGGGTTCGCTAAAACGCGACCCCGTCAGCCCCGGCGCCGGGAAGCGATGAGGCACAATTCCGCCATGGCCGACCGTACCCGGGGATATGCGCACCGCGTGGACATCATGGCCGACTCGGATCGCGTGTGGAGCGCGCTCACCGAGCCGGCGCACCTCACCCGCTGGTGCGCGCCGGACGCCTACATCCGGCCGCGGGAGGGCGGCTCGTTCCGCGCAAGCGTGGATCGCGTCACAGAACTGGAGGCGCATATCGACGTCTTCATGCCGGGCCGGCGCATGCGGCTCATCTTCCTCCCCTCCGCCAGCCTGCCGGCGGCCGAGACGGCCATCGTGACGGACTTCATCCTGGAAGCGCAGGGCGAGGGCACCATCCTTCGGGTACTGGGCTCGGGCGTGCCGGGCAGCCCGGACTGGGACACGCGCTTCATGCGGCTGCGCACCGCGTGGGAGCGCGCCATGGCCCGCCTCAAGGTGTTCGTCGAGAAGCATCAGGGCTAGCGGCGGCCCCGCAGGCCTACGCCACACTCGTGGAACGGAACTCCGGCGAGGTATAAGTCCTGGTTATGGCCAGGATCGCGGATCCGGCCGATATCCTCCCCCGCCGTCGGAGCTCAAACGTCCGGGGGATCTCATGAGCGAACTCAAACACGCCCGACCCATCAGCCGCTTCGTCGCCGGGGTCATCGGGTGCAGCGTGGCCAGCGTATGGGCGCAGCAGGCGCCGCCGGCCGCGGACCCGCCGGCCAAGGATCCGGCGCGGCCCCAGGAGCAGGAGAAGCTCGAGGAAGTGGTCGTTCGCGGCCTGAGCTTCAAGTACGACAAGACCGTCGAGAGCGCCACGAAGATGCCGATGTCGGTGAAGGACACGCCGCAGACGGTCAAGATCGTCACCAACGACATGATGGATTTCAGCGGCGTGACCACGCTCAACGAGCTCTACAAGCTCGACGCGGGCAGCCACGCCAATCACAACATCATGGGGTACTCGTGGACGTATTTCCGCGGGTTCCGCAACGAGTTTCACGATTCGTTCAAGATCGACGGATTCCGGGTGTATCCCCGCTCACGTCCGGACTTCGCGCCCTACGAGCGACTGGAAATCGTCAAGGGAGCGACGTCGACGCTGTACGGACAGGCCTCGGTGGCCGGCACCGTCAACGTGATCTCCAAGCAGCCCCAGCCGCAGTTCGGCGGTGCGATCACGCTCGAGGCCGGGAGCTACGATCACTATCGCGGCATGGCCGACTTCTACGGCCCCCTGACCGACGACGGCCGCCTCACGTTCCGGATGGTCGGTGCTTATGTGGACGAGAAGTCCTATCTCGATTTCGCTTTCCGCCGGGTGGCCGTGGTCGCTCCGAGCCTCAAGTACCAGTTCACGGACGACACGTCCCTGCTCGTGCAGGTCAACTATCAGAAGCTCGACTACCTGCCGTCCGAAGGCTACCCGCCGCAGTTCGTGGGGAGCGACCCCGACAATCCCTCGCCCGAGGACTTTCAGTTCCCCGACGTTCCCCGCTCCCGCCTGGGCGATGCTGCCTGGGCCAACGCGGACCGGACCTCGATCTTCGCCCGGGCTTATCTCGAGCACCGCTTCGACAGCGGCTGGATGCTGCGCTCGAACCTGCAGTACAGCGAGGTCTCCGGCCTCGTCAAACGCGCGTGGTTTCAGACGGCCGATCCGCAGGGATTCACGGACACGTACCTGTACTTCGACGACACCAAGGATCCGGCGTACTCGGGCGAGGTCAACCTGTTCGGCAATTTCGAGGCGTTCGGCCGCGAGCACACGCTGTTTTTCGGCGTGGACGCCACCAAGCTCGACAGCTACACCGAGTATGCCGGTGCGCCCTATCCCAGCGCATCGCTGGGGCTGAACATCTACGATCCCGACTATTCGCTGTTGCCCGATCCCACGAGCCTCGACGACTTCACGCCGGGCGGAGCGTATGGGGATACCGGCAGCTTCTGGGGCGGCTACGTCCACGACCGCTATTACGGCTTCACCGCGCAGACGCTCTTGAAACCGACGGACCGCCTTTCGGTCCTGCTCGGCGCGCGCTACTCGCATTCGACCCGCCGCTACAACGTGGGCGGGGTGACGAGCTTCGAGGAGCTCAATCCGTACACCACGGACCCGTCGACCAGCAAGGTCACCTTCCAGTCCGGTGTCACCTACAAGCTCTCGCAGAGCATGAACGCCTACGCCACGTATGGCGAGACGTTCACCCCGCGCGCGGGTTTTGCTTTCGACCCGAGCGATCCGGATGGGGCCGGCACCCCGCTGGGGCCCGAGGAAGGCGTGACGTATGAAGTCGGATTGAAGGGTGACCTGCTGAATCAGCAGTTGTCCTGGTCGATGGGGTTGTTCAACACCGAGCGGACCAACATCGCAGAGCAGGACCCGGACAACCCCCGCTACAGCATCGCGCTCGGCGTCCAGCGCTCCCGCGGCGTGGAGGTGGATTTCCAGGGCGAGATCGTCAACGGCTGGGACGTCTACGGCTCACTCGTGTGGATGGACAACGAGTTCATCGACGGCGCGCTGTCCGGAAAGCCCTCACCGCTCGGTCCGAAGTTCGGCATGGCGCTCTACAGCAGCTACCAGCTGCAGGGTGGTGCGCTCCAGGGCCTGGGCTTTGGTGGCGGCGTCGTGCATCACAAGATGCCCGAGTTCTACGACAACGCCACGGGATTGTTCTTTCCGCATCTCTTCGGCGATTACACGGAGGTCGACGCTCGGGTCTTCTACGACTTCGATGCGTGGCGCGTCCAGCTTTCCGCGACCAATCTGCTGAACGAGAAGTACTATGCCCCTTCATATCTCTTCCGCTTGGACGGTGGCATACACGTCAATCCGCCGCGCCAGTTCCTCATGGAGGTCACGCGGAAGTTCTAGGCGCATCGGGAAGATTTGCACGGCAGGGGTGGTGGCGGCGCTCTGCGCCGTCGCCCCCTTACGCGCAAGAGGTGCCGAAGCGTTCGATGTCGCCGCGCACTACGAGAAGTCCGAGCACCGGGTCGCGATGCGCGATGGCGTAGCGCTGTACACGATCGTCTATCGCCCGCGCGATCGCTCACAGCGCTACCCCATCCTGCTGCATCGCACGCCGTACTCAGCCGGGCCTTATGGCGAAGGCCTTTACCGTGAGGCTCTGTGGATGGCACCAACGCAGGAATTCCTGCGTGCCGGCTACATCTTCGTCTTCCAGGACGGTCGCGGCACGCTGCGCTCCGGCGGCCAGTGGGTGGATTTCAGACCGGCGCTCAAGGACAGGAAGGCGCCCGGCGCCATCGACGAGGGGACGGATACCTACGACACCATCGACTGGCTGGTGAAGAACCTGTCCGGTCACAACGGCCGGGTCGGACAGTGGGGCATTTCCTATCCCGGGTGGTACACCGTGCAGTCGCTGCTCGAGCCGCATCCGGCGCTGAAGGCCGTCTCGCCCCAGGCGACCACGGGCGACCCTTTCATCGGCGACGACTATCACCACAACGGCGCGTTCATCATCGGCAATCTGGGATTCCTCGAAGGCATGACGCGCACGTCCGGTCCCGGCCGGGAGCTGATCCAGACCGGCGCCGTCCCCGCCGTGCCGAGCCGCATCGGGCTCGACCGGC
>JBGAIL010000139.1:0-16321 GCA_044225565.1 Steroidobacteraceae bacterium | reverse complement strand
CAGAGGCGCCATGCGCGCGCGATTGAGCGTGAGAATATCGCCGCTGAGCTAATAATTGTCCGCCGTGCGCAGCACCTCATGGAAAGCGCTCTCGACCTCCATACCCGATGGGCACGCCATCAGGGTCGAGGCGACCTGGCTGAAGCGGATGCGAGAGGCGGCGGTGTCGAGCGTGTAAGAGCCGGTGAAGCCGTTGCAGCCGCCGAAGCCGACCACCCGCCCGCCTTCGGCCTTGAGGATCATGTGCGGCTCGCGCTCCAACGCGGGCACGGGCTGGCCATTCAGCTCAACCAGTTCCCAGTATTTCTCGGTCATGCCGTCGGTGATCCTGGCCAAGACGTAGTTCTCCGCATTTGCCCCGGTGATCCGCGAACCGTCGCGCGCGAGGCGGATGAGGTGGTTCTCGCCAACGAAATACTGCACGGGCTCGCGGCCCGCCAGCGTGACGGTGTCTCCCGCTGCATTCCAGGCGATGCTGCCCTTCTCCGAGAACGTCTCGCCACCCTTGCCGAGATACTCGGACTGCGCGCTGAATGTCCCGTCGGTTGCCAGAACGACGATGGTCTCGATGCCCTCGCAATCGGCGCAGGGCAGCACACCACGATAGCTGCCCGCCCAGTCGAGCGAGTTGCGCGTGTTGTGTCCGGGATGGGGATTGCCGGCGTTCGAGGTCGTACAAGCGCTCACGATGAACGTCATCGTCGCGATCAAGACCAAGACAGGATTCGGTTTCATCGTTCCATTCCTCTCTTGTTTTCGACTCCTGCAAATCCCCCGCAATCACAAGCCTTTTGCGGAAGACCGGCGGGGTCAATGCTCGTCAAGTGGTTGTAACCGCTCGACAAGTTGGCGCGCCCGGAGGGACTCGAACCCCCGACCACCGGCTTAGAAGAGCGGTCTTGAAAACGTAAGTAGTTCAGAAACTTGGAAAATCCCGCGTGGCGCCCGTTGCATTCGTCACGACTGTGCAGAACTGAGGGGCATGGACTCCCGCAAAACTCCCACAACCCACCGGCCCCCTGAAGCAGTGGGGGTGACACGTTCGCGTTGCGATGGCCTTTTTCGCGACGATCTGTGGCACCTCAAGCACTATCCATATCGATACTGAGCGTTCCCGACCGGCTCACGATCCGGATCGTGAGCTAGCTATAAGGTTGGAGCAAAGACTTTCAGTCAGTTGAGACCAATACACGGCTAATAAGGCAGTTTGAACTCGCGTTATCGTAGAACACTATTATGCTCTTCTCCAAAGCGGCCGCCAGCATGATTGCAGCGTAGATATTCTTGAAAGCCTCCGCAGTCACGCCAGCGCTTCCAATTGAAAGCATGTACCGCTTCGGGTTATTCGCATTTGTGCAAGCCGTGGTAGTTGAGGCAAGTGTAATTTGAACTATGCCACTGGCCTGCGGCATCACGCCAGTGATCGTACTCGTAATTGGTACTTCTGCACCGAGTGAGAGATTGGCGGCCATCACCAAGATAAGACCTGATGCAAATCTAACGAAGCTTTTCATTTCGTACGGGCTCCATTTTCTTTTAGAAAGATGAGGGTGAAAGCGCAGTTATAGGCTCAAAATAAAACGAAGTAGATCAAGCGTAGCCTTGATCATTTTCGTAGGATCTCCGGAATTTGGGTACGTAGGGGAGCTTCCGGGGCTGAATCCGGTAAACAGAAGCTTGTTTGGCGAGCCTGTTTGAATTCCGTGTGCAGGATGGCTCGTGTTGAGCGCGCCCGAAGTTGCGCTCGCGATCAACGCTGATTTAACTTGAGCTGGCGAATCTACTGAGTGTGTACTTAGATAGAGTGCTGCTGCTCCGGAGACAAAACCCGCGGAAAGTGACGTGCCGTTTCCATTGCTTGAGTACGAGTATTCAAGATCAGGGCTGACGGAATCATAGGCCGACGAGATGGCATCGCCAGGGGCAAACAATGTAATGCAATCGCCGTAGTTGGAGCCCGAGTACGCGCCGTTCCACCAGCGCCCATCATTCTGATCGGTGGCGCCTACAGTAATAAGTGCGGAGGTCTTGCTCATTCTGGCCGGGGAATTCAGACAGGCATCTTGGTCGCCATTTCCTGCGGCTGCGATAACCGTCATTCCAGCGTTCAATAGGCTTGAAACACTTGTCTCCAGCGCTGGGGAGTAGCACGGTTCATGAGGCTCGCAATCGGTGCCGAATGAAACATTGACGACATTTGGGCTGCCGACCACCTTCTTATTCAGTGCCTCCTCTAACCCCAAAAGATAGGCTTCCTGATATGTTACTGCTGATCCGCGGTGGATTGAGAGGTATGGAATCAGGGTCACCTTCTTTGCGACGCCATATGTTTTCCCTCCGATTACGCCAGCGACTTTGGTGCCATGCCCACCCCAATCCTGGTGGTCCGGCCAATAGTCCGCGGCATTTGCATCGCATACGTCGTTGTACGGATCTGTCGTGACGATCCATGTAGAGCAGAATCGGTGCTTATCGATTCTCGCGCATTCGTCATTATCTCCATATGGAGTTTCATTCAATGTGAAATCAAGATAAGGACACCATCGCAAAAAATCGCCAGCTCGGCCCTCAAACTCCGGGTGCTTAATACAATGCCACTATCAATCAGGTGTACGAAGACGCCTGCTCCATTCTCGGAATAGCTGTAATTATGATTGAGAGGGAGATTTCTCTGGTCAATTCTATCGAGCGCCCAAATTGACTCATCGCCCGGGAGTGACTGATTGGTGTACTCGGTTACTGGCAGTTGGGCCTCGATGAAATCAATCCTAGGATCGTCAGCTAGGAGCAACTTAATGTCTTCATCGGAAACGTCGTGTAACGAAAAGCGCGGAAGCCAGGGTTTTCGCAAAAACTCGACCCAGTACTCCCTTGACGCGCTCGGCCATCGCTGCTGCTAGAGTCTTGGTGCTTTCCGCATCAACAGGCATTACATCGGCAGAGAACTTTGCTGCCCCTTCTCCGACTCGAGGAGCTGCCGCCAGTTTCTCCTCTGACTTAAAAACGACGATAAATTTCCCGCGAACTCTAGATGGGTTTTCGAAATTAACTAGCTGAACTTTGGTTTCGCTCGCTTTAGAGCCCGGTGTTTGGCTTGGCGGAGAGTCGTCACTTGCCGAGAAAGGATCGTTAGATGGGGGCTTCGCTTGTGCGCCGACGGCTACAAAGGCTGCAACGACGATAAATTTATGGCCCGTTTTCAGTGGCATTTATCTTCACCTGGATGGGGGATAGCCCGCTGCCGCGAAGGCATTCTTGCATGCGTTATACCGACAGCACAAAAGAATCTTATGGCGCGGTACAGCATGAGTAATTCAAGGGGAAGCGCGGAGAAGGTCCCTATCGGAGTTGGTAGGTACTAGGTATTTAATCCAAAGGGGCGCGCAGTGTACGCGACGTGACATCCTTTTTAGTCCCGTCCGGGCTTAGAGTCCGCGGTTGAAGATATCGTCTTTTCTGCTCGATCCAAAATCATCTGCGCATACTCCTGCGGCGTGCGCTTGCCGAGCGAGCCGTGCTCGCGCTCGGTGTTATATTCGATCCGCCAGCCCTCGATGACTTCCCTCGCGTGCTTCATCGTGACGAACCAGTGCTCGTTCAGGCACTCGTCCCGGAAGCGCCCGTTGAAGCTCTCGATATAGGCGTTCTCGTTCGGCTTGCCCGGCCGGATGAACGACAGCTGCACACGGGTTTCGTAAGCCCACGCATCGAGCACCTGACCCTCGAACTCCGGCCCATGATCCACCGTGATCGCCTGAGGGAGCCCACGCGTCTGCGCCAAGCGCTCCAGGACCGCCTTCACCCGGCGACCCGTGATCGAGGTATCCACTTCGATAGCCAAGCACTCCCGGGTGCAATCATCGATGATGTTCAGGCACCGCAGGCGTCGCCCGTCGGCCAACCCATCACTCACAAAATCCATCGACCAGCTGACATTCGCCGCGATCGGCTTCGGCAGCGGTTTGCGCTCCACTGGGCCAATGCGTTTACGCTTGCGCCTACACCGACAGCCCCTCCTCCCGGTACAGCCGATACACCCGCTTTCGGTTCACGAGCCAGCCTTCGCGACGCAGCCGTCGATACACTCGGCGATAGCCGTAGCGCCGCTTCTGCGAGGCGATCTCGCACATCCGTTCCCGAAGCCCTGCAAAAGCCTCACGCCGGCTGCGGTACCGATACAGCGATCGAGATAGGCCGACCAGCCCGCAAGCGCGTCACACCGAAGTCCCGCTCCCTCATCAGCACGGAAACCGCTTCGCGCTTCACCTGCGGGCTCACCATTTCGGCCCAGAAGATCCTTCAGCGCCGCCTTCTCGAGCTCCGCATCCGCCAGCAACCGCTTCAGCTTGCTGTTCTCGCTCTCCAGCTCCTTCAGCCGCCGCACCTCCGAAACCGTCATGCCACCGTACTTCGCCTTCCAGTTGTAATAGGTCGGCTCGGAAATCCCATGCCGGCGGCACAGCTCCTTCGGCTTCGCGCCGGCCTCCGCCTCCTTCAGCACGGCGATGATCTGCTCCTCGGTAAGCTTCTCTTGGCCTTCATGGTTCGCTCCTGGTAAGCGAACTCTACTCCCGAACGGGACTAAAACCAGGGTGGCACGTCGAGGGCACAAGTCGGCTCGAATCACGACCCTCTACTTATCCGCCGAGCTGGCCAACCTGATCAAGGCTGCGGAAAAGGCTTGCGGGGAAAAGTCCCGCAAAACTCCCGCAACTACCGGCCAGATGCAGAAGGCGAGCTGGAGTCGAAGCGTAACTGATTGTCTCTGCTCGACAAGTTGGCGCGCCCGGAGGGACTCGAACCCCCGACCACCGGCTTAGAAGGCCGGTGCTCTATCCAGCTGAGCTACGGGCGCGCGGTCGCCGGCAGGCGGCCGCAGTCTATTACAGTCCGGCGCGCGGCTGGCGACCCAGCCTTGAAGCCGATCGTCACCGCCCTGTCCGGGTGAAAACGCTTCATGGCGCGGTAGCCGAACGCGACGAACGCCAGGAAGACGAGCCCCTGCGCGATGGCGAACGGCGGCTCCCTGCCCTGCGGGGCCAATGCGTGGAGCGCCGGAATCTTGAGGAATGCCTGCACTACGCCGACGAACACGTTCAGGTACAGCGAGACCACCGCGCCGATCACGTAGATCCGGCGCCACCGTCCCACGAGCCTGTAGGTGTAGTACCCGAGCACGGCAAAGGCGAGCAGCACCAGGGAGATCACGCCGAAGACGTGCGGCGGCCCGATCGCCTTGAACGGGAACAGGAAGCCGGTGACGCTCGTCGCCACGGTGGTGGCGAGGAAGACGGCGGTCCAGCCTTCCATCCGGCGTGCGGACCACATGCCGAAAAGGACCACGAAGCCGGTCGCGATGCCGATGAGGCTCAAGGCGACGTGGAACTGAGTGAACGCGGACAGGGACATTCCCAGGACCATGGCGGCCTCTCCCCAGCTGTTTGTACGTTCTCGTTCGAGCGCCGGAAGGCGCAGACGCTACGCTCTCCACCGCTCCGTGTCACGGGCTGCCGGCGCGATGCCCGGAGCGGCCGGGGGCTTCATAAGAATCAATATGATAGGCTGCGCGCCCTGCGTCATTCGAACGAGAAGAATCGGCATGCGCCTGCTGTCGGCCCGCGTCACGGACTTCAAATGCATCAATGACTCGACCGAGGTGCTCATCGATCCTCAGGTCACCTGCCTCGTCGGCAAGAACGAGAGCGGCAAGACGGCCTTCCTCGAAGCGCTGCACAAGCTGAATCCGCTGCAGGGCAAGGACACCGCGTTCGACGACCTGCACGAATATCCCCGTGCGCGGCGCAGCGAAGACCGTGAGAGCATCTCCGAACGCTCGCCTATCACGGCACGCTTCCTGCTCGAGGACGAAGACCTGCAGTCGCTCGAAGCCGAGCTGGGCCAGGGCGCGTTCGCGAGCCGCGAGATCTCCGTGTCGCGCACGTACGGCAACACGCTCAGTTTCGCCTTCGAGCTCAACGAGGCGATGCTCGCGCAGAAGGCGAATGCACAGGAGCGGGCGATGGATCTGCTCGCCGCACGGCTACCCCGGTTCCTGTATTTCGACAGCTACAGCACGCTGCCCGGCGTGTTCTCCATTCCGTACATCCAGGGCCGCAAGCTCGAGCAGCTCGACCGCAACGAGGTCACCGCGAAGGCGCTGCTGACTCTCGCCGGCATCGACACCACCGAGTTCTCCGTGAAGGCCTACGAGACGCGTCGCGCAGCTCTCGAGGCGGCCGCGGTGCACGTGAGCAAGCAGGCTTTCAAGTACTGGAAGCAGAACCGCAGGCTGCGGGTCTCCTTCGACGCCGATTTCCAGAGGCCGGCCGAGGGGGAGCACGCGCCGCCCTGGCTGCAGGTGCGCGTCGAGGACACCCGCCACGGCATGACGCTCAACTTCGACGAGCGCTCCACCGGCTTCGTCTGGTTCTTCTCCTTCTTCGCGTTCTTCTCCGTCTACCGCAGGATGAAGCAGAAGCTCGTCATCCTGCTCGACGAGCCGGGCCTGAGCCTGCATGCGGCCGGGCAGGCGGACCTGCTCGAGCTCATCGACCAGGAGCTCGCGGCGAACGGGCACCAGGTGCTCTATACGACGCATTCTCCGTTCATGATCCGGGCGCAGCAGCTCGAGCGGGCGCGCACGGTGGAGGACATGGACGACGCGGGAACGGTCGTGAGCACGGACATCCGGCGGAATCATCCGGAGACGGTGTTCCCGCTCCAGGCCGCGCTAGGCTACGCGATGGCACGGGGGCTCGCGCTCGGCAACGACAACCTGATCGTCTCCAATCCCAGCGACGTCATCTATCTGCAGATGCTCAGCGATCACCTGAAGCAGCAGCAGGGTCGCACGGGGCTCAGCGAGCGCTGGGTGCTGGTGCCGGCGGGCGGCATCGCCCGCGTGCCGGCGTTCGTCGCGCTGTATGGAAATCGGCTCAACGTCGCCGCGCTCTTGCATTCGGTGGTCGGCGGGGAAGCGCGCGACGATGCAGGGCTCGGACATCGCCTGCTCGGCACGACGAGCCTGGTCGAGATCGGCGAGTTCACGCAGCGCAGTGAATCGGACGTGGAGGACCTGTTCGACGAGGATTTTTACCTGGCCCTGCTGCACGAGTCGGGTGCCGGCACGGTGAACAAGGCGGCGCTCGGCGCAGGCGGGAAGATCGTGGATCGGGTGAGGGCGGCGCTGGGCCGTCCGCTGGATCAATACCGCCCGGCCGCGCACCTGCTGCGCAACCAGACGAAGCTGCTCACCCGCATCGACACCGGGACGCTGGGCCGCTTCGAGGCGTTGTTCAAGCGTTTGAACTCGCTGCTGGCCGATTGACCGGCCAGCATCGCTCATGAGCACGAAAATCCCAGGCACGCCATCCGCGCCCGATGCTGCGGCCGGGGCTCAGGCCATCGCTCGGCTGGCGAGCGCTTCGGATCCCGGCTCAGTACGGGCGCGGCGTGCGCGAGCAGCACGGCCGGGGGAGGCGCTGGATGCGGGCTTTCCGCCGGATGCCGTGGTGTGGCCGCAGTCTGCCGAGGAAGTCAGCGAGATCGTCCGTGCGTGCGCCGAGCATCGCGTCCCGATCATTCCGTTCGGTGCGGGAACATCCCTCGAGGGCCACGTGAGCGCGCCGCACGGCGGCATCTGCATCGATCTCTCGAAGATGAACCGGATCATCGAGGTGCATGCCGAGGACGGTGATTGCGTCGTGGAGCCGGGCGTCACCCGCGAGGACCTCAACGCTTACCTGCGCGACACGGGCCTGTTCTTTCCCGTGGATCCGGGTGCCAACGCCACGCTAGGCGGCATGGCATCCACGCGCGCATCGGGCACTACGACGATTCGGTATGGCGGCATGCCACCCAACGTGATGGCGCTGCAGGTGGTGCTGGCCGATGGCACCGTCATTCGCTGCGGCACGCGCGCGCGGAAATCTTCGGCAGGCTACGACCTCGTCCGGCTGTTCGTCGGGTCCGAAGGCACGCTGGGCATCATCACGGAGCTCACGTTGCGCCTGCATCCGCAGCCGGAGGAGGTCGGCAGCGCCGTGTGCGCGTTTCAGACGTTGCGCGGCGCCGTCGATGCGGTGACGGAGCTTTCCCAATCCGGTGCCCCGCTCGCACGCATGGAATTCCTGGATGAGGCCCAGGTGCGTGCGTGCAACCGTCATTCGAAGCTCGGCCTCGCGGAGCTGCCCACCCTGTTCCTGGAATTTCACGGCACTGCGGCCAGCGTGGCGGAGCAGGCTGAGCGCGCACAGGAGATTGCCGCATCCAACGGCGGCTGCTCATTCTCCTGGGCCACGAAACCCGAAGAGCGCACGCAGTTGTGGCGGGCCCGTCATTCAGCGTATTTCGCATCGCTGGCGCTGCGGCCCGGTGCGGTATCGGTCGTGGCGGACGTTTGTGTGCCGATCTCGGCGCTCGCGGACGTGGTCGCGGAAACGCGCGCAGAGATCGATCGGGAGGGACTGCTCGCACCGATCGTCGGTCACGTGGGCGACGGGAATTTCCACGTACTGTTCCTCCTCGAGCCGGGCAATACGGACGAACGCGAGCGCATGGATCGCGTGTACGACTCGATGATCTCCCGGGCGCACGCAGCTGGCGGCACCTGCACGGGCGAGCACGGCATCGGCATCGGCAAGCGCGAGAAGCTCGTCGCCGAGTTCGGCCCCGAGGTCGTTGCGATGATGCGGGCGGTGAAGTCGGCCTGGGATCCGCGGGGCATCCTGAATCCCGGCAAGGTCTTTCTCGACGGCGTCGCCTGAAGCCGGATCGCGGATGCCCGGACCGGGACGGGAATATTTTTTGCGTGGGCTGACGGCCATGGCCGGACGCATCGAAGACTATGCGCTGATCGGGGATGGCGAGACCGCAGCGCTCGTCGCTCGTGACGGCTCCATCGACTGGCTCTGCTGGCCCCGCTTCGATTCGGATGCCCTGTTCGCCGCGCTCCTGGGTGACCACTGAACGGCCGCTGGATCATCCAGCCGGTCGAGCAGCCCACGCGCGTCACGCGTGCCTATCGCGGCGACACGCTGATCCTCGAGACGCGCTTCGAGACGCCGGCGGGTGTCGCGCTCCTGGTGGATTTCATGCCGCCGCGAGGCGAGGCCTCGGACGTCATCCGCATCGTGCGCTGTGAGAGCGGTCGCGTGCGGATGTGCATGGAGCTCATCCTGAGGTTCGGCTACGGCACGCTCGTGCCATGGGTGAGCCGGCTGGACGGGCGCACCCAATCAAGGCCGTCGCCGGGCCGGACATGGTCGTCGTGCGGGGTGACGTCGAGATGAGAGGCGAGTCGCTCAGCACGGTGAGCGATTTCGAGCTGCGCGCGGGGCAGTCCACATCGTTCTCGCTCACCTATCAGCCTTCGCACCTGCCGCCGATCGAGCCGCCGGACGTGGAGCGTTCGCTGCGGGAAACGGAAGAATTCTGGAATGAATGGATAGCGCAGAGCACGGTGCGCAATCACTGGGCCGCCGGCGCGGCGCTCGCTCATCACGCTGCGGGCGCTGATCTATCGGCCCACCGGCGGCATCGTCGCTGCGCCGACCACCTCTTTGCCCGAGAAGATGGGTGGCGCGCGAAACTGGGACTATCGCTATTGCTGGCTCCGCGACGCCACGTTGACCCTGCTCGCGCTCATGAACGGCGGCTTCTTTCGTGAAGCCGAGGAATGGCGCCGGTGGCTGGTGCGCGCCATCGCCGGCAGCGCCGACCAGATGCAGATCATGTACGGAATTGCCGGTGATGGCGTCTCACGGAATTCGAGGTGCCCTGGCTCGCCGGTTACGAGCGGTCCTCTCCCGTGAAGTCGGCAATGCCGCACACGCTCAACTGCAGCTCGACGTGTTCGGTGAAGTGATGGATGCCTTGTACCAGGCCCGCAAGGGCGGCCTCGGCGAGACCGATCCGGGCGACATGGCCGCGAGCTGGGCGATGCAGTGCCAGTTGCTCGGATACCTGGAGAAGGTGTGGAGCGAGCCTGACAGCGGCATGTGGGAGATCCGCGGCCCTCCGCAGCACTTCACGTACTCGAAAGTGATGGCCTGGGTCGCGTTCGACCGCGGCGTGAAGAGCGCGCGGCAGTTCGGGCTCGAAGGGCCAGTGGAGCGCTGGGTCGCCTTGCGGGATCGCATCCATCGCGAGGTCTGCGAGCGGGGCTACGATCCCGCCCTGGGCAGCTTCGTGCAGGCCTACGGCTCGAAGCAGCTCGATGCGAACCTGCTGCTGCTGTCGTCGGTGGGATTCATCGAGCCGGAGGACCCGCGCTTCGCCGGAACGGTGGCCTCCATCGAGCGGCGGCTGCTGCGCGATGGCTTCGTGCTCCGCTATGACACCACGGAGACGGAGGACGGCCTGCCTCCCGGCGAAGGCGCGTTTCTGGCGTGCAGCTTCTGGCTGGTCGATGCTTACGTCAGTCTCGGTCGCAAGGAAGAGGCTCAGGCGCTGTTCGCGCGCCTGCTGACGCTGCGCAACGACGTCGGATTGCTGGCCGAGGAATACGACCCTCGGGAAAAGCGGCTCACGGGAAATTTTCCGCAGGCGTTCTCGCACGTCGCGCTGCTGGACTCGGCGTACAACCTCTTCCACGCGCAGAAGCCGGCGGAGCAGCGCTCGGAGCGGGCGGCGCCAGGCGGATTCCGTCACAATCCACGTTCGTAGGATTTCCGGAGCCGTTCGAGATGAAGACCGCCGTCGTTACTGGCGCTGCGCAAGGTGTCGGGCTCGCGACTGCCGTCGCGCTGGCGCGCCGGAGTTACCGTGTCGTCCTCGCCGATCTGCAGCCGCTCGAAGCCGTCGTGGCGCGCGCTTGCGGGCGAAGGCTACTCGGTTCTGGAAGTCAGCGGCGACGTGGCCTCGGAGCCCTTCGTCGAGCAGCTGGCGCAGCGCGTCGAACGGGAGCTGGGTGGGGCCGATGTGCTCGTGAACAATGCCGGCATCAGCATGATCGTTCCGGCCGAGCACACCACGGCCGAGCAATGGCAGAAGGTGATGAACGTGAACCTCTTCGGTCCGTTCCTGATGTGCAGGCATCTGGGTGAGGGAATGTTGAAGAGGCGCTCCGGGAGCATCGTCAACGTCGCATCGGTGGCCGGCCTCGCGGGTGTGAGTCATCGAAGCGCCTACAACGCGTCGAAGCACGGGCTCATCGGCCTCACGCGCACGCTGGCGGCGGAGTGGGGTGGGCGTGGCGTGCGCGTGAATGCCGTGTGCCCGGGCTGGATCAAGACCGATATGGATGTGGCGGATCAGGGCAGTGGCGCATACACCGATCGGGACATCGTCGACCGTGTGCCCATGGCCCGTTTCGCACGGCCTGAGGACGTCGCCGAAGCCATCGCATTCCTCGCAGACGGCGCGAGCAGCGCGTTCGTCAACGGGGTAACGTTGCCCGTCGACGGTGGCTGGACTGCCGACGGCAGCTGGGACGCCTTACGCGTCCGCACCCAAGGTTCTGACGGGGAATCAATAGACCGCACCTGGGCGGCTTCGGGCAGGCTGGACAGCGCACACGCGATTGCGACCGGTACGCTTCGCTTCGTATAGCGCCGCGTCGGCGCGCCGTGCGCGAACACCTGCTCGAGCGTTTCCGCCAGACCGGCCACGGCCACGCCGATGGAGAGCGTGACGCTGCCGATGGTCTCGTCCTTCTCGCCGCGATGGATGCGGCCGCGGGCCACGCCGCCCCGGATCTGCTCCGCCAGCGACTTCGCGCCTCCGAGAGTGGTGCCGGGCAGGAGCACGGCGAACTCCTCGCCGCCGATGCGGGCCGACGTGTCCCTGCCCTTGATGCTCGAGTGCAGCACCTGGGCGACCGCGCGGATCACCTTGTCGCCGAGCAGGTGCCCGTACGTGTCGTTGATCCGCTTGAAGTGATCGATGTCCGCGACGAGCAGCGCCGTGCCTTGCAGCCCCGTGCCGTCCGGAAACGCTTGCTCCACGCGCGCCTTGAGGCCGCGCGCGGTTCGCCCGGAGGCCGGTCAACGGATCGAGCGAGCTTCGATCCTGGCGCGCTCGAGCCTGTCCGTCAGCGTGTTCACCTGCTCGGCGCTCGCCTCGAGGCGCTCGGACAGCACCCTGGTGGCTGCCTGGATGCGCACGGTCTCGCTGAGCAGCCCGCGACGACGTCCCCGGACCTTCTCGTTGCTGAGGCGTCCGCCAGCTTCGCCGCTGTATTCGAGGAGCGTCGCCGAACTGTCCGGCCTCCGCGCCTGCATCCGCAGCGGTGCGCGCCGTTTCGGCGAGCAGGATGCGCAACTGATCCTGCAGCCGCTCCAGCGCTTCCACGTCGCGCGCCACGATGTGTTGCGCGTGCAGCCGGTATACCTCGTCGTCGGTGAGCGGTGCGTCGCCCACCAGCTTTTTTTCGAGCACCTGGGTGAGCGCGGGATTGATGCCCGAGACGTGCTCGTACCACAGCGCGTAGCTCAGGGGATGGAAGGCGGCGGACTGGCGGGCCATCAGGGGCAGCACCAGCCGCAAGAGCTCGGCGCTCTTTTCTTTGTCTTGTGAGTAACGCATTACGCCTCGTGCGCAAACGTGTGTGCCGGAGCCCCTCCCTGGCTGCCTCATTTTAAAGGCGGGGTAATTTAGCAAACCCGCGATCGCGGCGGCGCCCGATTTCTGCGCCGTGCTCAGGCGGCGAGTCGCACCAGCCTCGAGACCGCGTGCCGGTCGACCGTGCCGCTCGCCTGACACAGGCCGTAGAGCGCAGCCACCATCCCCGATTTTCTGTTTGTAGCGATTCGGGCGCCGCTCGTCTCCGCCGCCTCTTCGACGGCGAGCAGGATCTCCTCGAGCAGCCGATGGTCCATCTCCTGCAGCGGACGATAGGCGGCAGGGGTTTCACGTACTGCATGGGGGATCAGCCCGCTGTCCCCGACGCCGTTGATCAGCCATTCGAGGCTGGCGTTGCAGCTCGCGCAGATGGCGCGCGTCGCGCTCACGTTCGGCTCGGATTCGGCGCGCAGCCATTTACGGACCGCGCCTTCGGCCCGATGGCCCGCGCGAGGGCGCTGGGCCCGCCGGACACGTTGACGACATGACGGAGACGCGCGGCGAATCCGTCTTGATGGATATATCCTTCAGGTCCGGGATCGACATGGCGCACGAATATAACGATCCTCGTACTTCATGCCAGCCCTCGTACCCGTGAGCCGTCCGGCGAGGGAGTGGCGCAGGACCCTGGAAGACCTGCACCGCAGTCTCGGTGAGATCCACTCGACGGTCACGGTGGTCGTGGTGTGCCTTGCGTCAGCAGGCGAGCGGACTGGACGAAGACATGGCCAGCGTGCTGGCGCGGGCGCTGGCGATCGCATCCAGGATGAGATCGAGCGCGTCGAGGCGGCGCTGGGCCGGCTGCGCACCGGCGGCTGAGAGACCGTAGCCTACAAACTACAGTGGTGCTAGAACCTGTTGATGCCATGGCTGTCAAGACTGGCGCAACCACTCGATATCACTAGAATGCGCGCCGCCGCAGCCGGGCCGGCCCTTGGCCTGGGCTCTCGCGTCACCGGTGTTGCTCATCTACGACGTCGGGCGGCGGCAATCGTGTCAATTTCCTAATGGAGTGTTTAATGCGTTACAGCATCCTGCTCGGATCGATCGTGGCCTTCGGCCTGGCTCAACAGGCGATGGCCGATGACCTGAGCTACACCTACGTCGAGGCGGGCTATTTCAACGCGGACGACGTCGATCTCGACGGCTTCGACATCAAGGGCTCGTATGGCTTCACCGACCTGTTGCACGGCTTCGCCAGCTACAGCGACGGCAGCTTCGATGGCGGCGGCGACCTCAAGGCCTATGAGGTCGGGCTCGGCCTGAATTACTCGCTGAACCCGGCCATCGACGCCATCGGCACGCTCTCCTACGTGAATGCCGATTACGAGGTGGGCAGCGACGACGGCTACAAGCTGAGCGCCCGCCTGCGCGGCCGCGTCGGTTCCGGCTTCGAGCTCGAGGGCGGCGTGAACTACGTCGATCTGAACGACGCCGGCGACAACACTTACTTCGACGTCGGCGGCCGGTATTACTTCACTCCGGCCTTCGCTCTCGGCGCGGGCGTCGAGGTGGACAACGACGACGAGACGTGGCGGGTCAGCTTCCGCTACAACTTCGCCAACAAGCGCTGATCCCGGCTCTGGGCTGCAGGGGCCAGGCCCCTTGCGCCCGGCTCCAGTGCACGACGGGGCAGGTGCCGATCCGGCGCCTGCCCCGTTTTTTCATCTGTTTGGCGCGCCTGTTTGGCGCGCGGCTATAATCCGCGCCCCCCAACGCGTGCGAAAGTGGCGGAACCGGTAGACGCGTCGGCCTTAGAAGCCGGTGGGGCAACCCGTGAGAGTTCGAGTCTCTCCTTTCGCACCAGTTATTGAATCGAGGATCGCCAGACATGCAGATTTCCCTGACCGCGACCGGCGGTCTCGAGCGTCGGCTGGAAGTCGCCGTGCCCGCCCAGCGCGTCGACGGAGAAGTCGACCAGCGGCTGAAGCAGATCTCCCGCACCGCGCGGCTCAAGGGCTTCCGCCCCGGCAAGGCGCCGATGCAGGTGATCCAGAAGCAGTATGGCGAACAGGTGCGCGCCGAGGTCCTGGGTGACCTCATGCGCAGCACGCTGGCGGAGGCCATCTCCCAGGAGAAGCTGCGGCCTGCGGGCGGTCCGCGCATCGAGCCGCTCGCTACGGAGCGGGGCTCGGATCTCAAGTACGCCGCGGTCTTCGAAGTGCTCCCGGACGTGCAGCTCAAGCCGCTCGAAGGCATTGCCCTCGAGAAGCCCACGGCCGCCGTGACCGATGCGGACGTGGATGCCATGGTGGAGAGCATGCGCAGGCAGCGCCCGATCTTCACCGAAGCAAGTCGAGCCGCCCGCGACACGGATCGCGTCACGCTCGACTATCACATGCACGCGGACGACGGCAGCGAGCAGGCCCACAAGCACGATCAGGACGCGAGCTTCGTCGTCGGCGAAGGCCGGGTGGTGCCGCAGCTCGACGATGCCGTCAAAGGTCTTTCCGCAGGCGAGGCGAAGACCATCACCATGCCGCTGCCGGCCGACCCGGCGGCCCCCCAGCTGGCCGGCCGGAGCGCCGAGATGCACTTCACCATCAAGAAGGTGGAGGAGCAGAGCCTTCCCGCCCTCGACGAGGAGTTCATGCGCTCCTTCGGGGTGCAGGACGGCAACCTCGAGACTCTGCGTGCCGAAGTGCGGGAAAGCATGGAGCGCGAGGTGCAGAATCTGTCGCGTGAGCGCCTGCGCGCTCAGGTGATGGACGCCCTCCATCGCGACAACGCCATCGAGGTGCCGCGCTCGCTCCTGGACGAGCAGGTGCAGCACATGCAGCTCGACATGGGGCGCCGCATGGGCGCGAAGGACGTCAGCCAGCTGCCGCCCCGCGAGCCCTTCGAGGAGCCGGCCCGCCGCCGCGTGGCGCTCGGGCTGCTGCTCGGCGCCCTCGTCAGCAATGCCGGCATCAAGCCGGACCGGCAGCGAGTGCTCGATCGAGTGAACGAAATCGCGGCCGCTTACCCTAATGCGGACGAAGTGCGCCGCAACTATCTGCAGAACGCCGACGCCATGCGCAGCGTGGAATCGGCGGTCCTCGAGGACCAGGCCCTGGACTGGGTCCTCGAGCGCGCTACGATCAACGAGAAGGCCCAGAGCTTCAGCGAGCTCACGGGCTTCGGCAAGCAGGCGGGCGCGCAGCCCGGAGAGCAGACGCCATGAACGAGAGAGCCCTGAACCTGGTCCCCATCGTCGTCGAGCAGACCGCGCGCGGCGAGCGGGCTTATGACATCTACTCCCGTCTCCTCAAGGAGCGGGTGATCTTCGTGGTCGGTCCGGTGGACGACTACATGGCGAACATCATCGTGGCCCAGATGCTGTTCCTCGAGTCCGAGAACCCCGAGAAGGACATCGCCCTGTACATCAACTCGCCGGGGGGCATAGTGAGCTCGGGCCTGGCCATTTACGACACCATGCAGTTCGTGCGGCCGGACGTGAGCACCATCTGCATAGGCCAGGCGGCGAGCATGGGCGCCGTGCTGCTCGCCGGGGGCACCAAGGGCAAGCGCTTCTGCCTCCCGCACGCCCGCATGATGATCCACCAGCCCCTGGGGGGCTTCCAGGGTCAGGCGGCGGACATGGAAATCCACGCCCGGGAGATGCTCGGCACCCGTGACCGACTGAACAAAATCCTTGCCCAGCACACCGGCCAGAGCGTGGAGAAGATCAAGATCGACACCGACCGGGACAATTTCAGGGCCTCCGAGGAGGCGATCCGCTACGGCCTGATCGACAAGGTGCTCGAGAAGCGCGGCGAGC
>JBGAIL010000138.1:0-12969 GCA_044225565.1 Steroidobacteraceae bacterium | reverse complement strand
AACCACGTGGCGATGTAGGCATTCGCGTCCTTCGCTTCAGGAGTTCCCACGGCCAGCACGTGAGAGGCATGCGGCGCCCCTTCCATCATGTAGATGGTGGAATCCACTCCCAGCCTCAGGAGCCGCGTGTTCGTGGCGATGGCCGCGCTCATGGCCAGCTCGCGCGTGCCGACCAGCAACAGGGTCGGCGGGAACTTCGCCAGCACATCGTCCGACGAGGCCGGATAGGCCAGCGGATCGCGCAGATCGGTCCCTTCCATGTACCATCGGCCGGGCTTCGCGGCCTGCAGCATCTGCGGAGTGAACTGCATACCGGGCACGATGCCCGGTCCCCACAGCTTCGAATCCCCGAGCCTCTCGAATGATCCCGCCGCCGCGCAGAGAATGCCGATGGCGCCCGGCCGCGGGAGCGCGCTCTTCTGCAGACGGGCGGCCACCTGGGCCGTGAGAAAGCCGCCGGCGGAACACCCATAGATGCCGATGGCCCCGGGGCGGTACTGCTCGAGCAACTCCTTATATATGAGCTCCACGTCCTCGGTGGCGGCCGGGTGCCGATACTTCGGCGCCTGCCGGTAGTCCACCGTGATCACCCTGAACCCTCCCAGGGAAGCGACGGGGATCGACTCGAGCTTCCCCCAGGTGAGGCCGTGATTGAATATGAAGCCGCCGCCGCGCAGGTTGATGAGGACGCGCTTCGCGTTGCGCGGCGCGACGCCGCCTTTGGGCGTGACGACGGCGACGGGCACTCCGGCCAGGCGGGTCTCCTGGATGTCGACGGGATAGTGCGCGAGATTCCAGGCGAGCGGCTCCGCGATCTCCTGCTCGTTCCACGCGAAGAACGCGTCCCATTCGGCCGGTGGCGCGTCTTTCGCGGGCACCGAGTAGAACGGCTTGCGGAATTTCTCGAGCGCCGCCTTCGCGTAGAACTTGCCGAACTCCGCGCTCCAGAGGTCCGACGGAGGAATGGTGAGCCCCGGCGTGTGCAGCGTGCCGTCCTCCGCGACCCACGGCGGCTCCTGCGCGATCGCCTGCAGATTGAACAGCAGGCCTGCTGCGAAGGACGACAGCGCGCCCGCTCTCCGCAGCGCGCTTCCCGAGACCAGCGTCGTCATCGTGGACCTGCCGACCGTCAGTCGAAAAACTTCGCGGGGAGCCGGTCCTTCCACGGCTGCGCCTGCTCCAGCTGGCCCGCGAGCGCGATCAGCGTGGCCTCATCGCCGAGCTTCGCCGCGAAATGCACTCCGACGGGCACGTCCGGGCCGGCCATGTGCAGGGGCAGCGACAGGGCCGGCTGGCCCGTCAGGTTGAACGGAGCCGTGAAGACGATGTCGCGCAGGAGGCGTCTGGAAAATTCCGCCTTGTCCTGGTCGACGGCGCGGAACCATCCGAGCGGGTGCGGTAGATCCGGCAACGTCGGCGTGATGAGCACGTCGAGACCTGCCTGTGCGCGCACCATGTCACGCGCCAGTGCACGCATGCCCTCGACGTCGTTGGCATGATCGATGGCCGTGAGGCTGCGGCCTGCCTGGTAAGAGGCCCATGTCGGCGGCTCGAGATCCTTCTCCGAGAGCGTCACGCCCCTGGCGCTGGCCACCGCATCGAGGAAGCCGGCGTTCAGGGTCGCCGTGATGCGGGGGAACAGCGCGTTCATCCGCCCGACGTCGAATTTGAAATCGAACTCCTCGACGCGGTGGCCGAGCCGTTCGCACGCCTTGGCGGCGTTCAGCACGCCGGCCTTGATCTCGCCGGCGAGCGGCGTGCCATCGGGCTCTTTCGTCACGAAGCCGATTCTCAGGGGTTGCACGGGCGCGCCGAGCAACGAGCTGTAGGAGCTCGCTGGCATGTCCAGGCCGTAAGGCTCGCCGGGCAGCGAACCGCCGACGGCGTCGAGATACGCAGCGGTATCGCGCACCGTGCGGGACACGCAGAGGAAAACGGCCGCCCCGTACCAGAAGTCGACCATCATGGGCCCGTGAGTGATGCGGCCTCGCGAGGGCTTCAGGCCGACGAGCCCGTTGAGCGCGGCCGGGATGCGAATGGAGCCGCCGCCGTCGCTGGCGTCGGCCATCGGCACCATGCCGGAGGCCACCGCCGAAGCGGAACCCCCGCTCGAGCCGCCGGCCACGAGCTTGTCGTTCCAGGGGTTGAGCGTCGGGCCGTAGAACCGCGGCTCGGTGGAGGTGCACCCGCCCATCTCCGGCACATTGGTCTTTCCCAGCGGAATGAGCCCGGCCTGCTTCATCCGGTCCGCGAGGATCCAGCTGGATGCCGCGACATCGTTGCCGAAGAACCGGCTGCCGTTGGTGACGGGGAGCCCTTGCCATTCGATGGCGAGGTCCTTCAGCAGGAACGGCACGCCGGCCAGCTTCCCCGCCGGCAGCGGCGCACTGGCGAGGCGGCGCGCATAGTCGTACGCCTTGTGGACGACCGCGTTCACGTGCGGATTGACTTCCTCGATGCGCGCGATGGCGGCCTCCACCAGCTCGGCAGCGGAGACCTCCTTCTTGCGGACCAGCTCGGCGAGCCCGACCGCATCCATGCGTGGGTACAGCTTCGGGATCATGGGGCCTCCGACGGAAGATCCGGACGTTCGAGTGCGCCTCAATGGAACCCGTTTTTCTGTCTTGTGTCAATTGCATCTTTTGTTTTTTTTATTACATACCGCGGCCATGCACGATGGGCCGGTGCGCCATCGCGGCCGGCGCCCGGCGGCACTGGAGATTCGCCGGTCGAATCGGTATCGTGCCCGCGCGCTCCCTGCCCATGGACACGAACACCTCACTGCGAACCCGCGACCTGCTCACCCGCCGCGACCTGGACCTCACGCGCTCCGAGCGCAAGATCGCCCAGGTGCTGCTCACCGACTACCCCGTCGCCGGCCTCGGCACCATCGCGGCGCTCGCCAAGCGGGCCGGCGTGAGCAATCCGACCGTCATCCGCCTGATGGCGAAGCTCGGCTTCGACGGCTATCCCGCCTTCCAGGCGAAGCTGCTCGGGGAAGTGGAGGCGAGCATGCGCTCGCCGCTCATGATGATGGAAGCCAAGCGGCCCATCGCGAAAGGGCATTGCATCGCGGAAACCTACATCCGCTCCGCGGCCTCGGCCGTCGAGGCAACGGCCGGAATGATCCTGCCGCAGAACTACGAGCGTGCCGCCAGGATGATCATGGAAGCGAAGGGCAGCGTGCTGCTGGTCGGCGGACGGTTCACGCGCTATGTATCCGGAATGCTCGCGGCCCATCTGGTGCAGCTCAGACCCGGCGTGACTTCCCTCACGCCCCTGTCCGCGGAGAGTTGCGAGGTGCTGCTGGATCTCGATGCCAGGGACACGCTGATCGTGTTCGACCACCGTCGCTACCAGACGGACGTGATCCGTTTCGCCAGGCAGGCGGCCCGGCGTGGCCTGCAGATCGTGCTGTTCACGGACACGTGGCGCTCGCCCATCGCCAGGAGCGCGAAGGTGGTCATCGTGAGCCCGGTGGAAGTGGATTCTCCCTACGACACGCTCGCGCCCGCGGTCGCGCAGATCGAGGCGCTGGTGGCCCACATCGTGGCCCGCCAGCCGGCGGCCGCACGACGTCGCGTGCAGGAGCTCGACGAAATCCGGGACGAGAACATCGTCACGATCGATGTGGCGAAGCAGCAGCCCGCCGGCGACACCGGCAAGCGCCCGAAACGGGCCGCGAGGAAATCGAGCCCCAGGCCGGCGCCCGCCTGACATCGCGAGCGCGCGTCGAGAGGCAGGCAGTCAAACCGTCGCTACGGGAGTCACCGGGGAGCCGATGGCTCCGGGCAGTGCCAGCGGCGGCGCGGTCAGCAGGAAACGGTAACGTCCGTGCTCTCGCAGCCAGCTGGCCAACGGCGTCAGACGCCAGAGCTCGCCGAGGTGGATCCCGAGCTTGAACAGGCACAGCTCGTGCAGAGGGACTTCAGAGCAATGCCCTTCCTGGTGCTGAGCAGGGTGGCCTTCCACGGCGTAGTTGTCGCACGCGATGACGCTCAGCCCGCTGTCGCCGATCCATCGCAGCAGCCGCTCATCCCGCCCATCGAGCACCGCGCAGGAATTTCCCAGCGTCCCCGGATCGGGGCGGCCCGCCAGCGACAGGACGATTTCCGAGAAGCCCGTGTGCAGGCACACCATGTCGCCCGTGTCGATCTCCACCCGATCCGCGTCGAGTATCCGCATGAGAGTGTCGTAACCCACGCGTACTCGCGCGTCACCCAGGTGGTGATGCAGGTCGATCATCACGCCGCGCCCCTGCACTCCGGTCTGCGCCATCCGCTCGATGCCGAGAGCGGAAACCCTGCGCCCCGCATCGTCGACCACATAGCCGCCTGCGAAGACGTCCGTGCCGGCACGATAGCCGTTGTAGTACATGGCTTCGGAACGGCCGGCGCCGTCTGCGTCGAAAAGCGCACCGACGTGCGCCAACCCGTCCCATTGCGTCGAGTACTGCGTATGGAGCAGAACCGTGTCGTCGCTCAGGACGTCGGTGGAGAGCGGCTTGTCCTTCGCCATCACGTAGTTGAGGTTGGGACTGCCGTTTCGCAGGTTGGGGGTGAGCCGCGGCGGATGGCGGCGCTCGTTGAGGAGATTCCCGCCGGGGATGTCGAGCGGCAGGCTCAGGCAGAAGCTGAGTCCCTCCTTCACTTCGGCGACGCCTTCGCGCACCTTGCGCGGCGTGAGCAGGTTCAGGCGGCCGAGCTGGTCGTCGGCGCCCCACTCTCCCCAGTTCGAGCCTGCGGGACGCCGCACCCAACGTGGACTGGACGACATGGGCCCAATGGAATGATGATTCCCTTTTGTTGTCAACAATGAAAAAAGATTATTCTGTTACAGTGGTCCGGCACCGCACCCGCATTCTCGTCGTCCTGACGCTGGTCTTCGTCGTCAACTACGTCGACCGGCAGATCCTCGGCCTGCTGCTGCCGCTCATCCAGAAGGACTTCGAGCTCAGCGACACGGCGCTGGGGCTGCTGTCCGGGACGGTCTTCGCGGTCTTCTACGGCCTGGTGGGCCTGCCGCTCGCCGTGCTCGCCGACCGCATCAACCGGCGCAACATCATCGCGGCATCGCTCGCCGTGTTCTCCACGATGACCGTGCTGTCCGGCTTCGCGACCCAGTTCTGGCATCTGCTCCTGACTCGGCTGGGGACGGGGATCGGCGAAGCAGGCACCGGGCCGGCGGCCAACGCCATCATCAGCGACCTCTATCCGCCCGAGAAGCGTGCGTCGGCCATGGCGTTCTACTTCTCCGGGCTCAACGTGGGCCTGCTCCTCGCCTACTTCGGCGGGGGCTGGATCGCGCAGCACTACGGATGGCGTGCCGCGTTCTTCGCAGCGGGAATCCCCGGCCTCGCGCTCGTCGCGATCGTGCTGCTGACGGTAAGGGAGCCTCCGCGCAGCACTCCCTCGACACCGAGCGAGGCTGCCGGTCGCGCCAACCTGCTGGACACCACCAGACATCTGATGCGGCTGCCGGCCTTCAAATGGATCGCGCTGGCCGGAGCGATGCAGTCCTTCGGCGGGTACGCCTACGTCTACTTCCTGCCGACCTTCCTGTTCAACACGCATCACCTCTCGACCGCCGAGATCGGCGTGGCGATGGCCTTGATGTCCGGCATCTTCGGGGCTGCCGGAACTTACGTCACCGGCCGCCTCGCCGACCGGTATGGCGCGAGCGACGTCCGATGGCAGCTGTATCTGCCGGCCATCGCTCTGGCGTTCTCCGCGCCCTTCAGCGTCGTGCTGCTGCTCACATCGAATCTCGGCTTGCTGTTCGCCGCCGGCACAGTCACGTGGCTGACGAGCGCGGCTTACCTCGGACCCTCGACCGCCCTGGTGCAACGGATGACGCCCTCGCACATGCGAGCCCAGAGCATGGCGCTGCTCTTCTTCATCTACAACATGATCGCGCTCGGCCTGGGGCCGTTGACCGTCGGGTTCGTGAGCGACCTGCTCAAGCCCGCCCTGGGCCCGCAGTCCCTGCGATACGCGCTGCTCATCGGCACCTTCACCACGCTGCTGGCCTCGCTCTTCCTGCTGCAGGCATCGAGGCAACTGCGGCGGAGCCTGCGGATGGCGGAAGCTATCGCGCCGGCATGCGGATAGCGCCATCGAGGCGGATGGTTTCGCCGTTGAGCATCTCGTTCTGCAGCAGATGGAGCGCCAGCTGGGCGACTCGGCCGGCCGAAGCGCGCGGGAAACGCGGCGACTGCAGTCAGGCCCGCCCTCACCTTCTCGGGCAGGCGGCCCAGCATCGGCGTGTCGAACAGCCCGGGTGCTATGGTGTTGACACGGATGCCTCGATCGGCGAGGTCGCGCGCAGCGACCAGAGTCATGCCGACGATGGCGGCCTTGCCCGCACTGTAGGAAATCTGGCCGACCTGGCCTTCGAAAGCGGCGATCGATGCCGTGAGCACGCACGCACCGCGCTGCCCGCTCTCGCTGCGCGGGACCTGTCGCGCCATGCTGGCCGCAGCCAGGCGCAACACGTTGAACGTCCCCACCACGTTGAGCTGGATGACTTCGGAGAACTTGCTCAGCGAGCCCGCAGCGCCATCCTTTTCCACCACGCGCACCGGAGCGCCGCGACCAGCGCAATGCACCAGCCAGCGAAATGGCGCCGCCTCGCCCGCCAGATCCACCGCTCGCTGGACGTCGCCTTCCTCCAGCACCGTGCCGGGGCAGAAGCTCGCTGCAGGCCCGAGCGCAGCGCAGACCTCGGCACCTCTGGATGAAGGCAGATCGAGAATGACCACCCGGGCACCACCACGCACGAGCTCGCTCGCGGTGCTCAACCCCAGCCCCGAGGCGCCTCCCGTGACGAGAGCGGAAGAATCCAGGAACGGTTTGCTCATTGCGGCCTCGGCGTGAATCGGGGCGCGCAGCGGCCTTCTTCGGTGCGATGAAACACCACCGTCACCGGCATGCCGATGGTCGGCTCGACGTCACCTGCGTCGACCAGCTGCGTGAGGAGTATCGGCCCTTCGTCGAGCTGCACGTAGGCCACCGTGTAGGGCACCCGGGCCCGTCTCAGCGTGGAGAACGCATACAGCTTGCCGTGGCCGCTGAGAGGAGCCCACTGAGTTCGCAGGCTGCCGCAGAATGGACAGAGCGTTCGCGGATGCCAGTGAAACTCCGCGCAGCTCTCGCATCGCTTGCCGAGCAGGCTGCCCTGCTCGGCCGCCTCCCAGAACGGAAGATTCTCGGGATGGGCGACGACGTACGGATCTTCGAGGAACGAGGCAGCCATCGTCATTCCCTCTCGAGAATCAGGGTGGCGTGCGCATGCGCGCCACCGAGCACCAGACCAGGGCCCGACGCGAGGGCAAGCGTGCAGTTCGCGACCTGCACTTCAGGATGCGCCTCGCCGCGCAACTGCCGCACGGCCTCGATCACTTTGGTGATGCCTCCGCGATTCTGCGGGTGGTTGTTGCACAGCCCGCCGCCATCCGTGTTCCAGGGCAGCCGCCCCTTGCCGGAGATCAGATTCCCTTCGGCGACGAAGCCTCCGCCGTGCCCTTTCTTGCAGAAGCCGAGATCCTCGAGCTGCAGGATCACCATGATGGTGAAGTTGTCGTAGATCGAAGCATAGTGGATGTCGCG
Organism: Steroidobacteraceae bacterium; assembly: GCA_044225565.1. Classification (GTDB taxonomy): domain Bacteria; phylum Pseudomonadota; class Gammaproteobacteria; order Steroidobacterales; family Steroidobacteraceae; genus CAVXAE01. Next base: position 5,362 of record JBGAIL010000138.1, on the reverse strand, counting down.
GGGCCCGAGGCCCGCCTGCTCGAAAGCCATCCGGCCGGATTCCACCGCTCCCGTCACCGTGAGATCCACTCGACCGCCGCGGTTGGTGTGCGCCGTCTCGCCGCTGCCGATGATCTTCACGGCGGGGCGGCTCAGCGTGCGCGCGACCTCGCGACTGGTCACCACGATGCCGCCACCGCCGTCCGTGATCACGCAGCAATCCAGCTTGTGCAGCGGGTCCGCGATCATCTCCGAAGCCAGCACGTCCTCGACCGTCACCGGCTTCGGCAGAAAGGCGTTCGGGTTGTATTGCGCATGGAGGGAGGCCGCGACCTTCACACTGGCGAGCTGCCCGGGCGTCGTCCCGAATTCGAACATGTGCCGCTGGGCGGCCATGCCGTACACGGTGGCGATGGTCCATTGGCTCGCGCCGTCGAACGCCGCTTCGGGACGCTCGGGGCTGATTGCCCTGGGCTTCACGCCGATGGACTGCCCGATGCTGCGCGGGCGGCCGGCCAATGTGATCAGCGCGACCGAGCACTTGCCCGCCGCGATGGCCGCCGCGGCGTGCTCCACGAGCGCTATGTACGAGCATCCGCCGATCTCCGTGCCGTCGAGCCAGCGCAAGCGCAGGTTGAGATGCTCCGCCATCACGAGCGGTGTGCCGCCGGGAACGTCTCCCGCGCAGAAATATCCGTCCACGTCGGCCAGCGTGAGGCCAGCATCGGCGACCGCCCCGAGCGCGCACTCGACATGCAGTTGTGCGACGGACTTGTCCGGGGCATGACGGGTGGGATGCTCGTAGGCGCCGCAGATGTACACGCTGGATGATCCCCTAGTTCACTTCACGGCCCGACGCCTGCCAGTGCCGCGAGCGCAGGGCCTTCTTGTCGATCTTGCCGAGCGCCGTGAGCGGCAGCGACTTCACGAATTCCACGCGTTTGGGCGCTGCAACCGCCCCCTTGGCCTGCCTCACCAGGGCGGAGATCTCTTCCCCGGTCGCTGCGACACCCTCCTTGAGCTGCACATAGGCGATGACGGCCTCGCCCCACCTGGCGTCCGGAATTCCGATCACTGCGGCAGAAGCGACCGAGGCGTGGCTGCAGATGGCATCCTCGACTTCTTTCGGATACACGTTGAATCCTCCGGAGATGATCAGGTCCTTCTTGCGGTCGACGATATAGTAGAGGCCATCCTCGCCCTTGAAGGCGATGTCTCCCGTGTGCAGCCAGCCGCCGGCGAGGGCCGCGACGGTCTCCGTCTCGTTGTTGAGATAGCCGGACATCAGCAGCGGGCCGCGCACGCAGATCTCCCCTCGCTGGCCTTCTTCCACCTCCACCCCGCTCTCGTCGAGGAGCGCCACGCGCATCAGCGGATAAGGACGCCCTGCCGCGGCCAGCTGGGAATCGTCCAGCCCGGCGTGATCGGCACGATCCAGGATCAGGACGGAGTTCGGCGCTTCGGTCTGGCCATAGCTCTGGACGAGGATGGGACCCATGATGCTCAAAGCCTGCCGGATGCGTGCGGGAGCCGTCGGCGCGGCGCTGTAGACGAGGGAATGGAACTTCGACCAGTCGACCTCGCGAACCCGCGGGCTGTCGAGCAAGGCGTAGAGCATGGTCGGGACGAGCCAGGTGACGTTGCAGGAATATGCGTTGATCGCATCGATCAGCGCGTCCGCGGAGAAGGCGCGCATCAACGTGACGCACCCTCCGCGCATCAGGGTCGGAAGCACGAGCGAGCCGCCTCCGTGCGAGATCGGCGCGGGGCACGCGTACCGGGCCCCAGCCGGCCAGTCCTTCGTCGAAAGGTCCAGGAGCGCATTGGTGACCAGTGCGCGATTCGAGAGCATCACGCCCTTGGACCGCCCGGTGGTGCCGCCGGTGTAGGCCACGCGGATCACGGTTTCCCACTCGCCGCGGGCCCGCAACGGCCGCGGCTCGAATTCCTCGATCGCTTCCCGCAGCTCGGTGAGCCCGGGGATCTCCCCCAACGCCAGCCACGCGCGCACCTTGCCGCAGCGCGCGCGCAGCGCCTCGCCACGCTCGCGGTGATATTCGTCGACGATGACGACTGCCGCGCCGCAGTCGTTCAGGATGAACTCGTGATCCGCCTCGCTGGCCTTCGCGTGCAGGGTGACCGACCGCAGGCCGCGCAGGTAGACGGCCGCCACGACCGCGAACACCTCGAAGCGGTTGACGCCGAGCTGCGCCACGACGTCCCCGGGCTGCAGGCCGAGGCGGTCGAAATACTGGGCGATGCGGCTGATGAGCCGCCCGAGCTCCCGATAGGAGAGGGATGCCTCGTCGTTGGCGAACGCCGGCCTGTCCGGGTATCTGGAGATCGCCGCGACGATGAGATCGGCGACGGTGGGACCCGTGGTGGGAGACGGCATGTCGCGCTCTGCGAGCATCATGGTTCTGTAATCAAAATATATATTATTCAGCCCGCGAATTTTTTATATCATTTTTTACATCACTGGAGACACGCGGAGCGGCGAGCCATGAGCACGGGATCCCTGGCGGGGAAGGTCGCGCTGGTGCTCGGCGGCGGATCCATCGGCCCGGGCTGGGGCATCGGCAAGGCCATCAGCGTCTCCTTCGCGCGCGAAGGCGCGCTCACGGTGATCGCCGACGTGAATCTCCGCTCGGCGGAGGAATCGCTGGCCCTCGTCAAGGCGGAAGGGCTGGCGGGCGAAGCCGAGGCCTGCGACGTGCTGGACGATGCCCGGCTGTCGCAGCTCGTCCACGAGGTCGTGAAACGCCACGGGCGTCTCGACATCCTCCATTGCAACGTCGGCCTCGGAAAGGTCGGCCCGTCCGAGGGAACCAGCCCGGCGGAGTGGCGGCGCATCAGCGACGCGAATCTCACCTCGCTCCACGTGGCCACTTCGGCGGCGCTGCCCGCCATGAGGGCGCAGAGGTCCGGCGTCATCCTGGCCACCTCCTCGATCGCCGGCATCCGCGACGTGGGCTTCCCGCATCTCGCCTATGGCGCCACCAAGGCGGCGGCGATCCAGTTCATGCGGCTCATCGCCGTCGAGAATGCGAAGCACGGGATCCGCGCCAATTCCATCGTCGCGGGGCTCGTCGACACTCCGCGCATCGAAAAGACGCTGTCCGGGACCTACGGCGGCAAGAGCCTGCAGGAGATGAAGGAAACCCGTGCCGCGCAGGTGCCGTTGGGCCGCATGGCGAGCGCGTTCGACATCGCTCACGCGGCCTGCTTCCTCGCATCCGATCGCGCGGCCTACATCACCGCCACGGAAATCGTCGTGGACGGAGGGCTGACCGCCACGATCAACCGGGCGCCGGGCTGAAAGACACGCTGGAATCACGCTCGCCCCGAAGGCAAACGCGCTCCGCTGCGCAGTCGACCGCGCAGCTGCACGTCAGCGCGTTCGCAAGGCCACGAGCGCCAACGCGGCAACCAGCGGCGCGACGGAGCAGATGAGCAGGATGTCGCGCAGCGAAGCTCCCGCCATCAGCAGCACGCCACCGGCGACGGGCCCGATGACCGAGCCGATGCGCCCCACGCCCAGAGCCCAGCCGACGCCGGTCGCGCGCATCGAAGTGGGATAGGCGCTCGCGGCGAACGCATTGAATCCCATCTGGCCGCCGACCACGCAGAAGCCGACGAAGAACACCAGGACGGCGAGCACCGCCATCTCCCCACCGAAGAATCCCGTCGCTGCGACGAGCACGGTCGCACAGAGTGAGACTGCGATGAGCACTCCGCGCGCGCCGAGCCGATCGATGGCGCGCCCCAGCGCGAGACCGCCGGCGATGCCGCCCGCGTTCATGACGATGGTGGCGAAGATGGCCCGCTCGGGGCTCAAGCCCGAACGCTGGAAGAGGATGGGCAGCCAGTTCACCAGGAAATACATGGCCAGCAGGTTCATGAAGAAGATCAGCCACAGCAGCAGCGTGCGGGCCGCGCGTCCCTCGCGGAACAGCTGAGCCACCTGGGTGCCACCCGCAGCAGCGCTGCCTTCACCGAGCGTGAAGGCCGTGTAAGCCGCGAGGTTCGCCCGTGGGTCGATGGCGCTCAACACCTTCTTGATGCGCTCGACCGGATAGTCGCGAACCACGAGGAAGCGCGCGGACTCCGGCAGGCTGCGCGCCAGCCAGACCGCCATGAGCAGCGGCGCGATGCCTCCGATGTAGAACACGGCCTGCCAGCCCCAATGCGGCATCAGCAACGCGCTCAGCAGACCGCCGATCGTCGCGCCGAGTGGGAAGCCGCAGAAGGTAACAGTGACCACCGTGGCACGCAGCCGCTCCGGCGCATACTCCGAGGTGAGCGTGATGATGTTGGGCACCGCGCCACCGAGCCCGAGGCCCGTGGCGAAGCGCAGCAGGGCGAGTTGCGTCGCGTCGGCGGCAACCGGCGTGAGCAGGCTGAAGATGCCGAACACGATCACGCTCAGGATCAGCGCCGGACGCCGGCCGATGCGGTCCGCGACGGTGCCCGCGACCAGCGCGCCGATCGTGAGCCCGAAGAGGCCGGCCCCGAACACGGGCCCGAAGGATTTCGGATCGATGCCCCAGTCCCGCGCGATGGCCGGCGCGGCGAACGCGATGGCCTGCACGTCGAAGCCGTCGACCATGCAGAGCAGCGTGCACAGCGCGATGATGCCCCGCTGATAGGTTCCGAACGGTCGCTCGTCGATGAAGCGACGGACGTCCAGCGTGCTCATCGCGATTCCCCCGGCGGCAGCGAATGCTCCACGAGGCGGACCCAATAGGTGGCGCCCCAGCCGAGCACGTCGTCGTTGAAATCGTAGCGCGGATTGTGGAGCTCGCAGGGAGCGCCGGGCGTTCCGGCGCCGTTGCCGGTGAGCGCGAAGCACCCGGCCTTCGCGCGCAGCATGAACGCGAAATCCTCGGATGCCATGAGCGGCCGCGCGTCGGCCACGACGCGCTCGTTGCCGAACTCGCGAGCCGCCATGGCGCGGGCCAGGGCGCTTTCCCGGGGGGCATTGACCGTGGCGGGATAACGGCGCTCGTACCTCACTTCGGCGCTGGCGCCGAAGGAAGCGCAAAGGCCGGTCGCGAGCGACCTCAGCTTTTCCTCGATGGTGCCGCGCACCTTCTCGTCGAAGGCGCGCACCGATCCCCGCAGCACGCAGGTATCGGGCACCACGTTCCACGTCTCGCCGGCATGCATGCTGGTGACGCTGACCACTCCCGAATCCAGCGGATCGACCGTGCGACTGACGATGGTCTGCAGCGCAGAGACGAGCTGCGAGCCGACCACGACGGGATCGATCGTCCGTTGCGGCATGGCCGCATGGCCGCCCTTGCCGCGAACGGTGATCTCGAAAGTGTCGAAGGATGCGAGCGCGGGACCGGACACGATGGTGAACTGCCCCACCGGCATG